>QHVJ01000300.1 GCA_003222275.1 Acidobacteriota bacterium | reverse complement strand
GCGGGGCCCGGCTCGACGGGATCTACTACTGCCCGCACCACCCGTCGGCGGGGGAGCCGCCGTACCGGCAGGACTGCGCGTGCCGGAAGCCGCGGCCGGGGCTCCTGCATCGGGCCGCGCAGGACCTCGACATCGACCTCGCCCGCTCGTGGGTGGTGGGGGATCGCGACGCGGATCTCGACCTCGCGCGTAGCGTCGGCGCGAGGGCGGTCCTGGTGAAGACGGGCTACGGCCGGGGAGAGCTCCTCTGGCACGCACCGTCGTGGCCGCGGCCGCCCGACGTCGTGGCCGAGCACCTGCTGGAAGCGGTGGAGCGGATCCTGAGCGAGGTCGAGGCGCCGGGGCCGCCCGCGTGAAGGAGACGCCTCTCCCTTCCGCCGATCGGCTGCGGCGCATCGTCGGCTCCTTCCGCGGCCGGCGGCTCCTGGTCCTCGCGGACCTCGTGGCCGACGAGTTCCTGTATGGGCGCGTGCAGCGCGTGAGCCGCGAGGCCCCGGTGCTGATCCTCCAGTACGACGGCACGGACATCCGCCTCGGGGGCGGCGCCAACGCCGTCCACAACATCCGGACGCTGGGTGGCATGCCCGTTCCCGTCGGCGTGCTCGGCGGCGACGATCACGGCCGGCGGCTGCGCGGCCTGCTGCGCGACACCGGCATCTCCATACGCGGCGTCGCGATCGATCCCGCCTACGTCACGCCCGTCAAGACGCGCATCCTCGCCGGCGGCGTCCACTCCACCAAACAACAGATGGTGCGCATCGACAAGGCCACGCGCCTGCCCGAGCGGAGTGCGGCCCGGCGCGCCGTCCTCGCGTCGCTGCGCTCGATGCGCGAGCGGGTGGACGGGGTGCTCGTGAGCGACTACGGGTTCGGTCTCCTCACGTCGGAGCTGGTCCAGGCCGCGGTCGGCCTCGCGCGGCGACGGCGCGTCCCGGCCACGGTGGACTCGCGCTTCGCCCTGCTCGGCTTCCGCGGCATGACGGCGGTGACCCCCAACGAGTCGGAGGTGGAAGCCGCCCTCGGCATCACGATCGGCAACGACGGGCGCCGGCTGGAGTCGGCCGGGCGGATGCTGCTGCGGCGGCTCCGCGTCAAGGCCTGCCTCATCACGCGCGGCAGCGACGGCATGGCGCTCTTCGAGCCGGGCCGCCCGACCCTCCACGTCCCCATCTACGGAACGGACCAGGTTGCCGACGTGACGGGGGCCGGCGACACCGTGATCGCGACATTCACGCTCGCTCTCGCCGCGGGGGCGACGCCGGTCGAGGCGAGCCTGCTCGCCAACTACGCGGGCGGCATCGTGGTGATGAAGCGGGGCACCGCCACCGTGTCCGCCGCGGAGCTGGAAGCCGCCGTGGCCTCCGACCACGCGCGGGCCTGAGCCTTGCGGACCGCGAGAGAGAAGATCGTGACACTGGCCGAGGCGCAGGCGCGCGTGGGCGAGGCGCGCCGCGCGGGGCGAACCATCGCCCTCGCCAACGGCTGCTTCGACGTGCTGCACGTGGGACACGTCCGCTACCTGCAGGGCGCGCGTGAGCAGGCGGACGTGCTCGTGGTCGGGGTGAACGCCGACGCCTCGGTGCAGAAGCTGAAGGGCCCGGGCCGCCCGGTGCTGGGGGAGCAGGACCGTGCGCTGCTCGTGGCCGCCGTGCGCGCGGTGGACTACGTCGTCGTGTTCGCCGAGGACGACGTGACCCGCGTGCTCCTCGCCCTGCGGCCCGACGTCCACTGCAAGGGCACCGACTACACGCCGGAGACCGTTCCCGAGAGAGAGGTGGTGCGCGCCTACGGCGGCCGCGTCGCCATCGTCGGCGATGCCAAGGACCACGACACGCGGAGCCTGCTCCGCCGGATCCGCGGCGGATGAAGGCCGTCATCGTGCGGCTGTCCGCGATCGGCGACGTCGTGCATACGCTGCCGGCGCTGGCCGTCCTCCACCGCCACGGGTGGGAGACCGGATGGATCGTCGAGCCGCCGGCGCGGCCGCTGCTCGAAGGCAATCCCAGCCTGTCCCGGCTGTGGCCCGCGCCTCCGGCGCGCTTGACGGCGTGGGGCGTGGCGCACCGCGTCCTCGCCGACGTGCGGGCCAAGGAGTACGACGTCGCCCTGGACTTCCAGGGCCTGTGGAAGTCGGCGACCTGGGCGCGGCTGACGGGTGCGGGGCGCGTCGTCGGGATGTCCCGGAAGTGGCGGCGCGAGCCCGGCTCGTCGGTGCTGCTCGGAGAGAGCGCGGAGCCGCCCCCCGGCATCACTCACGTGATCGACGAGAACCTGGCGCTGCTCCGGCCCGTGGGCATCGACGAGATCGGCGCTCGCGAGTTCCCGCTTCCCGCGGCGGTCGCGGAGCGTCAGGCGATCGCCCACGCGCTGTCGGCGACCGGCATGGAGCGATTCGCGATCCTGAACCCCGCCGGGGGCTGGCCGGGCAAGCTGTGGCGCGCGCAGAACTTCGGAGCCGTCGCGCGCGGATTGCGGGACCGAGGGCTGCCCAGCCTGGTGACGTGGGGACCGGGCGAAGAGGAGCTCGCCGAGCGCGTCGTGGCCACCTCCGCCGGCGCCGCCCGGCGGGCGTTTGCCACGACGCTGCTGGAGTACGTCGAGCTGGCCCGGCGGGCGCGGCTCGTCGTGGCCGCAGACACCGGCCCCCTGCATCTGGCTTGCGCGGTGGGCACGCCCGTGGTGGCGCTGTTCGGTCCCACCGATCCTGCGCGCAATGGCCCGTTCTCTCCGGGCGACGTGGTCGTCCGTCCTCCCGCGATCGAGGCGGCCGCGCGCGGCGGTCGCTATCGCGTCGAGGGCGCGGTGATGGACGAGATCAGCGTCGAGCAGGTGCTGGCGGCGATCGACCGCCGGCTGGCCCCCGACGCCGCCGCGGTCCATGCCGTCTAGCCTGCGTGTTCCCTTCGGGTATCTGCTCGGGATCCTGGTCCTCGTGCTCGCTCACCCTTCATCGGGGAGCCTCGCCGCCGGCGGAGTGATCGCGCTCGCCGGGGAAGCGATGCGCCTGTGGGCCTCGGGGCATATCGACAAGACGCGCGCGCTCGCCACCGGCGGCCCCTACGCCCACACGCGCAACCCCCTCTACCTGGGAAGCCTCGCCATGGCCGTCGGCGTGGCCATCGGGGCGGGCAGTCCCTGGGCGGCGCTGGCGGTGGCGATCTATTTCGCCGCCTTCTACCCGTCGGCGATGCGCGAGGAGGCCGCCTTCCTCCGCGCCCGCTTCCCGGAGCCGTACGCGTCCTGGGCGGCGGCGGTGCCGCTGTTCCTTCCCCGGCTGGCTCCCGCGGGCCCCCGCGCCACCTCTTTCGATTGGGAGCGGGTGCGGCGCAACCGCGAGTGGCGCACGGCGCTCGCCCTGCCCGCGATGGCCGCGGTGCTGTGGGCGCGGGGATGTTTGTAGGTAAGATCACCCGTATGGCACAGAGAATCAGCCGGCGCGAGTTCGTGAAGGCGGGCACCGCCGCGGGCGTGGCGGCGGCGAGCGCACGTCCCGGCTTTGCCCAGGCCCCGACGGTGCTCGCGCCCAAGACGGTGAAGCCGGTCGTGATCGCCTCCGCCAACGGGAACAAGTACAAGAACGGCGGGCCGCGCTCGGCGGTGGAGGAGGCCTTCGCCCGCATGACGCGGGGCGAGGACGTCCTCGACGCCGTGATCGCCGGCGTGAACATCGTTGAGCTGGATCCCGAGGACGACAGCGTCGGCTACGGCGGCCTCCCCAACGCCGACGGCGTGGTCCAGCTCGACTCGTGCTGCATGCACGGGCCGAAGAAGCGCGCGGGCGGCGTCGCCGCCCTCGAGGGCGTGCGCACCCCTTCGCTGGTGGCGAAAGCGGTGCTGGAGCAGACCGACCATCACTTGATCGTGGGCCAGGGCGCGCAGGACTTCGCCCGGGCGATGGGCTTCAAGATCGAGGAAGACCTCAATACGGAGAACTCGCGCCGGAAGTGGCTCGATTGGAAGCGGAGGATCGATCCCAAGCACTACCTCGACCCCGCCAAGCGCACCGAGGCCGGTGACCGCGCCCGGCGGGAGATGGTCGCCGAGGGCCTGCTCGATGCCGAGCACGTCTACGGGACGATCAACTGCGACGGCATCAACGCCAAGGGAGAGATCTGCGGCGTCACCACCACGAGCGGCCTGTCGTGGAAGATCCCGGGCCGGGTCGGCGACTCGCCCATACTGGGGGCCGGGCTCTACCTCGACGGCGACGTGGGGGCGGCGGGCTCCACCGGCCGCGGCGAGGCCAACCTCTTCAACCTGTCGTCGTACCTCATCGTGGAAGGGCTGCGGCGCGGCCTGCACCCGAAGGATGCGGGGATGGAGGCGCTCAAGCGCGTGGCCGCGAACACCGTCGAGAAGCGGCTCCTCAACGACCGGGGCCACCCGATGTTCGACCTGAAGTTCTACGTCCTCGACCGCCAGGGACGTCACGCCGGCCTCGCCATGCACGGCGGCAAGGAGAAGAGCTACGCGGTGTGCACGGAGGCGGGTCCGCAGACCCTGGCGTGCGACGTGCTCTTCGAGGAGGCGGACACGGAGTGAGCGCGGGACGGACTCCCGCGCGCGGCGACGATGGGCCGGCGGACCTGACCGCCATCCGCGCCACCCGCGCCCGCCTGGGCGCCCTCGTCGTGACGACGCCCGTGCGCGAGTGGGACGATCCCGCGCTGGCGCGCGAGGTGGGACCCGGAACCCGGGTCTTCCTGAAGGAGGAGCTGTTCCAGCGGACGGGCACCTTCAAGGCGCGGGGCGCCCTCGCCGTCATGCTCGACCTGCCGAAGGACGCGCTCGCGCGCGGTGTCACCGCGGTCAGCGCCGGCAACCACGCCATCGCCGTCGCGTACGCGGCGCAGGTGCTCGGGACGACGGCCAAGGTCGCGATGCCCCGGACCGCCAACCCGTTCCGGGTCGCGAAGTGCCGCGAGCTCGGCGCCGAGGTGGAGCTCGTCGAGGACGTGCACCGGGCCTTCGCGCGCGTGAAGGAGATCGAAGCGGAGGAGGGACGCACGTTCGTGCATCCGTTCGAAGGCCCGCGCACCGCGCTCGGCACCGCCACCCTCGGCCTCGAGCTCGTCGAGCAGGTGCCCGAGCTGGAAGCGGTGGTGGTGCCCATCGGGGGCGGCGGGCTGTGCGCCGGCGTGGCCGCGGCGGTGAAGCTGGCGAGCCCCCGCTGCCGCGTCTACGGCGTGGAGCCGGAAGGCGCGGATTCCATGCATCGGAGCTTCGCCGCCGGCTCGCCCCAGGCCATCGAAGCCGTACGCACGATCGCGGACAGCCTGGGCGCGCCGCACGCCGCGCCCTACAGCTTCTCCCTGTGCCGGCGCTACGTCGACGAGCTGGTGCTCGTGAGCGACGACGCCCTGCGGCGGGCGATGCTGCTGCTCTTCGCCTCCGCCAAGCTCGCGGTCGAGCCGGCGGGCGCGGCGGCCACGGCCGCCCTCGTCGGGCCCTTGCGCGAGCGCCTGCAGGGACGGAGGGTGGGCCTCATCGTGTGCGGGGCCAACATCGATCCGGCGACGTTTTCCGCCCACCTCGCGGCGGTTCGTTGAGTAACATAGCTACTGAGGACGTCGACAAGGAGGTCAGGATGGCCAAAGCCCGACGCACGACCCACCGCAGCAAGAGCGGCAAGAAACTCTACGCGGTCCGCGACGCCCATGGCCGTTTCAAGGACATCCAGACCTACGAGCGCGCCCACCGCGCCGACCTCGCCCATACCGCGAAGGGA
>QHVJ01000355.1 GCA_003222275.1 Acidobacteriota bacterium | reverse complement strand
CCAGGAAAAGGTGGCGGGAGCCGTATTCGTGGGCAACGCGTTCGGCAAGCTCGCCGGCTCGACCCAGGTCGACGAGCTGGGGACGATCGAGACGCCGATCGTGCTCACGAACACGCTCAGCGTGGGCACGGCGGTGGAAGCCGTCGTCCGGGACACCATCGGCCGGCCGGGCAACGAGGACGTACGCTCGGTGAATGCTCTGGTGGGGGAAACCAACGACGGCGGGCTCAACGACATCCGCGGCGGCCACGTGCGGCAAGAAGACGTCTTGGCGGCGATCCGCGGAGCGGCGCCGGGCCCCGTCGAAGAGGGCAGCGTGGGGGCAGGCACGGGCACGCGCTGCTTCGGCTGGAAGGGGGGGATCGGCACCGCGTCGCGCAAGCTGCCCACCCGCTACGGAGGATGGATCCTGGGCGTCCTCGTGCAGACCAACTTCGGAGGCGTCCTGACGATCGACGGGGCGCCGGTCGGCCGCGAGCTGGGCCGCTACGAGTTCAAGCCGGAGGGCGACGCGAAGGCCAGCGGCTCCGGCTCGTGCATGATCGTGGTGGCGACCGACGCTCCGCTCTCCGCCCGCGACCTCAAGCGGCTCGCGGCCCGCGCCGTCTTCGGTCTCGCCCGCACCGGCTCGTCGTATTCCCACGGAAGCGGCGATTATGCGATCGCGTTCTCGAGCGCGCCCGAGGCCCGGGTGCGCCACGGCGACGCGGCACCGAGCGCCCGGCTCCTGCTCCCGGGCGAGGCGCTGTCGCCGCTGTTCGAGGCGGCGCTCGAGGCCACCGAGGAGGCCGTCTACAACTCGCTCTTCCGCGCCACCACCGTCACCGGCAACGGAGTCACGGCGGAGGCGATCCCGATCGACCGCGTCGTCGACGTTCTCAGGCGTTACGGGAAGGGGCGATGATCAACGCCGGCCCCACCACCAGACCAGCCACAGGAGCGCGGCGACCGCCGCGTGCAACGCGTGCCCGATCATTCAAAGAGGGCACGGCTGCTCGAGGACGACGGCGAGGGCATAGATGAGATACGCGCCCACCAGCAGGGTCGCCACCGCGACGGCCAGATAGGGCCACGGCACGAACAGCCGGCCGCTCGCGATCCAATACCCGGCGAGGGCGAGAAGCGCCAGACACCACGGGATCCCCGCCGCGACGTTGGGCGCGCCTCCGAACAGCCGCGCGTACGGTGTCGCGGCCACGATCGCGCAGGAGGACGTGTCCGCGCCGCACGCGGTGAACAGGCGTCCGAGCGCCCGCCTCAGCCGCGGCCAGCGGCCGAGGACGAGGCTGGCGAAATACAGGTTGATGAGGAGGGCCCCGGCGGCCAGGAGGGCGAGCAGCGCGCCGGCGGCAGCCGCCATCAGAAACGCAGGACGCGCCGGTGCCCCTGCTCTTCGATCTCCACCTCGTCCGCGCCGATGCGCACGACGGTGACGCCGTCGAAGTGGTCCCCCTCGTGGACGACGCGGCTGTTGAGGACGGCGATCGGCTTGCCGTCGCGCTCGCTGATGGCCTGGAGCAACAGGCCGGCGGGCGCGGCCGCGCGCCGATCGGCCTCCGCCGCGGGTCGATCCGCGGCCGGGCGCGTCCCTGGCCCGCGCGTGGGGCTCTCGACGAGCGGAGGCAGGGTCGAAGGCGGCGCCACCACCAATGGCACCGCCGCGGCTCTGGGCGCGGCCGCCGACATCGTGGTGGACGTGACGACGCGCGTGGGGGCCTCTTCGCGCCCGCGCGCTCGCCACGCGAGCCACAGTACCGAGCCGGCGGCGGCCCCCGCCGCCAGCACGAGCAGCAGCGGCATCCACGGCCGCGGGCGCGGAGCCGGCCAGGGGACGGCGCCGACGACCAGGAAGCCCCGATCGGGCGCCCGCTTCTCGCGGTCGAGCTTCTTCAGCGCCTCGAGGATCAGGCTCACGACGCGCCCCCGGTGAGGCGGGGCCGTGGGTACTGGCTGCGGCTGTACAGGGTCATCAGCGTCCGCGCGCCGATGACGCCGTCGGCGGCGAGGTCGGCGTCTTGCTGGAAGCGCGCCACGGCGAGGGCCAGATCCGGTTCCGGGGCCGGATACCCCAGCCGAGAGAGGGCCTGCCGCACCCAGGCGTTGGTCCGCTGGGGGTCGCTGGCCGGCGTGATCGCGTCGAAATCGCGCCAGAGGAAGACGGCCTGCCGCGTCCACAGCCGGTCGACCTCGGCCAGCGGGACGCGCAGGGGCGAGCCGTCCGCGGCCACCACCGCCTGGTCGCCGTCGAGATGCAGCAACGCGAGGTAGCAGGTGTCCCGGCGCGCGGGATGGAACATCTCGAGCACGACCGGGAGGTTCAGCCGGCGGACCTGTTCCATGTGGGTGCGCAGCGTCGTCCGCTCCAGCGCATCGGGTCCCCACAGCGCCTGCACCCGGCCGACCGCCGCGTCGAAGGAGCGGCCGCGATCGAGGGCGAGGAGCACCGGTGACAACAGGGAAGAGGCGCTCGCGGCCGGGGGGTTCGCCGGCAGCATCGTGACGGGAGCGGCGGCGGGCACGACCGCGGCCGGCGCGGCATCGACCGGCGCCGACGAGGATCGTCCGTGCCACAGGCCCAGGCCGGCGATGACGGCGGCCGCCGTGAGCGCCGCGAGGGCGGCGTAACGGCGCAGCGGCTCCGGCGTCGAGGCGCCCTTCACCTCGCGCGCGGCGCGCCGCACCATCGAAGCGTCCACCACCCGGGCGCCCTGGACGTAGCCGGCCAGGAGCGCACGGTCGCAGATGAGGTTGATGAGCCGCGGCACTCCGCCCGAGCGCTGGTGCACCACCGCCAACGCGCCGGGCGTGAACGAGACCTTGCCTTCGCCGCCCGCCACGCGCAGCCGATGAGCGACGTAGTCCTCGGTCTCCGGGCGGCTGAGCGGGGAGAGATGGTACTGGGCGGTCACCCGCTGCGCGAGCTGCCGCAGCTCGCGGCGGGACAGCATCTCCTGCAGCTCCGACTGGCCCATGAGCACGATCTGGATCAGCTTCTCGGTGTCCGTCTCCAGGTTCGAGATGAGCCGGATCTGCTCGAGCACCTCGGACGAGAGGTCCTGGGCCTCGTCGATGAGGAGCACGACGTCGCGGCCCTTCTCCCGCGCCTCGAGCAGGAATCGGTGCAGCGCGTCGACGTGGTCCTTGAGCGAGCCGCCGGGGACGGGGATGTGCAGGTCCTCGAGGGTCGAGCGCAGCAGCTCGGCCGCGGTGAGCGCCGGATAGAGCACGAAGGCAGTGGCGGTGCGCGAGTCGAGCCGCGAGAGGAAATAGCGCGCGAGCGTCGTCTTGCCCGTTCCCACCTCACCGGTGACGAGGATGAATCCGCCCCGCTCGCGCCGGCCGAACTCCAGGTGGGCGAAGGCCTCCGTGTGGCGCTGGGACAGGTAGAGGTACTTGGGGTCCGGGGTCAGGTTGAAGGGCTTCTCCGCGAACCCGTAGTGGGACTCGTACACGGCCCTACCTCCCCGGCTCCCCTTCGACGAAGGCGCGGATGCGCTCGCGCACCACCGCCCGCACGATCACGAACTCGACGCCCGCGCGCGTGCGCCCCTCTTCTCCCGCTTCTTGCCGGATGACCTGCGCGACCACGCGGAGGTCGGTGGGATCCTCCGGGAGGCGGAAGGACAGGTCGAGCTTGGTGCCCACCTCGATGGGCTCGGCCGTCTCGAGCAGCATCCCCTTGACGCTGATGTCGACGATCGAGCCGAGGAGGGGCTCCTCGGTGGCTTCGGAGCGCGACCAGACGTCGAGCCGGAGCGGGACGCGCACCACGCGCCGCCGGGGCACCTCGAGCAGCTCCTCGAGCCACGCATCCCACAGGTAGGGGAGGGCGTCCCCGGCGAAGACCACGTTCGCGCCCGCGCGGCGCAGGGACTCGACCTCCGGCACCGTGGCCGATCGCCGCAGCACGGCCAGCGACATCTTGCGGGTGAGCCCGTCGGCGCGGAAGCGGCGGAGGATCTCGACCACCTGGTCCTGGGGCGCCCCGTCGAGGATGACGAGCTTCGGCAACGCGCTGCAGGCCGCCTCGAAGGCGCCCGCCAGATCCGGCGCGAACAGCCGCTGCACGTCGCTCCGCCACACGACGGTGCGTTCGAGCACGGCAGTCAGCTCAGAGCCAGCCACGATCAGGACCTTGGTCATCCCGCCGCCGGAGTCTACACCCGTTCGGGGATCGTGCGCGGAGCCTGGCGGGAGCGGGGTATGCTCAGGAACGTGCAGGAGATACGCATTCCGGCCGGCGACTTCACGGTCACCGCGTCCGTCCACGGCGAGGGGTCGACCGCGGTCGTCCTGGGCCACGGGGCCGGCGGGGACCGACGCACCCGGATGCTCGTGGATCTCGCCGAAACCCTGGCCGACTCCGGACGGCGGGCCGTGCTCTACAACTTTCCCTACTCGGACCACGGGCGCCGCGCCCCGGATCCGCCGGACGTGCTCGAGCGCACGGCGCGCGCCGTCGGGGACTACACGCGGGGCGGCCTCGCCGCTGAGAAGGTGGTCCTCGGTGGGAAGTCCATGGGCGGGCGCATCGCTTCCCAGGCCGTCGCCAAGGGCGCGCCGGCCGAGGGCCTGATCTTCCTCGGCTATCCTCTCCATCCGCCGGGACGCACCCGCATACGGCGCGACCGGCACCTGCCGGACATCGCGGTGCCGATGCTCTTCGTGCAGGGCACGCGCGATGCCTTCGCGCGCCGGGACCTGCTCGAAGCGCTCCTGGAGCGGCTCTCGCCGCTCGCGACCCTTCATCGCATCGACGACGGTGACCACTCCTTCGGCGTTCCGAAACGCTCGGGCCGCACGCCGGGCGAGGTGCAGAAGGAGATCTTCGACGCGATCCTGCGCTGGCTGGAGGCGCACGGTTTGTGAGTGCGGTGGCGACCACGGGCGCGCGTTGAAGGGGGTCGACCCGCGGGGGGCCGTCGTCGCCATCACGGGGGCCTCGGCCGGGATCGGATGGGCGTCCGCGCTGGCCTTCGCGCGCGCCGGGTCCCGCCTCGCGCTCGCCGCGCGCCGGGTCGATCGGCTGGAGGCGCTGGCGGCGGAGGTTCGCGCGTTGGGATCGGAGGCGTTGGTGATGGCCGCCGACGTGGCCAGCGCCGCCGACGTGCGGCGCTTCGTGGACGCCGCGGTGGAGCGCTTCGGCCGGCTCGACGTGATGGTCAACAACGCGGGCGCGGGCGTGCGCGGATCGGTCGAGGAGACGCCCCTGGAGGATTACCGGCGGCTGATGGAGGTGAACTACCTCGGTACCGTCCACGGCTGCCGGGCCGTGCTGCCCGTGATGAAGCGCCAGGGTCGGGGCGTGATCATCAACGTGTCATCGATCGTGGGCCACCGCGCGCTGGCGGGCGGGGCGGCGTACGCCGCGACCAAGGCGGCCCAGATCAGCCTGACCGAATCGCTCCGGATGGAGCTTCGGGGCACGGGGATCGCCGCCTGCTCGGTGCATCCGGTGAGCACCGAGACCGAGTTCGCGGAGGTGGCGGCGCGGGCATCCGCGGGCCGCAAGGGGGGACCGGTCGGTCCCAGGCAGTCGGCCGACGCCGTCGCGCGCGCGATCGTGGCCTGCGCCCGCCGCCCGCGGCCCGAGGTTTATCCCTACCGCTTGTCGCGCGCGATCGTGTGGCTCAACGCGCTCGCGCCGGGCCTCGTCGACTGGCTCGCGGCCCACGCCACGCGCCCGAAGGTCAGCTAACGTTGCTCTTTAGCGCGGAGGGCGCGGAGGGGAACAGAGAGGACGCGGAGACGAAACTCTGATCCTGTCCGTCGTTGCTGACATTGACTCGCGCGACTCCTCCCGGGAAGAGTTCCACGTGGTCTTCTCTCGGTGAAAGCTAGCCTTCTTTGACCTGCGCCGCCGTTTGCAGCGACTCCCACTCGACCATGAGGCTCTCGACCTCTTGCAAGAGCTGCTGGCGCTGGCTGACCGCGCGTTCCGAGACGACACGGTCCTCATAGAACCCCGGCGTCGCCATGAGGTGCTCGATGTC
>QHVJ01000009.1 GCA_003222275.1 Acidobacteriota bacterium | reverse complement strand
TGGTCCTTGTCCTGCAGCATCTCTTCCCACTGCGCGAGCCAGCCCGAAGTGCGCGGGATCGCGAACAGCACCGGGAACATGTCCTCCGGGAACCCCATCGCCTGGTAAATGAGCCCGGAGTAGAAGTCCACGTTGGGATAGAGCTTCCGCTTCACGAAGTATTCGTCCTCGAGGGCGATCTTCTCGAGCTCGAGGGCGATGTCGAGCAGCGGGTTGCGGCCGGTGACCTCGAACACGTTGTCGGCCATCGTCTTTATGATCTTCGCCCGGGGATCGTAGTTTTTGTAGACCCGGTGGCCGAAACCCATCAGGCGGACCTCGCCCCCGCTCGTCTTGACTTCTTTGATGAAGGCCGGGACCTTGTCCCGGCTCCCGATCCCCCGGAGCATGCGCAGGACGGCCTCGTTGGCCCCCCCGTGGAGGGGTCCATAAAGGGCAGCGACGGCGGCGGCAGTGGCCGAGTAGGGGTCCACCTCGGAGGAGCCGACGCCCCGCATGGCGGAGGTGGAGCAGTTCTGCTCGTGGTCGGCGTGGAGGATGAACAGCACCTCCAGGGCCTGCTCGAGGACCGGGTTCACCTTGTACTTCCCCGCCAGCTTGAACATCATCTGGAGGAAGTTCCCGCAGTAGCTCAGCTCGTTGTCGGGGTAGGCGTACGGCGTCCCCACCGAGTGGCGATACGCGAAGGCCGCTATCGTCGGCATCTTGGCGATGAGCCGGAAGACCTGCGTGCGGCGGTTCTGCGGATCGTGGATGTGCTTCGCGTCCGGGTAGAAGGTCGACAGCGCGGCCACGGTCGAGACGAGCATCCCCATCGGGTGGGCGTCGTAGCGGAAGCTCCCCATCAGCTCCTTGATGTTCTCGTGGACGATCGTGTGGTGGGTGATGTCGTGCACCCACCGCTCGTACTGCGCCCGCGTGGGAAGCTCCCCGTTGAGGATGAGGTAGGCCGTCTCCAGGTAGTTGCTCTTCTCGGCCAGCTCCTGGATCGGATAGCCCCGGTAGAGGAGGATGCCCTTGTCCCCGTCGATGAACGTGATCTTGCTCCGGCAGGACGCCGTGTTGGTGAAGGCCGGGTCGTAGGTCATCAGCCCGAAGTCGGCGGGCCCCGTCTTGATCTGCCGCAGGTCGAGGGCGCGGATCGCCCCGTCCTCGATGGGGATCTCGTAGGTCTTGCCCGTCCGGTTGTCGGTGACGGTGAGGGTGTCCTTGCCCATGACCGCCCCTCCGCGGCGGTTCGACCGGTGCCGGTTTCCGGAGGCTAGCATCCGCGCGGGACGGGGGTCAAACGAGGCCGCGCAAACGGTCGACGGTGACCCGCACGGCGAAGCCGAGGCCATGGAGGACTTGCAGGGCGACGCCTTTCAGCCCCCGATGGTGCTTGGCCAGGAAGCGCCCGCGGCTCTCGTGGAAGCGGATCAGGAACTGCCGCCGATCCTGGAACGCGCTGCCGCCCACGAGGTGCACGGCCTGTGCGGCGGGCACGAGCCGCACGCGGTACCCGGCCGCCCGGGCTCGCACCGCCAGGTCCGTATCCTCGTAATAAATGAAGAAGCGCTCGTCCAGCCCGCCCAGGGCCTCGAACGCGCTCCGGCGCACGAGGAGGCACGCGCCGGAGAGGCACTCGACGTCCACCGGCTCGCGGCCGGGCGCGTTCACGAGCCGGAGCCGGCTCCGCGGCATCAGGTTGTGCAGGAGCAGCGCGTCGTAGGCGAGGCTGAGCAGTCCCGGCGCCGGCCAGGCCGAGGGCTGGAGCCCGCCGTCGGGGCCCAGCAGTTGCGGCCCCGCGAGCGCGACCTCGGGTCTCGTGTCGAGCTCGGATGCCAGCCGCGCGATGCAGCCCGGAAGCGGACGCGCGTCCGGGTTGAGGAGCAGGACGTGCCGGCCGCGGGCCATCCGGGCCGCCTGGTTCACCGCCGCCGCGAAGCCGCGGTTGGACTCGTTGACGATCAACCGCGCCTCGGGCGCCTGCGCGCGCACGAGATCCGGCGTGCCATCGCCGGAGGCGTTGTCGACCACGATCGTCTCTTGCGCCAAGCCGTCCGAAGAAGCGGCGGCGGACTCCAGGCATGCCGGCAGGTGAGGGGCCGAGCGGTAGGCCACGACGACGACGGTGAGGTCCGGCGCGTTCATCGCCTTCAGGCCGAGCGGTAGCGCTCGATCACCTTCTCGACCGGGCCGTCCTCCCGCACCGTGCCCGCATCGAGCAGCACCAGCCGCCGGCAGACCTGGCTCAGCAGGCTGACGTCGTGGCTGACGAGCAGCGCCGTGCGTCCCTCGTCCTTCAGCCGGCGCAGCTCGGCCAGGCACTGGGCCTGGAACTTCTCGTCACCCACCGCGAGGGCTTCGTCGACGATGAGCACGGGCGCCTCGGCCAGGAGCGCCACGGTGAACGCAAGGCGGGTCCTGAGCCCCGTCGAGAGCGTCTCCAGCCGGGCATCCTCGAACCGGCTGATGCCCGCCCGGTCCAGGATGCTCGCCAGCTCCGCCTCCAGTCGCCGCCGGCGCACTCCGAGCAGCACCCCGTAGAGGAAGACGTTGTCGCGGACGGTCAGGGCGCCGTTGAAGCCCACCCCCAGCTCCAGGATGGGGGCCACCGCCCCGTCGACGCGGACGGTCCCGGTCGTGGGAGGGTAGATCCCGGCCACGACGCGGAGCAGCGTCGATTTCCCGCAGCCGTTGCGGCCGACGATCCCCACGAACTCGCCGGCTTCGACGCGGAGGCTGACTTCGTTCAAGGCGTGGAACGACTCGAACGTGTAGTGCCCGCGGCCGAAGACGCGGTCGAAGGCGGTCTTTCGCTTCTGGTGAGGGATCGAGAAGACCTTGGACACGCCCCGCAGATCGATCACAGCGCTTCGGGGATACCGGACTGCCGGCGCAGGAAGAGCCCGACTCCGGCGACGAACGTAGCGCCGCACGCCAGGACGGTGAGCACCACGAAACGCAGGGTCGGAAGGTAGTCGTACAGCAGGAACCAGCGGATCAGGTAGAGGCAGCGCGCGAGCGGGTTCAGGTAGAGCAGCTCCGCGATGGGTCCCGTGTTGGCCACGTAGACGACGGGGGTGAGCCAGAAGCAGGCCTGGAGGAGGACACTCCAGATCAGGCTCGTGTCGTGGAAGCGGACGCCGGCCAGGGCGACGAGGAAGCTCACGCCCGCCGCGAACAGCGCCAGGCACAGGAGCGGCAGGAGAGCCAGGGGCGCGAGTGGTGAGAGCCGGCCGCCCAGGCCGAGGGCGAGGACGAGGACGCTGACGTTGATCGCGAGCGTGATCAGGGTCGAGAGCACGCCGGCCGCGACCACCAGGCCCGCGGGCAGGTGGATCGCCTTCAGGACACCCGCCTTTCCTCCGAGCGCCGTGAGCCCCGAATAGCTGCAGTCCTGGAAGAACGTCCAGCACACGAGGCCGACCAGGAGATAGACGAGGTAACCGGGTGTGGTCACCCCGAGGACGAAGCGGAAGACGAAATAGAAGACGGCCAGCATCAGGAGCGGGCTGAGCATCGACCATGCATAGCCGAGAACCGAGTCGTAGTACTTCAAGCGGAAGTCGCTCACGGCCAGCTCGCGCAGGACCTCCCAGCGCAGGAGGCGCGGGGGGCTAGGCGAGGGCGGCATAGATCGCCTCGACGTCGCGGGCGTAGCGGGCGCTGGTGAAGGCGGATTGGAGCCGCCGACGGCCGCCCTCGGCCAGGCACGTGCGCAGGGCGGGATCGTCGAGCACGCGCAGGACCGCGGCGGCCAGCGCGGCGGCATCGCCGGTCGCGAACAGCAGGCCGCTGCGCCCGTGCTGGAGGATCTCGGCCGGCCCGCCGCTGTCGGAGGCGACGACAGGCGTGCCGGCCGCCAGCGCTTCGAGGACGATCATTCCGAACGGCTCGTGGTCGGACGGACACACGAGGACGTCGAGGCCGGCCAGAACCGCCGGCACGTCGTGGCGGTGGTCGAGGACCGCGACGCAGTGCTCGAGCGTCAGTTGCTCGCGACGCGCGAGCACGGCATCGCGATAGCGGCCCACGTGCGGCTGCGGATCGCCGTTGAGCCCGCCTCCCACCATGGCAAAACGGACCTCGGGGCGCTGCGAAGCGATCCGGGCCGCCGCCTCCAGGAACACGTGGTGACCCTTCCACGTGTCGTAGCGGGCGACGAGGCCGACGAGAGGTGTAGCGTTGGCCATGCCGAGGGCGTCGCGCAACGTGCACCGGTTGCCGCCCTCGAAGGCTCGGGCCCGGATGCCGGGCGGCACGACGCTCGTGCGGCGCGCGAAGAGCACCGGCGCGGGACCCAACTGCGACGGCTGCTCGGACGAGACGGCCAGCAGCCGGTCCACTGCCGGCAGCGCCAGGCAGGCGAGCGCCATTCGCCGGGGAACGCCGCCGAGGTAGTGGAGCTGATAGACGAGGCGCGCCGCTCGCGGCCGCGCGGCGATGAGCAGCATCAGGCCGAGCACGTCCCCGCAGTGCAGGATGCGCGCTCCGCGCACACGGGCCAGGCGGCCGATCCGCCACGCGGCGCGAGCAAGACGTACGAGCGTCGGCGGCCACGCGAGTCGATACAAGGGCGGCGAGGGGAAGGGCTCCACGACGGCCTCGATGCCGCGCAGACGCAGCTCGGCGGCGAGCGGTCCGTCCTCGCCGAGGACGACGAGGGGAACGAAACGGGCCCGGTCCAGGGCGCCGAGCAGCTCGATCAGGGCACGCTCGGCGCCTCCGATCGTCCCATGCGGGTTGAGATACAGGACGTTCACGCTCACGCTCACCGCGTTCGCAGGTAGCCCCACGCCACCGCCGCCTGCGAGAGGGGAAGGCCGAGGGCGACCGCCGCACGGTCCTCGGGACGGGCTTCTCCGACCGCCGCCACGAAGGCGCGCAGATACTGGCCCGGCCCCATCCAACTCCTCTCCCTCGCGCGCGTGCCGCGCTGACCGTAATAACGACGCGCCCCCCGGCCATACGCGGCCTGCTGGCGGAGGAAGGCCCCCCAGCTCATCTGCGGACGGTGCGTGACGACGATGTCCGCGGCGTAGACGAGCCGCTCGCCGCGCGCCCGCAGGCGAGCGTGCAGGTCCCGATCCTCGCCGCCCGCGCCCGTGAAGCGCTCGTCGAACAAGCCGACGGCGCCGAGAGCCGCCGCCCGGTAGGCGACGTTGTTGGACGTGAGGAACGGCGACTCGCCGCCGTCGTTGAGGACGCGCGCGATGCCGTTCGTGATCGCTTGGGAGATGCGCGCCGGCCGGACCGCATCCGCCGCGGCCACGACGCGGCCGCCCACCGCCGCCGCGCCCGTCTGTACCAGGCGGTCGCGGAGCCGCGCGACCCAGTCCGGCGGCACCTCGCAGTCGTCGTCGGTGCAGGCGATGATCTCGCCGCGCGCGCGCCGGATGCCGGCGTTGCGAGCCGCCGCCGCGCCCCGGCCCTCGCCGCGCACGTGCACGATGGCGCCTTCGGCCGCCAGCCTCGCCAGGAAGGCGCCGCTGCCGTCGGTGCTTCCGTCGTCGACGACGATCAGCTCGAACGGCTCCGCCCGGCGTTGCTGACGCAGCGCCTCCAGGGCGACCACGAGCGAGGTCAGGCGGTCGCGAGTGGGCAGGACGACGGAGACCGGAAGCATGCGCGGGCTAGGATACCCCCCTTGGCGCTCCCGGCGCCCGCGTTCCGCCGCGACTGCCCGTATAATCGCGACGACCGACCGGTGACGGATTCCGCTTCTATGCTCGTCGATTGGCGAAGGCGGTCGCTCGATCTGACCCTGCGGCTGGCCGACGCGCTGCGGCGGCGCGCATACAAGCTTCCGGCTTCCCTCACCCTTCCCGCGACCGGGCCCGGGAAACCGGCCATCGGGCCTCCCGCCGACGCCGTCAAAGCGGCTGCGTCCGCCCTCAGCAGGGTCAAGCTGGAGGCCTTCCTCACGACGGGCGCGGAGCTGACCTTCGCCGCCGGCGACGCGCCGGAGGTAAGCGTCGTTCTCGTCACCTTCAACCGCGCCGAGCTGACCTTCGAGTGCCTCCAGTCGCTCTGCGCACTCGGCCCGCGCGACCTCGAGCTCGTGATCGTGGACAACGCCTCCACCGATCAGACGCGCGAGCTGCTCGAACGCGTGCGCGGGCCCGCGATCCTGTACAACCAGGCCAACGCCCACTTCCTCGCCGGCGCCAACCAGGGCGCTCGTCATGCCCGCGGCCGTTACCTGCTCTTCTTGAACAACGACGTCCGCCTTCTCCCGGGAAGCATCGAGTCGGCGCTGCGCACCCTCCGTGAGTCGGCGGCGATCGGCGCAGTGGGGGCCCGGCTCGTCCTGCTCGACGGGAGGCTCCAGGAGGCGGGGAGCATCGTCTGGAACGACGGATCGTGCCTCGGGTACGGCCGGGGCCGTGATCCCGCCGACCCCGCCTGCATGTTCGCCCGGGACGTGGACTTCTGCTCGGGTGCCTTTCTTCTCACTCCCCGGGCCCTCTTCGAGAGCCTGGGGGGCTTCGATCGGGACTTCGCGCCCGCATACGGCGAGGAGGCGGACTACTGCCTGAGGCTCTGGGACAAGGGCCTCCGCGTCGTGTACGACCCCGACGCGACCGCCCTTCACTACGAGTTCGCGAGCGCGGAGGCCCCGGAAGTGGCCATACGCCTCCAGGGGCGGAACCGCGAGACGCTGCAGCGGAAGCACCGCGCGGCTCTCGCGACGCACCATGCACCGCAGCCCGCTCTCGCGCTGCATGCCCGGCGCCATCAGGACCGGGCGCGACGGGTCCTGTTCGTGGACGATCGGGTCCCCCGCGCGACGCTGGGCGCGGGCAGCCCGCGCACCCGCCAAATCGTGGCGTCGCTGCTTCAGATCGGATACTTCGTCACCTTCTATCCCCTCACGGAGCCGTTCGACACCTGGCCTCGCGTCCGGCGCGCGCTTCCCCGCGAAGTCGAGGTCATGCTCGGCTACGGCGCGGCTCGCTTCGCCGAGTTCCTCGCCGAGCGCCGCGGCTACTACGACGTGCTGCTCGTGAGCCGTCCGCACAACATGTCGTTCGTCAACGAGGTGGCGGCCGCCTCTCCCCAATGCCTGGCGGGCCTGGAGATCGTCTACGATGCCGAGGCCCTGTATTCGCTTCGCGAGATCGCGGGCGGTCGGCTGCGCGGGCAGCCCATGTCGACCGGTCGGGCGGAGGCGCTCCTCGCGGAAGAGCTGGACCTGGCTCGCGTTGCCCAGCGCGTCATCGCGGTCTCGGAGGGAGAGGCCCGGCATTTCAGGTCCCGCGGACTTCCGCACGTGCACGTACTGGGTCACGCCCTCGCTCCGCGGCCGACGCCCCGGGCATTCGCCGACCGCGGCGGGCTCCTGTTCGTCGGGTCCGTCCACGAGGACACGAGCCCGAACGCCGACTCGCTCCGCTGGTTCATCCGCCAGGTCTGGCCGCTCATCGAAGGCCGCATCGCCCCCGCGGGCTTCGACGTGGTCGGGGAGAACCACGCTCCCGAGACCCGGCGGCTGGCCGCCGACGGCGTGAGCATGGTGGGCCCCCTCGAAGACCTCACGCCGAGCTACGATGCCCACCGCGTCTTCGTCGCCCCCACGCGCTTCGGGGCGGGGTTGCCGCACAAGGTCCACGAGGCGGCGGCGCGGGGGGTGCCGGTCGTGACGACGCCGCTGGTCGCGGACCAGCTCGGCTGGCGCGACGGCGTGGAGCTGCTCGCCGCGGATACGCCGCGCGCCTTCGCGGATGCCTGTCTCAGCCTCTACACCGACGCGGGGCTGTGGAGCGCGCTGCGCGAGAGTGCTCTCGCCCGGCTGGAGCGGGACTGCTCCCCGGCCACCTTCCGCCTCTCCCTGGAGGCCATCCTGGGTTCGAACGGGCGCGGAGCCGGGGCCCGATGAGCGAAAGGAAGCCGGCGCCGCCGCCCGAGCACTTCAACACGGGGGACATGAAGCGGGACTGGGACGCCCGCGCCCGGGCGTGCGCGCGCGAGTACATCCTGACCGGCTTCGCGGACCAGCCCGAGGGCTTCGTCCGCAGCGGGCGTGAGGCCGCCGCAAGCCTCCTGGCTTTCTGCGCACCGGGAGCCGTCGTGCTCGACCTCGGCTGCGGCGTGGGCCGGGTGGCCCGCGAGCTCGAGGCCTACGTCGCGGAGATCCATGCCGTCGACGTGTCCGCGGAGATGATCCGCCAGGCGCGCGAGTACGTGGGGCCGGGTTCGCGGATCCGCTTCCACGTGAACGACGGCTTCACCCTGCCCCAGCTGGCAGTGGGCTCGGTAGACTTCGCCTTCTCGCTCCTCACGATGCACCACGTGACCCGGCCCGCCTTCGAGAGCTACCTGCGCGAGCTTCACCGGATCCTCAAGCCCGGGGGGCGATTCTGGTTCTCCGTCGTCTCGAGGGACCGCTCCCCCGCCTACGACGTGGACGACGCGCGCGACACCTTCACCGGCCGGTCTTACTCCGACGCGGAGCTGGACCGGCTTCTCCGCGGGCGCTTCCAGGAGGAGCGGCGCTGGTTCACGCAGTCGGGTGAGGGTCATTGGCGCGTGACCTACGTCAACCTCGTCGTCGGCAAGCTCTGCGAGGGAGCGGATTGACGTGCCCTCGCCGCGATGGTTGTCCGTGACCGGCGGCCCCCTCCGCGGTGGACAGCTCCTCTTGATGCCGGGAGCGGCTCCCTGGCAGGAGGAGATGCGGGAGGGACGGTTCGAGGCGTTCCTGCACGACGCGCTCGCGGGGGACGAGCTCGCCGGAGGAACGGTGTGGGACGTCGGAGCCCACGTGGGCTACCACACGCTCGCGTTTGCCGCGCGCGTCGGACCCGCAGGATGCGTGATCGCACTCGAGCCCAATCCCCACAACGCGGCTCGCCTGCGCCAGAACCTCGACGGCAACCGCGACCTGGCCGGCCGCGTGCGAGTGGAGACGATCGCGCTTTCTCACCAAGACGGCTCGGACCGCCTCTTCTACACGCCTATCGTCGATGACGGGACCAGCTCGGGGGCCACGCTCGAGGCCGCCCTGACCGTCGAGAATGCACAGGCCTATCGCGGGCTCGACTCGATCATGGTGGAGACCTCTCGGGCGGACAGCCTCGTCCGCTCGGGGCGCGTGCCGGCCCCGTCGTTGATCAAGATCGACGTCGAGGGCGGCGAGGTCTGCGTGCTTCGCGGATGCGACGAGCTGCTTGCCACGGCTCGCCCGCTGATGGCCATCGAGGTCCACAATACGGCCGCGATGTTCCGGACGCAGGAGATACTGGCCGCCCGGGGCTACCGGCTCACCCTGCTCGGCCCGACCGACCAGTCATCCTCGCGGTGCCACGTCCTCGGTCGGCCGCCGGGAGGCGGCTGACGTGCGGATCCTCTTCGTCGCGATGGCCCACAGCGTCCACACGGCGCGATGGATCGCCCAGCTGCGCGGGCGCGGGTGGGACCTGCATCTCTTTCCCGTGGAGCCGGGGCGGCTTCATCCCGAGCTGCGCGAGATCACGATCCACGACGCGTTCGCCTGCGACCGCTCGTTGCTGGCCGCATCCGCGCGCGTGGTTCCGGCGCTCGCGGAAAGGGACACCGCGTCTTCGGACGTCGCCGGCCGCCTCGCCGCGACGCTCCGGGGACTGCGGCCCGACGTCGTGCATTCGCTGGAGCTCCTGAAGGCGGGCCGACTCGTGCAGGAGGCGGGGACCCGGCTGGGGAGCGGGCCACCGCCTTGGATCGCCTCGAACTGGGGAAGCGAGATCGCGCTGCTCGGCCGGCTCCCGCAGTATCAAGAGTCGTTGCGCAAGGTACTCGAGGGTTGCGACTATTACGCCTGCGAGTGCCGGCGGGACGTGGCCCTGGCTCGCGACCACGGCCTGCGCGGGGAGCTGGTGGCGGTGCTACCCGTCGCCGGGGGCTACGATCTGGACGCATTGCGGGCCGCTCGGCAGGTCGGACCGCCTTCACGCCGCCGGCTCGTGCTCCTCAAGGGATACCAGGGTTGGGCGGGGCGGGCCCTGGTCGGACTGCGGGCGCTCGAAAGAGCGGCGGACTGTCTCCACGGTTACCGGGTGGTCATCCACTCGGCGGACGCGGACGTGGCGCTGGCGGCCCATCTCGCGAGCCAGGACAGCGGCATCCCGATCGACATCGCCTCGGAGTGCTCCCACGCGGAGATGATGCGCCTGCACGGTCACGCTCGCCTGTCGATCGGCCTCAGCCTGGGCGACGGAATCAGCACCTCGCTCCTCGAGGCGATGGTGATGGGCTCGTTCCCGATCCAGTCTCGTTCGAGCTGCGCGCAGGAGTGGATGGTCGACGGCGTGAACGCGCTGTTCGTCCATCCGAACGACCCGGACGAGGCGGCCGCCGCCGTGCGTCGGGTCTTGACCGACGACGACCTCGTCGACCGCGCGGACGAGCTCAACCAGCGCCTGGCCCGGGAGCGCTTCGACGCGTCCGTGGTCCGCCCCCAGGCCATCGCCCTCTACGAGGCGGCCGCGGTCCGGACCGCCCCGGAAGTGCGCTCATGAACGCTCCCATCCCGCTGATCGTATGGGGAGCTGGAGGCCATGCCACCGTCGTCGCCGACGCGGTCCGCCTCGCGGCCGACTACGAGATTCTCGGCTTCCTCGACGATCTGCGTCCCGACCGGTGGGGCGCACCGTTCTGCGGGGCCACGATCCTCGGCGGAGCGGAGCAACTGGCCCACCTGAGCGAGCTCGCCCGCCATCTCATCCTCGGCTTCGGGCTCGTCAGCGCCCGCATGGTCCGGGCGGAGGAAGCGCGGAGCGCCGGCTTCTCGTTTGCGGTGGTCGTGCATCCCCGGGCCACGATCGCGCGCGACGTCGAGATCGGGCCGGGGACGCTCGTGGCGGCGGGCGCGGTGCTGGGGCCCGGCTCCCGCCTCGGCGAGCACGTCATCGTCAACACCGGCGCCAGCGTCGACCACGGCAGCCGGATCCAGGATCACGTCCACGTCTCGGTGGGGGCGCGGCTCGGGGGGCAGGTCGAGGTCGCGCGGGGAGCCATGATCGGGATGGCCGCGACCGTCCTTCCGCGGGTCCACATCGGTGCGGGAGCGGTGATCGGGGCCGGCTCGCTCGTTCTCGAGGACATTCCGCCGGACACGGTGGCGCGCGGCGTGCCCGCGCGGATCTTCGCCGCCGAGCGTGCATGAGCGAGAAGACCCGCGCCGAGCAGCTCGCGATATTCGGCGGGACGCCCGCGTTCTCGGAGGCCGACTCACTCCACGTCGGCCGCCCTAACGTCGGCGACACGAAGCGGCTGCTCGATCGCATCGCGGGCGCCATCGAGCAGAGACGCCTCACCAACGACGGTCCCTTCGTGCGCGAGCTCGAGCGGCGCCTGACCGAGATCCTCGACGTCCCCTACTGCGTGGCCGTGGGCAGCGGCACCCTCGGACTCCAGGTGGCGGCTCGGTCGCTGGGGCTGCAGGGAGAGGTGATCGTGCCGTCGCTCACCTTCGTAGCCACCGCGCACGCCCTGGAGTGGATGGGCATCCGCCCCGTCTTCGGCGACGTGGACCCGGACTCGCTCGGCCTGGACCCGCGAGCGGCCATGAAGCTGGTGACGGCTCGGACGAGCGCGATCCTGGGCGTGCACCTCTGGGGCCGGCCCTGCCGCGTGGAGGAGCTCCAATCGGTAGCCGCCGACCGTGGCTTGCGACTCCTGCTCGACGCCGCTCACGCCTTCGCGTGCACTCGGGGCGCCGTTCCGATCGCGCGGTTCGGGGACGCGACCGTGTTCAGCTTCCACGCGACCAAGATCGTCAATGCCTTCGAGGGGGGCGCGATCGCGACGCGCGACGCCGAGCTGGCCGCGCGCGCCCGCCTCGTGCGGAACTTCGGTTTCGCCGGCTACGACGAGGTGGTCTGCCTCGGCATCAACGGCAAGATGAGCGAAGCCTCGGCGGCGATGGCGTTGACCTCGCTGGAAAGCCTCGACGAGTTCCTGGCCGCGAACCGGCGAAACTATGACGTCTATCGCGAAGCCCTCGCGGGCCTGCCCGGCGTCGGCCTGCTCGCTCCCGGCACGGGAGACGGCTGGAACCACCATTACGTCGCCCTCGAGATCGATCCCCCTGTCGCCGGCCTCGATCGGGACCACGTGCTCTCGGTCCTGTGGGCCGAACGGATCTTCGCCCGCCGCTACTTCCATCCGGGCTGCCATCGCATGGAGCCCTACGCCTCTCGCGAGCCCGACGCCGGACGACGGTTGCCCGTAACCGAGCGCGTTCTCGCCCGGGTGCTTCTGCTTCCCACGGGGACGGCGGTCCGCTCGCGGGATGCCGCGGCAGTGGCCGCGATCGTGCGGACCGCCGTAGTCCACGCGAGCGCCGTCCGGACGCGCCTGGCTGCTGCCCGTTCCGACGCCGCCCCGGAGACGCCGGCCCCCCCGTCGACATGACCGGCCGCCTGTGGCAGAAGCTCCGCGCCCTGTGGGGTTCGGATGAACGGCTCGATTCACTCGAGAGCGCCGCCAAGGCCGCCGCCGAGCGGGCGGCCGCCCTCGAGGCGGCCCTGGCCGACGGCCAGCGTGATCTGCGGCGACAGCGGGAGGGGGCCGCGGACGCGCTGGCCGCGGCCCGCGCCGCGCTCCGAGACGAGATCGGGGCGGTGGCTTCGGGGTTGAAGGCGCTCGAGGACATCGTTTCCTCGATGGAGCTCGAACGCCGCCGGCGCGACACGGAAAGGCACGCGCACGAAGCCGAGCATCAGGCCGAGCGGGCCGCTCATGAAGCGAAAACGCGGAGGCTGGACGAGCAGGTCGGCGCCCTGCAGGCTCTGCGCGCCGAGCTCGAACAGGTGCGCCACCGGGTCGCTCACCAGACCGAGCAGGTGGACATTCTGAAATCGCGCATGGAGGTGGACGCCGCCCTCATCGCCGAGTTCCAGGAATGGAAGGCGAGCCACACTCTGTCGGTCCGCCCCCTGGTGAGCGTGTGCGTCGCCACCTACAATCGTGCGCAGCTCCTGGCGGAGCGGTGCCTGCCTTCCGTCCTCGGCCAGAGCTACGAGCATCTCGAGGTCGTGGTGGTCGGCGACGGCTGCACCGACGAGACCGCCCGGCGCGTCGCGGCCATCCGCGATCCCCGCTTGCGCTTCCTGAACCTCGAGCACCGCAGCGACTATCCGGCGGACCCGCTGCGGCGGTGGATGGTGGCGGGGACGCCGGCCTTGAACAAGGCCCTGGCCCGTTCGCGGGGAGAGCTGATCACCCACCTCGACGACGACGACGAGTACTTGCCGCAGCGCCTGGAGAAGCTCGTCGGATTCATACGCGACGAGGCATGCGATCTCGTCTGGCATCCCTTCTGGTACGAGGATCACGAAGGACGGTGGCTCCTGAACGACGCCGGCGAGTTCGCTTTCGCGCGCGTCACGACGTCTTCGGTCGTGTACCGCTCGTGGTTCAAGAAGATCCCGTGGGATCCCGAGGCCCACCTCTTGATGGAGCCGGGCGACTGGAACCGGTTCCGGCGCCTGCGATTCGTCGGTCCGGTTTGCCGGCGTTTCCCCGAGCCTCTGCTCCGTCACTACCGCGAACGTCGGCCCGCACGTGAGGCGGAGTCCTCCGGCTCCGCGAGCTGAGCGTTGGACCCGCCCCTCAAGGACGGGAGAAGCTCGGGCCTTCGACATCCGCTTCGAAGACTTGACCGGGGGACGGGTTCGAGCACGTGATGGGGTGGGTCGCGGAACGCTTCGCCGCCGTCATCCCGGAGGGTTTCCTCGGCTACCGGCTCCGATAGCCGGTCCCCCACCGGACGCGGAGAATGAGACCGACCGTCAACAGCGTCAGCGTCGAGGCCGATACGGCGAGCCCGAGGAGAAGCCAAAAGGGCCGATACACGAAGTGCACCGCGTGCGATCCCGCGCGGAGACGGACCCCCCGGAAGGCATAATTCACCCTCAGCACCGGTGCCTCCACGCCGTCCACGAAGGCCTTCCAGCCCGGGCCCCACGAATCGTTCAGCACCAGGATCCCGGGACCCCCCGTCGTCTGAACCTCGACCGCGCTAAGCCGGTCATGAACGATGTTTGCGCTCGTGGTCGGGGCGTCGCTCGCCGGCACCGAGCCCGTCTCAGGGCTGCCGGATCCGACCACGAGGACCTCCGCGCGGGCGTCGTGATCGGGACCGGCCATGGCCCGCAGCACGGCGGCATCATCGCTCATCCAACGAACGGCGGGCACCACGAGAGCGCGCGGCAGGGCGCGCACGTCCTCGTAGACCCAACCGTCGCCACCGCGATAGAGCGGCCGCAGCCAGCCTTCGCGGCCGGGGTCCGCCCCCGAGACGTCGAGCGGCCGGATGCCGGGTGGAACCGCCAGCAACTTGACCGACGCCTTCTCCATCAGGCCGAAAGGCAACCGGTCGTGCCAGAAATCCGTCTTGAACCCTCCGGCCGGTGCCTCGGGCGGGACCTGGCCGGCCTCGACCGCCGCCCAGAACATCGCCGTCCGTCGCGGAATCACCGACTCGTATCCGGATCCCGACCGCAGCCCGAAAGCGCCCGGCGTCTTGCCCGCCAGCACGGGGGGCGTCCACACGCCGGGGAGATGCCAGCGAACCGGCAGCATGCGTCCATCACCGATCGAAGCCTGCAGCGCCTCGACGAGCGGCGTCGACGGGAAGAGCCACGCCGCCTCGGCTGGGTGCTGCGGGTTGATGTTCCAACCGAAGAGGATCAACTGCCCCGCTTGCCCGACGGTCAGGAGCGACGCCGCGGAGTTCGCCCAGCGTGCGCCGTGGGGCCTGTCCGCGAGCCACCCGCGGGCGCGTGTCAGCCCGAGCCCCGCGAGAGCGGCCACCCCGAATACGTACACGTACAGGCCCTCGTGTGGATGGAAGGTGCCGAAGAACGGAACGATGGCGCGCATCACGACCAGGAGCGGGCGCCACCCCAGGGCCATGGCGAGGCCCGCCCCACAACTCACCTGCGCAATGCGCACGCCCGGGCCGTTGCGCGAGAACGCTGCCACCGCGGCCAGCGCGAGCCCGGGAAGGCCCGCATACGCGAGGTGGGACCAGTCCGGCAGCTTCCCCTCCGGATAAGGATCGGTGCCGAGCGCGGTGGCGCCACCGACGATGACCCTCCAGGGCACCGCATCGGCCACCTGCTGATCCAGGCTTGCCGGCCGGCGATTGACGTCGCTCACCGCGGGCAACAGGGGCAGCCAGCATGCGGCGCCGAGGGCGCTGCCCACGACCAACGCGGCGGCCGCGATCTCGAGGTACCGCCGCGGCCGCGTCCTCCCCCCGCGCCCGATGAGCTCCCGCCCCGCCACCCATGCGCCGCCGCCCGCGACGATCAGGATGCTCAGCAAGACGTAATGGAGGTTCCCGCCCAGCAGGCTCATGCCGATGCCCGCGCCGGCGGCCGCCGCCCAGGCGAGCGACTGGCGTCGCACGGCGCGCGTGGCCGCCAGCAACGCCAGCGGTAACCAGGCCGCGGCGATCGCCATGTGCTCGAGCGTCAGCCAGAAGGCGTTGTGGCCGCTCAGCTCCCAGGTCAGCCCGCCGACGGTGGCGCCGAAGCCGTCCGCACCCCACTCGGCGAGGAGGAGGGCCATGCCGACGCCCGCGGCGAGCAGGTGGACGAAGAGCAGGAGGTCATGCTGGCGGATGGGCTCCAGGACCAGCATGGCGAGGAGCCGAGGCGGGTACAACAGCCCCGAGGCGCCGAGCTCGAGGGCGGGGATCCCCCCGAAGCTGAACGGCAGCCAGAGCGGAAGATCACCCGCGCGCACGGCGGACGTCGCGAAGACAGACAGCGGATACATCGTCTCCGCGTGGTCGGTCTGCGGGTACCCGAGGCCGCGCACGCGGTCATCGGGCGCAACCATCGCGATCCACGGGTACTGCGCGTACATGTGGGGGCCGACCATGCTGAAGGTGCGGCCCGCCAACAACGGGGCGAAGAACACGACCGTGAGGCAGCAGACCGCGGTCGTCGGCGCGTGCCTCCACCGGCCGTGGTCCGCCGCCTCTTCATTCACTCGCGCCTCACCCCGGCCACGCGCCGCCGCCTTATCATAGGCGCCGGTGAGCGGAGCGCCCCTGCCGACGACCCCTCGGTCCGGTGACACGGTGGGAATGCTGGGACATCGTCCCCGTGTCCGGCTCATGCTGATCGCGCTCTCCGGCTGGAGCCATCACCTCCTCTACCTCGTGCTGGACCTCATTCCCCCGCCGTTCCGGTCGTGGGCCTTTCGTCTCCTGTTGAAGCGCTTCGGCAAGGGCTCGTGGATCGACTACGGCTGCTTCATCCGCTATCCGTGGACGGTGAGCGTGGGGTCCGGCACCGTGATCAATCACGGCTGCCGTTTCTACGGCTCGTACCTCGTGCCCGGAGTCACGATCGAGATCGGCGACTCTTGCGCCATCGCCCCCAACGTCTGCATCTACGCAGCCGGCCACGATTGCTCCAGCCTCGAGCTCCGCGACGTCGGCGCGTCCGTGCGCGTCGGCGATCGCGTCTGGATCGGCGGCGGAGCGACCCTTCTGCCCGGAGTGCAGATCGGCGACGACGCGGTCATCGGGGCGGGGGCGCTGGTGGCCCGTGACGTTCCGCCCGCCACGGTCCTCACGGTGGATCCTCCCCGCAACCTCCGCCGGCGCGACGTGGGCTGAGCCTACGCCGGGAATGGCGGGAGGTCCCCCGTGGGCAGACCTGCCACCTCGCGCAACGCCCGCGCGACCTCGATGCGGGCCATGCGCTTGCGCCACGCGTAGGAAAGGTCGGCATTGTCGAGGGGCTTGGCGGGCTTGTAGGCGATGCCCGCCGCCATCTCGATCGTTTCCGCGTCGAGCGGCCGGCCACGGAGGAATTCCTCCGCGTCCGTCGCCTCCACCGGCGCGGTGTGGACGGCACCGAGGACGATGCGCGCCTTCTCCACCCGGCGCGACGCGGCCAGCCGGACCGCCACCGCCACGCCCAGCACCGGAAAGTCGATGGAGCCTCTCCGGCGCACCTTGCGGTAGGTCGTCATCCACCCGGCGCAGTCGGGGACGTGGATCTGCGTGAGCACTTCTTCCGGCCGCTTCGCGAGGTACGCGATGCCGTCGGGGCCGTAGAGGTCGCGAACGGGGATCCGACGCCCGCCGCCGGGCCCGACGAGCGTGACCTCCGCGCCGAGTGCGATCATCACGGGCGCCGTGTCGGAGGACGAGAGCGCCCAGCATTTGTCGGAGCCCGGAGCCACCAGGCACACGTCCCCGTCCTTCTTCATGCAATAGCCGATGGACGCCCGCCAGAACTCCGACTGGTTGTAGTAGTTGCAGCGCGTATCCACGCACAGGTTCCCGCCCATCGTGCCGGCGTTGCGCAAGGGAGGTGACGAGACGAGACCGGCCGAGCGCGCCACCGCGGGCCAGCGGGCGTTCACGACCGGAGAGGCCGCGACGTCACTGAGCGTGGCCAAGGCGCCGACGTCCAGTCCGCCGTTGGCGCGGAGTCCCGACGCTTCCTCGAGGTTCCGAAGGGCGACCAGGACCTTGGGCGTGAACTGCCGCCGCTTCATGTTCGGGAAGAGGTCGGTTCCCCCGGCCACCGCCATCGCCTCCGGACCGTGATCGGCGAGCAGGCGCGCGGCCTCCCGCGCCGTGCGCGGCGCCACGTACCGGAATGGCGGCAACCGTATCATCGCGGCGCCTCTTGCGGAGTGGCGGCAGGAGTGGCCGGCTCGAGCGGAGGGACGACCACCGTTTCCGGGTAGATGAACTCCGGCATGCGGGGGCCGCGCAGGCGTCCCTCCAGAGCCGCGAGCACCTTCTCGGGCGTGATCGGGACCTCATCGATCCGGATGCCGAGGGCGTCGAACAGCGCGTTCGCCACCGCCGGGATCACCGGCAGCAGCGGCCCCTGCCCGCATTCCTTCGCACCGTACGGGCCCTCGGGGTCGAGCGTCTCGACGAGGATCGACTCCACGGGCGGCATCTCGAGTGTGGTCGGGCTCTTGTACTCGAGCATGGAGGGAATCTTGTGGCGCCCCTTGCGGAAGGCCTGCTCTTCCATCAGCACCTCGCCGAGGCCCATGTAGACCGAGCCCTCGACCTGGCCGATCACCAGCAGCGGGTTGATGGACTTGCCGACGTCGTGGGCGATCCACACCTTGTCGATGCGGACGATGCCGGTCTCCCGGTCGGCCGACAGCTCCACGACGCAGGCCGAGTACGAGTAGGTCGGCGACGGGCCCACGCCCGCGCCCTTCCATTTCGCCACCGACCGCGGCGGCGTGTAGGAGCCGACCGAGCCCAGCGTGCCGAACTCCGACTCCGCGAGCACGACCGCGTCCGCGAAAGCCAGCGAGCGCGACGGATCGTCAGCGTCGAAGACGCGGCGGGACGCGGCCCTCAGGCGACCGGCGGGCACCTCGAGCTTCTTCGCCGCCGCCCTGAAGATCTGGTCGCGGACCCGGCGCGCGGCCTGGATGGCGGCGTTCCCGGTCATGAGCGTGACCCGCGACGAGTACGATCCGAGGTCGACCGGCGTGAGGTCGGTGTCGGCGGTGACGACGCGGATGTCCTCGGGCCGGATCCCGAGCTCCTCGGCCACGACGTAGGCGAGCACCGAGTCGGAGCCCTGGCCGATGTCCGTGGAGCCGCAGAACACGGCCACGCCGCCGCTGCGATCCACCTTGATCTGCACGCCGGAGTGGGGCATGGCATTCCAGTAGATGGGCAGGCCCGCGCCGCTGATGTAGGCCGACGCCGCGAGGCCGACGCCACGGCCCGGACCGAGCCCCCCCCGCTTCCCCGCGAAGCCGCTGCTCTCCACCACGCGCTCCAGGCACTCGCGGAGGCCGATCGTGCGCACCTTCATCTGGTTCGCGGTGACGGTACCGGGCGCCAGCGTGTTGCGGAGCCGCCATTCGGCCGGGTCGAGCCCGAGCTCGTGGCAGAACTTGTCGACGTGGCACTCGAGCGCGTACCGCGGCTGCGGCGTGCCGTGGCCGCGCTTGGGACCGCAGGGCGGCTTGTTGGTGAAGACCCGCACGCCCTCGAACTTGTAGCGCGGGATCCGGTACGTCACCGTCTGCAGAGCGCCGGTGTAGTAGAGGCTGGCCACACCGTAGCTGCCGTAGGCGCCGCCGTCGAGGGCGGAGCGGAAGTGCATGGCCGTGATCGTGCCGTCGCGCTTCAAGCCGGTCTTGATCCACATCGACACCGGATGGCGGCCCCGGTGGCAGTAGAAGACCTCCTCGCGGTTGAGCGTGATCTTCACGGGGCGCCCCGTCTTCATCGAGAGCTTGGCCGCGACGATCTCGTGGCTGAACGGGTCCGACTTGCCGCCGAAGCCGCCGCCGTTGGGGCACGCGATGACCCGGATGTGCGCGGCGGGCACTTCCAGCACCTTGGCCAGGGCGCGGTGGACGTAGTGCGGCGTCTGGGTCGACGACCACAGCGTGAGCTTCCCGTCCGGGCCCAGCGACGCCAGCGCCGCGTGCTGCTCCATGGGCAGGTGCGTGTTGCCTTCGAAGAAGAACGTGTCCTCGCGGAGGTGGTCGGCCTCGGCGAAGCCGGCCTCG
>QHVJ01000354.1 GCA_003222275.1 Acidobacteriota bacterium | reverse complement strand
GTCGCCGTGGTTGTCGGTGACGACCTCGCGCTGGACGCCGGTGGCCACGTTCTTGACCGACACCGCGGCGCCGGGCACCGCCGCGCCCTGGGCATCGGTGACGGTGCCCTGGAGCGTGGCCGTGGACTGGGCCCGGACGGGGGCGGCGAGCAGGGTGAGGCCGGCCGCGAGCAAACCGGCAAAGCGGAAGGCGCGACGCGTCGTCTCGATCATCGAGGTCCTCCAGCGCGGAGATAGAGGTGCCCAGGGGACCCGGAAGACTCTGGCAGGGTTCCGGTTGCTTGAATCTTGATTACACGCCGCGAAGACGACAGCCGTCAAGGGGCGGAGTGCGATATGTCAGGCTACAACTTCAGGGCGTCGACGAGTTCCTTGACGGCGGCGGCGGACTTCTGCAGCGCCGCGTTCTCGGGATCGGTCAGCCTGATCTCCCAGACCTTCTCGATGCCCTTCTCTCCGAGCTGGGCGGGCACGCCCACGTACAGGCCCCGGATCCCGTACTCGCCCTCGAGGTAGCAGCAGCAGGGCAGGATCTTGTGCTTGTCCTTCAGCACCGCGTCGACCATCTCCGCGGTGGCGGCGGACGGCGCGTAGTAGGCGGAGCCGGTCTTGAGCAGGGAGACGATCTCGGCCCCGCCGTTGGCGGTGCGCTTGACGATGGCCTCGACCTTGTCGGCGCTCATCAGCTCCGTGATGGGCACGCCGGCCACCGTGGAGTAGCGCGGCAGCGGCACCATCGTGTCGCCGTGGCCCCCGAGCACGAAGGCGTGGACGTTCTCCACCGACACGCCCAGCTCCATCGCGATGAACGTCCGCATGCGGGCGCTGTCGAGGACACCGGCCATGCCGAACACCCGGTGCTTGGGCAGGCCGGCGACCTTGTAGGCCACCTGGCACATGGCGTCGAGGGGGTTGGAGACCACGATGAGGATCGCGTCGGGCGAGTGCTTGAGGGCGTTCTCGACGCAGTCCTTGACGATCTTGTAGTTGGTGTTGAGCAGGTCGTCGCGGCTCATCCCGGGCTTGCGGGCGATGCCGGCGGTGATGACCACGACGTCGGAGCCCGCGGTGTCGCGGTAGTCGTTGGTGCCGATCACCCTTGTGTCGGAGCCTTCGACGGGTGTCGCTTCCATGATGTCGAGGCCCTTGCCCTGCGGCATGCCCTCGACGATGTCGATGAGGGCCACGTCGCCCAGCTCTCGGTCGGCCAGGCGCTGCGCCAGCGTGGCCCCCACGTTCCCCGCTCCGACCACCGTGACCTTTCTGTTCATAGGTTCTCCACGATCGCGGTCGCGAACTCCGACGTCTTCAGCACCTTCGCCCCTTCCATCTGGCGCTCGAAGTCGTAGGTGACGCGCTTCTGTCCGATCGTTCTCTCCAGCGCCGCCTCGATGCCGTCCGCCGCCTCCCGCCAGCCCAGGTAGCGGAGCATCATGCCCCCGGAGAGGATGACGGAGCCCGGGTTCACCTTGTCGAGGTCGGCATATTTCGGCGCGGTGCCGTGCGTCGCCTCGAAGATGGCGTGGCCGGTCTCGTAGTTGATGTTCCCCCCGGGGGCGATCCCGATCCCCCCGACCTGGGCCGCGAGGGCATCGGAGAGGTAATCGCCGTTGAGGTTCGGGGTGGCGATCACGTCGAAGTCCTTCGGCCGGGTCAGGACCTGCTGCAGCGTGATGTCGGCGATCGAGTCCTTGACGAGTACCTTCGACCTCCACTTCCCGCCGCCGTGGGTGGGAACGAGCGCGAGGGCGGTCTCCACCTCGCGCCGGACCCCCGCCTTCTGCTCCTCGGTCATGAGGCCGTAGCCGGGCTCGATCGCGGCCGCGTTGTCCTCGACGCTGATCCCCGGGTTCTTCTCCTTGTTGCCGAGCACCCAGGTCTCGCGCTCGGTCACCGTCTCGCTCCGGAACTCCCGCGCCGCGAGCGCGTAGCCCCAGTCGCGGAAGGCGCCCTCGGTGAACTTCATGATGTTGCCCTTGTGGACGAGGCTCAGGCTCTTGCGCTTGAAGTCGAGCGCATAGCGGATCGCGGCGCGGACGAGGCGCTCGGTGCCCTCCCGGGAGATGGGCTTGATGCCGATGCCGCTCGTCTCCGGGAAACGGATCTTCTTGACCTTCATCTCGTCGCGCAGCCAGCCGATCACCTTGCGCGCCTCGGGCGTGCCCGCCGCCCACTCGATCCCGGCGTAGATGTCCTCCGTGTTCTCCCGGAAGATCACCATGTCCACGTCCTCGGGCCGCTTCACCGGGCTGGGCACGCCCTTGAAATAGCGGACGGGGCGGAGGCAGACGTACAGGTCGAGCTCCTGGCGAAGGGCGACGTTGAGCGAGCGGATGCCACCCCCCACCGGTGTGGTGAGCGGGCCCTTGATCCCGACGAGGTACTGCCGGAACGCGTCGAGCGTCGCCACCGGCATCCACTCCTTCGTCTGGTTGAACGCCTTCTCCCCCGCCAACACCTCCTTCCACGCGATGCGGCGGCGGCCCCCGTAGGCCTTCTGCACCGCGGCGTCGAAGACGCGCTGCGCGGCGCGCCAGATGTCGCGGCCGGTGCCGTCGCCTTCGACGTAGGGAATGACGGGACGGTCGGGTACGCGTAGCGCGCCGCCCGAGATGGTGATCTTCTCCGCCGACGGGACGCTGGAGCTGGACATGGGGCGCCAGTTTAACCCCTCTGGAACTTGACAGCACCCGCCTCCGTATAGTTACCATCCGGATGGTCATGACCCGCAAGATCAACGTCGACGCCCGCCGCCGCATCCTCGAAGCCGCCCACGACCTGTTCCTCGAAAGGGGACTGAAGGGCGCTAGCATGGAAGAGGTCGCGGGCGCGGCCGGAATCAAGAAAGCGAACCTCTTCCACTACTACCCCAGCAAGGAGTGCCTGGAGCTGGCGGTGCTGGAGCAGGCGGCGGGGGAGATGAAGGAGCAGGTGGAGGCGCAGCTGTCGCCGAAGGTGCGCGATCCGGTGCGTGCGGTGGCGTCGATGTTCGACCAGGCCGGGCGCGCGATGCGCGAGCGCCGTTGTCGGGGCGGGTGTTTCCTCGGCAACCTCGCCCAGGAGGCGAGCGACCACAACGAGGCGATCCGAGTCCGGGTGTCGGAGTTCCTTCACTACTGGACGGAGCAGCTGGCGAGCTTCCTCGAGCGCGGCCGCGCCTCGGGCTACTTCCGGCCCGAGCTGGAGCCGCAGACCGCGGCGGAAGCGATCCTCGCCCTCTTCGAAGGCGCTCTGCTCTTCTCCAAGGCCAGCCGTCGGGCCGATCCGGTGGAAAGCTCCAAGCGAATGGCCGTGGCCTATCTCCAGGGATTCCGAACCTAGCTTCGAGGCGATAATGTCCGCAACCACCTTGATGAAGACTGAAACCGCCGCCCAGCTCAGGCTGAGGCGCGAGGCCGCCAAGGCGCGCCGCCGGCTCTATCCCGGCACCGCCTTCTACACCAGCTACTCCCTCTGCCTCCTCTGGCTCGAGCTTCGCTCCGCGGAAGCGCTGCTGGCGCTGTCGTTCTTCTCCGGGGGAATGGCGGCGTGGACGATGCTCGAGTACGTCGTCCATCGCTACGTGCTGCACGGCCGCTTTCCGGAGGGACCGGGGCCGGTGCGCCGGTTCACGCACAAGTACTTCGACCCGCTGCACTGGGAGCACCACGCCCGGCCCTGGGACGGCGACCACATCAACGGCCGGATCCGCGACACGCTGCCCTTTGCCGCGCTCTTCGCGGCGCTGAGCTTCCTCGCTCCGCTGCCCACGGCGCCGATGTTCGTGGCCGGCCTGCTGCAGGCGTACGTCCTCGAGGAGTGGGTGCACCACTCGGTGCACTTCTACCACTTTCGCAACCAGTACTTCCGCTACATCCGCCGGCACCACCTCTACCACCACAGCCCGAAGGGCTCCGAGGTGGGCTACGGCCTGACGAGCGGCGTCTGGGACGTGATCTGGGGGACGCGCATCCCGGAGGCGGACCGCCGCGCGCTCTACTCCTACCGCAAGGCCGCGCTCCGTCGCCTGCGCCCGCCCATTTCGTCGGTGGCGACCTCCGCGGAGCTGCCGCAGGTCTAGCAGGCCGTTGAAAATCTCCTCCGGCGCCAGCGTCCGGCGCGCGCAGCGGAGAATCATTTCCGGCACGCGCGTCCGGCACGCGGAGCGGAGCATCTCCTGCGTCGTCTCGCTGAGGATTCACTCCGAGGCGAGACGCTGGATGACGAGGTGTGCGGAGCGGAGCGTGCCGCATCCGGATGACTCAGCGCGCCGCATTCGTGTTAACGCGCTGCCGGTTCGAGGCTGATCGCGCGCGCTTCGCGCACCCCGGGGATGGCCACCACCGCGGAGGTCACCTCGGCGGGCACGGAGCTGTCCACCTCGATGATCATCACCGCCCGGCCGCTGCCCGGCTTCCGGCCGACGGTCATCCGCGCGATGTTGATCGAGCGCTCGCCGAGCACCGTGCCCAGATGGCCGACGACACCGGGGGTGTCGTCGTTCTTGATGAAGAGGACATGCCCCTGCGGGATGGCGTCCACCTCCACCCCGTCGACGTCGACGAGGCGCAGGTGGTTGCGGCCGAAGAGCGTGCCCGCGACCGAGAAGTCGCACTCGCTCGTCTTGAGGCGCACGACCATGAGGTTCGAGAAGGCCACGCGGGCGGTGGAGGTGGATTCGAGGACGTCGATCCCCCGCTCCGCGGCCAGGGCGCGGGCGTTGACGAGGGTCACGCGGCCGGCCAGCACCGGCTGCAGCACGCCGTGGACGGCGGCGGAGAGGATCGGCTTGACGTCGATCTCCTTGAAGTCGCCGTAGAGGCCCACCTCCACGCGCTCCATCGATCCGTCGCAGACCTGGGACAGGAACAGCCCGAGCCGCTCGGCGAGGTCCATGGCCGGCCGCACGCGGTCGTACAGATCGCCGGTGAGGGAGAAGAAGTTGACCGCGTGCTGGATGAGACCGCCCTTGAGGTAGTCGCGCACCTGGACGGCGATGTCCGTTCCCACGCGCTCCTGGGCCTCGGCCGTCGCCGCCCCCACGTGCGGTGTCGCCACGACGCGCGGATGCTTCGCCACCCGCCAGTCCGTGGGCGGCTCCTGGGCGTGGACGTCGAGCGCGGCCCCCGCCACCCGCCCCGACTCCAGGGCCGCGAGCAAGGCCTCCTCGTCGATCAGCTCGCCGCGGGCCGCGTTGACGATGCGGATCCCGGGCTTGGCCTTGGCGAGCGCCTCCCGCCCGAGCAGGTGCCGCGTCTCCTTCGTCAGGGTCGTGTGCAGGGTCAGGAAGTCCGATCCCTGGATGACCTGCTCGAAGGAGAGGAGGGGAATCTGCAGCTCCTCCGCCAGCGCGGGCGCCACGAAGGGATCGTAGGCGACCACTTCCATGCCGAGCGCGCGGCAGCGCGCGGCGACCTCACGCCCGACCCGCCCCAGTCCCACGACACCGATGCGCTTGCCCTGCAGCTCGACCCCGGCGAACGACTTGCGGTCCCAGCGTCCCGCCTTCATCGCCGCGTCGGCCTGGGGGACGTTGCGCGCCACCGCGAGGATCAGGGCCAGGGTCAGCTCGGCCGTGGAGGCGATGTTGCCGCCGGGCGAGTTCATCACCACGACACCCCGGCGCGTGGCCGCTTCCAGGTCGACGTTGTCGACGCCGACGCCGGGTCGCCCGATGATGCGCAGGTTCTTCGCCGCCTCCAGCACCTCGGCGGTGATCTGGCAGCCGCTGCGGATCATCAGGGCCTGGTAGGGAGCGACGATGGAGGCCAGCTCCGCGGGCGGCATCGCCTTGCGCACGTCGACCGCCCAGCCTTCAGCCTGGAGGACCTCCATGCCCCGGTCGGTGATCCCCTCGAGGACCAGTATCTTGAAGCTCACGGCGTGAGCCGCAGGTATTCCGCCTCCGCGGCGGCCAGGCCCGCACCCAGGTCGAAGCGGTGGCCGAGGCGGCGCAGGACGATCTCCAGGGTCGCGAGGAGACCGAGGATGTCGGTGGCGTCGTAATAGCCCAGATGCGCGATGCGCAGGATCTGCCCCTTGAGCTTGCCCTGCCCTCCGGCCACGGTGGAGGCGAACTCGGCCTTCAGCGCCTTGACGATCGCGCCCGATTCGACGCCCGAGGGCGCGTAGAGCGCCGTGAGCGCGTCGCCGTGCGCCCGGGGCGCCACGAGCGGCAGGCCGAGCGCTTGCGCCGCTGCCCTCGTGGACGCCCCGAGGACGCCGGCGTTGCGCACGAGCTCGTCGACGCCGCCCATCGAGGCCACGAAGGCGAGGGCGGCCCGCAGCGCGACGACGCTGGAGATCGCGGGCGTGAAGGCCGACTCGCCGGCGGCCTGCGCCTTGCGCTCGCGGGCGAGATCGAAGTAGAAGCGCGGCGTCTCCGCGCGCTCCGCCGCCGCCCACGCCCTGCTGCTCATCGACACGAACGCGAGTCCGGGGGGCAGCGCGAGGGCCTTCTGGCTGCCGACGACGACCACGTCGACGCCCCAGGCCGCCGTCTCGAGCCGCATCGCCCCTGCACCCGAAATGGCGTCCACCACGAGCACCGTGTCCTTCCGTCCCCGCGTGACCCGGGCGATCGCTTCGACGTCGTGGGCGGCACCGGTCGACGACTCGGAGAGCTGGACGAAGACGCCGCGGATGCGCGGGTCCCGGTCGAGGGCTTCGGCCACGCGCTCGGCGGGGACCGCGTCCCCCCATTCCGCCTCGAGGACCGTCACCGCCATGCCGTGGGCTCGTCCGATGGCGGCCCAGCGCTCGCCGAAGTTCCCGGCCACGAGCGCGAGCATCGCGTCCCCGGGCGAGAGCACGCTGACGAGGGCGGCCTCCATGCCCCCCGTCCCGGAGCAGGAGAGGATCAGCACCTCGTCGTCGGTCTTGAGGAACTGCTTGAGTCCCGCCGTGCATTCCTTGAACACGGCACGGAACTCGTCGGTGCGATGATGGAGGATCGGGCGGGCGAGCGCCTCCTGGACCGCCGGCTGCAGCGGCGTCGGGCCCGGCGTGAACAGCCTCGACTTCTTCAGCATCGTCGGCGATGACCTCTCGATGGCCATCCACAGAAACTGTGGAAAACCTTGTGGAAACTTCGCTAGGGCTCCGGCCTAAGTCCTTCCAGCCCGGTCTCTTGGTGCGATCTGCACTCTGTGACAGCAGCGTGACGGAGGCACGCGATTTGCGTGATGGGCTTTTTCGCTACGAGGACGCGGGCTGCCAACGAGACCGCGCCGTTTTCACGGCTTCGGCGAGCGCCTCCACGACCGTGTCGACTTCTGCGGCGTCATTATATCGGCCCAGCCCGAAGCGCAAGGCGGTGTACACGCGCTCGTCGGGCAGCCCGATGGCGCGCAGGACGTGCGAGCCCTTTCCCTCCGACTCTGCGCAGGCCGCTCCCGACGACAAGGCGATCGAGCCTCCGAGGGAAAGGATGAGCGTCTCGGCCTCGGCGCGCTCGATGGAGACGTGGAGGTTGCCCGGGAGGCGCGGCTCGGCGGCGCCGTTGAGCTCGACGCCGTCGATGTGTTTTCTCAGGCCTTCGAAGAGGCGATCGCGCAAGGCACGCAAGCGCTGCGGCTCTCCGGAGGCGATCGCCTGCGCGCCCAGCCGCGCCGCCTCGCCGAAGCCGACGATCCCGGGGACGTTGAGCGTGCCCGAGCGGGCTCCCTTCTCCTGCCCGCCGCCCTCGGCCTGCGGCTGCAGGCGAAGGCGGGGCTTGCGGTCGCGACGCACGTAGAGGGCGCCGACTCCCTTGGGCCCGTACATCTTGTGGGCCGACAGGCTCATGAGGTCCACGTTCCAGGCCGCGACGTCGACGGGCACGCGGCCGAGCGCCTGGACCGCGTCGCAGTGGAAGACGACGGAGCGGCCGCGGCACAAGGCTCCGATCTCTTCCACCGGCTGTATGGTCCCGATCTCGTTGTTGGCCGCCATCACCGACACGAGAACCGTGTCGACGCGCAGGGCGGCCGCCACCCGCGCCGGGTCCACGACGCCGTCCGGGCCGACCTCGACACGAGTGACCTCGAAGCCTTCGCGCTCGAGCGTGCGGCACGGCTCGAGCACCGCCGGATGCTCGATGGCCGTCGTCACGACGTGGCGCCCGCGCGGCGCAAGCGAGCGGGCGGCGCCGCGGATCGCGAGGTTGTCGGACTCCGTGGCCCCCGACGTGAAGACGATCTCTTCCGGCTGCGCGCCCACGAGCGCCGCCACGTGCGCGCGGCCCTCCGCGACGGCCTGCGCGGCCTCCTGGCCGAACACGTGCTGCCGGCTCGACGGGTTGCCGAACTGCTCGGTGAAGTACGGCAGCATCGCCGAAAGCACCTGCGGATCCACCGGCGTCGTGGCGTGATGGTCGAGGTAGATCCTCATCCTTGTATGCTGCCTCACAACCCGGTCCTGACGGCCACCGTATACTGTAGCCAATCCGGCGCTGTGCCCGGAGGGGGGACGCATGAAGGCGATGAAGATGATGCTGCTGGCGGGCCTGGTCCTGGGCCTCGCGGCCGTGAGCGCGCGGGCGCAGGAGCCGGCCGAGGACCAGGAGGCGCGCCCGGAGCCCGTGCGCAAGATTCGCGTCCTCGAGAACCCTCGGCCTCCAGGCGGTGGGAACCGGCGAGCGCTACCCCATCGCGGGCTTCTACCGCCAGAACGGCGGCCGGGGCTACGGGTACTCGCAGTTCTGGACGAGCGGGTACTCGGGCCGGAGCCGGCGTGGCCTGACGCTGGGCTACCGCCGCCGCATCGGCGACAACGGCGACATCTACCTGCTGGCGCCGTTCCTCGCCCCGGTCGGCCCGCTCAGCGGCATCTTCCTGGGCGACCGCTAAGCCCGTAGGGCTTTTCCACGCAGAGGCCGCAGAGGGCACGCCGAGGCCGCAGAGAACCGAAAGAGAACGAGCCAAGCCGCGAGCGAAGTGGGATTCACTCCCACGAAGTGAGCGGGGGTTCAAGGAGGTGCGCCGCTAGCACACCCTTGCTCAATGACGTCCTCTGCGGTCTCTGCGGATTCTCTGCGGCCTCTGCGTGGAAAGGCAATCCTTGTCTGGATCCTACTCATACCTCAGTGACTCGATGGGGTCGAGGCGGGCGGCACGAAGGGCCGGGTAGATGCCGAAGATGAGCCCGACCCCCACCGATACGCCGACCGACAGAACGACGGAAAATACGGTCACGATCGTCTTCCAGCCCGCGTAGAACGCGACGCCCTTCGCGATCGCGACCCCCATCAGGATCCCGAGGACCCCCCCGGCCGCGGTGATGGTGAAGGCCTCGATCACGAACTGGTTGCGGATGTCGACCTGGCGCGCTCCCACGGCCCGGCGGACCCCGATCTCCCGCGTCCGCTCGAGGACGGTCGCGAGCATGATGTTCATGATGCCGATGCCGCCCACGATCAGCGAGATGCTGGCGATGGCTCCCATCACGATGTCGAAGAGGCGCTGCGTCTTCCGGCTCTGCTCGAGCAGGGCCTCCGGGACCGTGATCGTGTAATCGGCGGCGCCACCGTGGAGGCGGTCGAGCAGGCTCGCGATCACGGTCGACGATTCCTGGACCGGCGCCCCCGGCGCCATGCGCACGATCAGCTCGTCGAGAGCGCTCTTGAGCGGCGCCCGGCCGAACTTGCGCTCGGCCACGGTCACGGGCACGTAGATCTCGTTCGCGGTGCCGGAGAGCGTGATTCCCTGGACTTCGCGGGGGCCTCCGCCCGCGGCGAGGACGCCGACCACGGTCAGCCATTGTTCGTTGATCTTCAGCGGACGGCCCACCGCGGCCTCGAAGCCGAACAGCTCGCGGCGCACGCCGTCGCCGATGACGCACACCTGCGCGAAGGTCTCTTCGTCGCTCGAGCCGAAGAACCGGCCCTCGCGCACGGGCAGCTTGACGAGCTCCGGGTAGTCGTGGGAGACGCCGATCACCTTGGGCTTCGCGCTGCCTTTGGCCGACAAGACCTTCCAGGGCTCGACCTCGATCTTGGCGATCACGCGCTCGACGCCGGGCACGGCGTCGCGGATGGCGTCGGCGTCGCGGAACGCCAGGCCCGCGCTCTTGCGCCGGATCTCCTGCTTTTCGTCGTCGCGGTCGAAGACCTTGTCCTTGACGAGCACGTTGCGCAGGCCCATGGCGTCGATGGTCTCCAGGGCCTGCCGCTCGGCCCCGGCGCCGATCGAGAGCATGGCGATGACCGCTCCCGCGCCGAAGATGATGCCGAGGGTGGAGAGCACCGAGCGCAGGCCGTGGCTGCGCAGGCTCTCGACGCTCGAGCTCAGGGCCTCGTGGACCTCGATCATGGGGGGGCTTCGGCCGGGCCCGCGGCGGCGCCGGCTGCGTTCGGGCGCGCCGGCTTGAGGGAAGGATCGCGCAGGGCGACGTGGTCGCCGGGACGCACCCCGTTCTCCACCACGATTCGCGAGACGCTGTTGCGGCCCACGGTGACCTCCACGGGCACGAAGTCGCCCCCCTCGCGGCGATAGACCACGCGCTTGCCGTCCTTCTCGAAGAGCGCGCCGCGGGGGATGGCGACGACACTCTCCGCCTCCTCGAGCTTGATGACCGCGCGGACGCGCTGACCCGGCTTCATGAACGACGGATCCGGCTTCTCCAGGGCCAGCACCGTCTCGAAGTACTTGACCGGCGACTGCCGGTCTCGCGGCTTGGCCAGAGGATCCACCCGGACGACGGACGCGGCGAAGTCGCCGCCCGGGCGGCCTTCGATCGACAGCCGGGCGGCCAGGCCCGGCTTGAGACCCGCCGCGTCGGCCTCGAGGACGAACACCTTGGCTTCGAGCTGGGAGAGGTCGGGGATCTCCGCCACCTTCTGCCCCGGCCAGAGCGAGTCGCCCACGAACGGGGGCTCGCCCGTCCATTTCTTTTCGAGCAGGAGCAGCCCGTCGTGCGGGGCGACGATGCGCAGGGCCCGAAGGCTCTTCTCGGCATTCCCGACCTTGGTCTGCGCCTTGCCCGCTTCGATCTCGGCCAGGGCGCGGTCGGCGGCCGAGAGCTTGCCGTTCCGGGCCAGCCTGCGCTCGGCCACGTCGGCCTTCTTGGCGAAGAGCTCACGGTCGAGGGCCGATTCGATGACGGCGTTGCGAGAGAAGAGCTGAGCGTCGGTGAGGAGGAAGGTCTGGGCGTGGCTCAGCTCTTCCTTCGCCACGTCGCGATCGAGGGTGAGCGAGCGCGCCGTCTTCCCGCCGTCGACCCTGGCCTTCTCGATCTTCGCCTGGGCGGCGGCCAGGTCGGCCTTGCCGTCCGCCGCTTCCTTCTCGGCCTCCCAGGGATCGAACTCGACCACCAGGTCGCCGGCCTTCAGCAGGGTCCCGTCCCGGGCCAGCGCCGCGATCTTCTGGCCGCGGCCGGTCTGCACCGGCACCACGATCGGCGTCGCCTTGACCGCCTTCAGGGTGCCGCTGGCCGTGACCTCCCGGACGAAGCGGCCGGCCCGGACCTCGAACGTCGCGATGCCGGCGGGGCGGATCGATCGCACCAGGCGCGCGCCGGCGATCACCAGGGCGGCGGCGACGAGGGCGGCCACCGTGAGCCGCCGGCGACGCCGGAGCCACGAGGGCAGCGTCGGCGTCACCGGCGTGTCGCCTCCGCGGATCGAGGCGGAGCGCCGGAGTCGAGGAGGTCGACGGGGCTCACGCGGTCGCCTTCGGAGAGCCCCGAGCTGATTTCCACCTGCCGGCGGTTGCTGCGACCGAGACGCACCGGCCTTTCGGTCCAGCGGAAGGCGCGGCGGGTCCACACCACCGGCTCCGCGTCGTGCAGGAACACCGCCTCCCGGGGGATGACGAGCAACCCCGCCGTCCGGCCCGTCTCGACCTCGCCGCGGAAGCGCATCGAGGGCCGCATCAGCGTGGGGTCGGTCCGCGTCAGGACCACGTCGACCTTGTACACCTTCAGCGGCGTCCTCCACGAGCGGCGCCGGACCGTGCGCCCCACCGCCCTCACCCGTCCCTGGATGTCGAGATCGGGCCGCGCCTCGAGCCGCAGCGTGACCGGCTGCCCCGCCGCGACCGCCCCGCCTTCGGCTTCGTCCACGAAGCCGTCGGCACGCATCTCGGAGAGATCGGGGATGGCGAGCGCGGTCTCGCCGAACCACATGGAGTCGCCCACCTTCTTCTTCTGGTCCTGCCAGTTGGTCCGGTACACCACGATGCCGTCGTTGGGGGCCTTGACCGTCATCTTCTCGATGGCGGACTGCAGGTCCTGCACTCGACCCCGGGCCCGGTCCCGCTGGTTGCGCAGCGAGCGCAGCTCGGAGTCCCCGAGGGTCTGCGTGACGCGCTTCTCCGCCTGCAGGTTCTCGAGGTCGCGCTCGCGACCCTGGTGGTCGAGCCGCGCCTTTTCCAGCTCGATCCGCTGCTGGACCTCGGGGGGAACGTCGGCCTTGAGCTTCGCCTTGCCCAGCTCGGCCACGGCCTGGGCGGATCGCTGCTCCACGTCCAGGAGCTTCAGGCCCAGGTCGATTTCCTTCTGATCGACCTTCTTGGCCGCTTCCTGGAACTCGGCCTGCTTCTCCACGAGCTGGCGCTGAAGCGCCTCGGTGTCGAAGCCGAGGACCGGCTGGCCCTTCTTCACCACCGTCCCCTCCGGGACGAGGAAGGCGATCTTGAACTCCGCGTTCTGCACCGGGGGGACGCCGATCTCCGTGGAATGCACCGCCTGCAGCTCGCCCTCCATCTCGACCGTCTGCACGAGGTCCTGGCGCTTCACCGTGACCGGCCGGGAAACCTCGGGGTCGGAACCCCACAGCCCCGCCAGCGCGAGGAGGGCCAGGAGGACGACACCCCAGGCGAGCGTGCTCCGATGATGGAGCGCGCGCCGCAGCGAGGCCTCAAGGGATGAGGACATGGTCTCCTTCCTTCAGGCCCGACTCCACGACGCACTCCACCAGCGTGCAGCCGGCGACCCGAACGACGGTCCGGCCGCCCAGGCCCTTGCGCACCACTACGGCCTGTTCCTTTTCGAAATGCACGGCGTGACGCGGGACCACCAACGCCTGGGGCCACGCGGCGCGCAAGACCTCGACCCGGACCGACAGTCCGGGACGCA
>QHVJ01000353.1 GCA_003222275.1 Acidobacteriota bacterium | reverse complement strand
AGGACGCGGTGCTGGGCAAGGTCCTGGGCTCCAGCTACACGGAAGCCAAGGTCCAGAAACAGATCAAGCGCCTCAAGGCCGAGGGCAGCTACCTCGCGGCCGGTCGCCTCCTGGAAGAGAGCCAGCGATTCCCCGAGGCGGTCGAGGTGTACCTCGAGGGGGAGGAGTACCACGCCGCGGCCGTCAACCTCGAGCGCCTGGGCAACATCGAGCGGGCGGCGGAGTTCTATCTCAAGGGGGGCGACCACAAGAAGGCGGCCCAGATCCTCTCCGACGCGGGCAAGCCGGGCAAGGCCGCCGCGCTGTTCCTCGAAAAGGGAAATACCCTCGACGCCGCGCGCCTGTACGGCGTGGCGGGGGCCTGGGACAAGGCGGCCGAGCTCTACTCCAAGAGCGGCTATCCGCTGCGGGCCGGCGAGGCCTTCGAGAAGGCGGGCAACGCGTTGAAGGCCGCGGAGTGCTACGAGAAGCACTTCATGGAGAACGTGTCCTACGCGACCACGTATTCGTCGACGGGCAGCTCGGGACAGGAGAAGACGGCCCGGCAGGCCGGTGCCCTGTACGAGAAGGCGGGACAGCTCGAGAAGGCGCTGCAGATCTACTCGAAGGGACAGTACTTCGCCGAGGCGGCCCAGGCGAGCATGAAGCTGGGGCGTTTCGCGCCGGCCGCCGAGCTGTTCATGCGCGCCGAGGACCCGAATGGCGCCGCCGATGCCTACGAGCGCGCGGGAGACCGCGTCCGGGCCGCCACGCTACGCGGCGAGGTAGCGTGGAAGGAGGGACGCGTCCCCGAGGCGGCCGCCTTCTTCCAGCAGGGCCAGGACTACCTGCGAGCCGCCGAGCTGTTCGAATCCGTGGGAAAGCTGGCGGAGGCGGCCGCCGCCTACGAGGCCGGCGACAGCTACGCCGCCGCGGGCTCCGTCTACGTGCGCGCCGGGCTGAAGGCCCGCGCCGCCGCCAGCTACGCGAAGGCGGGCGAGAACGAGACGGCGGCCCGCCTTTACGAGGAGGCCGGCGAGCGGGACAAAGCCATCGAGCTCTACGAGCGGGCGGGCTTCACGTTCAAGAGCGGCGAGGCGGCCGCGCACGCCGGCGACAACGCCCGGGCCATCGCGCTTCTCCAGCGGGTGCCGGTCACCGACGAGCACTACCTCGAGGCGGTGGTGATCCTGGGCCGCCTGCTCATCGAGACGGGCCGGCCGATGCTCGCCGTGGAGCGGCTGCAGAAAGCCCTCGCGCGGGAGACCATGAGCGCCGGCAACCTGGAGCCGTACTACTGGCTGGCCACCGCCCTGGAGGTGGCCGGGCAGACGGGGCCCGCCGTGGACATCTATAAGAAGATACTGGCCGAGGACCTCGGCTTCCGAGACGTCGAGAAGAGGATCGCGACGCTCGAGGCGGGCCAGGGCCCGACCCCCATTCGTCGCTTCGCGACCAGCTCTCCCCGGCCCGCCTCGGCCCCCGCCCCCTCCTCTCCGCCCTCTGCGTCGTCCCCCTCTGCGCCCTCCGGGTCGTCCCCGAAGGCGACGCGATTCGTGCGCAAGGAGGAGATCGGGCGGGGCCCCCTCGGCCTGGTGTACCGGGCCGAGGACCGCAACGACGGCCGCAGCGTGGCCCTGCGCGCGCTGGCGCCCGAGGTGCTGAGACGCGAAGGCGTGCTCCCCATGCTCGTCGCCGACCTGCGCGCTGCGGCTCAGGTCTCACACCCCAGCGTGGTGAAGGTGCTCGGGCTGCAGGAGGTCGAAGGCGAGCGCTGCGTGGTCGGCGAATACGTGGCGGGGCGGAACTTCGCGGAGGCGCTCCGCGGCGGCCACAAGATGAGCGTCAAGCAGGTCCACGCGCTCGGCCGCGCGCTCGCCCAGGTGCTGGCCTTCGTGCACGGCCGCGGCATCGTCCACGGCTCGATCCAGCCTTCGAACATCATGGTCGCGACGGGCGTGATCAAGATCGCCGACCTCGGACTGGGCCGGCTCGCCCATCCCCTGCCGCGAGAGACCAGCTACCGGGCGCCCGAGGCCGAGCTGGACGTGGCGGGGGATCTCTATGCGATGGCCGCGGTGCTCTATCACCTGCTGACGGGGGTCCATCCGCGGACGCAGCCGCAGGGGGTGGGGCTGCCGCTGCCGGGAACGTACGCCCCCGGCGTGCCCGAGGCGCTCGACAAGCTCCTGGTGCGGAGCCTCCACCCGCGGCGCGAGTTGAGGCCCGTTTCCGCGGACGCGGTGCTCGAAGAGCTGAAGGACATGGTCAGGATCGTCTGAGGTCCGGGGCCCGCCTCATCGCGGTCGGCGGGTGCAGTTTCCGTGGTAACGTACGGGCCCTCGGCGATGGCAAAGGTCACTTTCACCGTGAACGAGCTGCACGCGAGCGACCCCGGGCTCGCGCAAGAGCTGGAGACCGAGATCAGCTCGGCGGCCGAGCGTTCGGATCCCCGCCGGTCCCTCGATTGCCGCATCCTGGTGGATCACGACCTGGAGGGACGCCCGGCCCGCGTGCGGGTGCAGTTCGAGCGCCCGGGGTGGGTGAAGAGCTTCGGCGTGTCGCTGAACCAGCCCCTGAGCGACGTGCGCCAGGCCGCCGAAGGCGTCCTCGGCTCCCGCTGAGGATCGGGCGCTTCGGCCGGGCGCCCTGAACGGTCAGCTCGCGGGGACGATCCGGTAGACCTCTCCGTCCTGGTCCACGATGTAGGCCTCGCCGTCGGCGTCGACGCCGAAGGATGTAGGGCGGTCGAGCCCCCGCCCCAGCGCCGCCGTCCAGTCCCGTGGTTCGGTGGCCTGCCCGTTGGCCACGCGGATCGACCGCACGAAGTGCGAGCAGTAATCCGCGTAGAAGTACGTCCCCTGGTATCCGGGCATCCGGCACCCGCGATAGACGACGCCCCCCGTGACCGAGCAGCCCTCGTCGTGGCCGTACTCCAGGATGGGCGGCGTGATCCCGGCGGTGTTGCAACCCGAGGATGGCTGGAAGCAGTGGTTGCCCTCGGTGATGTTCCAGCCGTAGTTCTCTCCGCCCCGGCGGGAGGCGAGGCCGACGTCGATCTCCTCCCACTGGCCCTGGCCCACGTCGGCGATGACCAGGTCGCCGCTGGCGGCGTCGAAGGAGAAGCGCCAGGGATTGCGCAGGCCGTAGGCCCACACCTCGCCGCGCGCGCCGGCGGTGGAGACGAAAGGGTTGTCGGCCGGCACCGAGTAGGGGTTGCCGTGGTCGACGTCGATGCGCAGCATCTTGCCGAGGAGCGTCCCGAGGTTCTGGCCGTTGCGAAACGGATCGCCCCCGCTCCCGCCGTCGCCGAGGCCGACGTAGAGCATCCCGTCGCGGCCGAAGGTGAGCCCGCCCCCGTTGTGGTTGGCGAAGGGCTGCGCCACGAAGAGCACCGCGCGCTCGCTGCCCGCGTCGGCGGCGTCCGTCCCGGGGCCGCCGTGGAACTCGGCCACGTGGGTGTCGCCGTTGCGATCGGTGTAGTTCACGAAGAAGCGCCCGTTCTGGGCGTAGCCGGGATGGAAGGCGAGGCCGAGCAGCCCCCGCTCACCGCCGGTGGAGATGCGGCCCGAGACGTCCAGGAACGGGGCGGCCACGAGCGCCCCGTCCCGGATCACGCGGATCCGCCCCGGCTGCTCCACGACGAAGATCCGCGAACGGTCTCCGGGGGCGAACTGCAGGTCGAGCGGGCTCGACAGCCCCCGGGCCACGAGAACGGTCGTGAGGGCGGGCGTGCCGGCCACGGGCGCGCCCGCGCCGCACGTCGAGCTGGAGGGCGTGGGCAGCGGCGTCGGCGCGGAGCTCCCGCAGGCTGGGATCACGAGCGTCGTCGCCATCAGGAGAAGCCGGCCCCGCCGGGGAAGCATGGCTCAGGTGCGGCCGACCGCCTTGGCCACGATCCACAGCGGCCCCACGAGGAGGTGGGCCAGGTTGCGGTAGAACGCGGGCGAGCGCTTCTCGTAGACGTAGTGGCCGATGAACTGGAAGATCCAGCCGAGGACGAAGAGCGCCGCCGCCACCCACACCGGCATGGGGCGCCCGAGCATGAGCAGCCCGACCGAGGCCGCCAGCATGATCGCGGCCAGGACCGCGTCGAGGGTGAGGTAGTAGGCGGTCACCACGACCAGGGCGACCTCGGCCAGCGTCACCGTGAACCCGCCCACCGCGAAGAGCGGCACCCGCGCGAGCAAGGCGAGCAGCGCGAGCACGATGAGCGGGATGCCGACATAGTGGCACGCCTTGTTCCCGGCCGTGCCGTGGAACGACGCGTAATCGGCGAAGTGCGCCCTGAGGGTGGGGGTCATGAGAGGGCCAGTATAGCCGTTCAGTGCCTGAGCAGCGCCGGGACCTCGCCGTCGAGGAACTTCGGGAGCTCGGAGGGCGAGAACTGCAGGCCGAGGTAGAACGGCCCGAACTCGGCATACCAGGCGCTGGCGTCGTCGAAGCGCATCTCGTAGACGAGCTTCTTGAAGACGAGGGGATCGTCGGCGAAGAGGTCGACGCCCCACTCCCAGTCGTCGTAGCCGATCGAGCCCGAGATGATCTGCGTGACGGCCCCCGCGAAGCGCCGGCCGACGACCCCGTGGTCCCTCATCATCCGCGCGCGCTCCTCGAACGGGACCGCGTACCAGTTCTTCGCTTCCCCCCGCCGCTTGTTCATCGGATAGAAGCAGACGTGGCGCCGCGGAGGCACGTCGAGAAACAGCCGGCCCTCCACGCGGTCCTCCTGCTCCTGCATCTCCGTGTCGAACGCCTGCTCGAAGGGCTCGGAGCCGGGTTCCAGGCCGCGGCCGCTCAGCCGGGCGTGGATCTGGGCGGTCATCTCGTACATGCCCAGCTCCACCACCGAGACGTAGGACGTCGTCGCCTGGAGGAAGGGGGCGAGGTCCAGTCGGCCCACCGAGAGCTGCGCGGCCTCCAGCTCTTCGACCGAGCGGCGGAAATGGATGAGCATCAGATCGCCCTTGTGGCCCAGCAGCGTGCAGGGTACGGACGAGCCCTCGCGCCCGCCCTCCATCGCGCCGAGGGCGCGGGCCGTCTGGGCCGCCTTCTGCTGACGCTCGGCCGGGGGCAAGGCCTGCCACGCGGGCCAGCTCACCTTGAACATCTGGTGGAGAAGCCACCAACCCTCGAGGGTTTCGGGGACGCGGGGGTCGTGCATCGCGGGACAGGGCCTCCTGGATGTTCATTTTAGACCGGCCCCGTGGTCCGGGTATCTGGCCCGGCCATCCGGGCACACCGTTTCCTGTAACATCATTTGACCATCAGTCACGGAGTCTGGCTTGGAGGAGCGCCAGGCCTCACTGAGAATAGTTCCCTGTAACCAGCGCCGAGGTGTTTCGCGTGACGAGACCGTGTCCCCGCCGTACCCTGCTCGTTGCCTGCCTGCCCTTCCTGGCCCTGGCGGCCGGCTGCGGGAGGAGCCAGGGCGCGGCGCCGGCGGGGGGGCCTCCGCGGGGACTCCCGGTACGGGTGACGCCGGTGCTGGCCCAGGACGTGGTCTACCAGATCAAGTCTCCCGGCACGATGGAGGCCGAGGAGCTCGTCCAGATCACGGCCCAGGTCGAGGGGCAGGCCACGGCCGTCAACTTCCACGAGGGGGACCGGGTCGGTCGAGGCACGGTGCTCCTGCAGATCGATCCGGACCGCTATCGGCTCGAGCTCGAGCGGGCGGACGCGAACTACAAGCGGGCCCTGGCGGATGCCCACCGCGCCGCCTCCGACCTGGCCCGCCGGGAGCAGCTCGCCCGGGAGAACCTGGTGGCGCCCGAGGAGCTGAACCGCGCGCGGCAGGAGGGCGAACGCCTGGCCGCCGACGCGCAGTCAGCCAAGGCGGCGCGCGACATCGCGGCCCAGAACCTGGCTCGCGCCCAGGTGCGGCCACCCAAGCCGGGCGTCATCAACACCAAGGCGGTGGAGACGGGCCGGTTCGTCAAGACCGGCGACGTGCTCGGCACGCTCGTGGACGTGAGCCGCCTGCAGCTGCGCTTCCGCGTGTCCGAGGCGGAGTCGCTGCGGGCGCAGGGGGGCCAGTCGGTGCGGTTCCGCGTCGCGTCGCTGGGTGACCGGG
>QHVJ01000321.1 GCA_003222275.1 Acidobacteriota bacterium | reverse complement strand
AGAAGACTTTTTCGAACCCGAAGTCCGCGGCGATCATCTGTCCCAGGACCGAGAGCCGGAGCCCCAGCCCGCTGAACTTGACGAACGGCCCGGAGGCGTCCGCCTTCTCGGTCGCGCTGAACTTCACGAAGACCTGACGGTCGGCGCCGATCGATAGCGTCTCGTCCAGCGCCTTCGTGAAGCTGTTGAGGCGAACCCGGGCGGTGCCTGCGATCGCGACGTCAGGTATCCCGACGACCTGGAGAGTACCCGTCGCGTCGAGTGCGAACGCGCCGGCCCCGGAGTCCCGGACCAGACCGATCCGGACGTCGGACAGCAGCAGCCCGCGAGCTAGCGGGTTGGTCTCGCCGTTGGCGAGCGTGTATGGACCGTCGCCGACGAACACGCGCAGGCCCTCGCCCGCGAAGGTCTGGGCCGTCGACCCGTCAGAGAGCGTCGCCGTGCTGAAGCTGACGCTCCCTTCGATGGAGAGGACGCCCCCGATGTCGAGCGACAGCGCGGTGACGGAGATCGCGAAGACGTTGCCCTCGTCCTCGCGGAAGCGGATGACGAAATTGGCGCCGTTGACGGTGATGACCTCGTCGACGGCGTGGCCGGTCTTGTTGACCCGCAGGAGGACGCTGCCGCCAACCGAGATGCCGGAGGATGCGAGTGCGGCCGTTCCCGAAAGGAATCCGGCCACGCCGGTGGGAGTGACGACGAAGGCGCCGGTGCCGGCCTTCAGGGTCGGATCGGTGCTCCCCGAGAGCGTGACCTTCACATCGCTCATCACGATGCGCGTCACGACCTCGTTGTCGGCATTCACCGGGTCCGTGCTGCTGGCGAGATTGATTGCCCCGTCCGGCCCCGCGCGTGTCTGCTGATCGAAGGCGAACGTGCCGCTGAGCTTGTTCCCCGCGATGTCGATCGGACTCGCGTCGGCGACGACCGCCACGACCCGGATGAACGGACCCGTCGGCAGGTTGAGGTTGAGGACCGTGGCCGGGCCGCTCGGGTTAGCGATCGTGAACGTGTCGTGAACCGCCGCCACGCCGCTGTTGACCTCGACCTGCACCGAGGAAACTGGGATCGAAAAGCCCAGCGCGCCCGCGCCGAACGTCGCCGACCCCGTGAAGCTCGCCCCAATGCTGGATGCCGTGGCCACGATCAGACCCTGGCTGATGGTCGTCTGCACGACGCCGCTGCCGATGTTCAGCGTCGCGCTGCTGATGCCGATCCGGTCGACCTCGTCGCCGGCCGCCGTGGTGGCGCGCTCGATGGCGAAGTCGCCGACCAGCGCCTGGCCGGCCACGTTGAGGGTGACACCAACTCCAGTGATGCTCACCTTTGGAGAAGTGAGATTGGTGGCATCGACCGCAATAACCAGGCCTCCCGAGAGGGCGACGCCCGGCACATTGAAAGTCAGCGCCACGGGCAGATTGAAAGCCGCCGAGCCGGTGAAGGCCGGGCTACCGAAGACGCTTCCCGGATTCGTGAGGATCTCGTTCAGGGTAATGCGCCCATCGCCATTCGGATCGTTGAGCGTGACGTCCAGGGCGAGGCTCGCTTGAGCGCTTCCGCCCGTGACTGCGACGTTGAGAACACCGAAGTTTCCGGCAGCGTTGATACTGCTGGTGCCGAGGTTGGCAGCCCCTCGCGCCCGGGCGTCTTTGATGAACAGCGCGTCGGTGAGGTTGCCTGCAAAGAGGTCGTCCAGATCGATGCCAGCGACAAGATCAAGATTCACGGAGGCCTGGAGCTTCCCGGTGACGTCCAAATTGACGGCCGAGCCGAAGTCGAAGTGTCTGGTTCCAGCTATGGTTTCTGCAAGGTGGACCGGGAATGTGAGTTCCCGCGTCGAGAGATCAAAATCGATGCCGAGCTCGTCCAGCTCGGTTCTGAGGTTGCGAGCAACCTGTTCGACCATGTCTTGAATAGTCCGGAAATTCGAGCCACCACCGCCGGGGCTCGTCAGCGGTTGGACGAGGTTACGATCGAAGGCCTCGGTGAAATCGATCACTCGGTCCAACGCGTCTGAAATGAGCGGTGCGTCCATCCCGAGGGTCTTGAAGGTGTCACGAAGCTCCTTGAGCTTGCCGAGGACCGCCGCGGTATTGACTGTCAGGAAGCGGCGCAATGTCTCCCCCGCGCTGCCGCTGAACTGTACGTTCACGCCGTCGAGCTTCGTGATATCCGGCCAGGTCGCCGTGAAGCGTGCATCGCCAAGATCGAAGGGTGTGTCCATGAACGGCAGGATCGCAGCGGCGGTGGCTTTGACGTCAAGGACGACGTCGTCGCCGGGCGCGCCGGAAATAGTGACCGTCACGAGCTTTGAAATGCTCGCCGGGTTCAGCAGCGCTTCAGCCAACTCGGGCAGCCGAATCCTGTCCTCACCCGACGGATCCTGCAGCTTCAGGTCCAGCTGAACTTGAGGGGCGATCGTCACCGTTGGATTCTCGACGGCGATATCCAGGAACCCGAATTGGCCACGGGCCGCGAAAGGAGCGTCGACGCTGATTTTCCGAATCACAAGCCGTGAACCGGCGCCGCTCGTGTCGATGAAGACGCCCTGGGAATCGACCCCAAAAGCCAAGTCCAACTCGACGTCCGCACCAATCTCGACTTGCCCACTCAGATGAATCGCCCCGCCCAGTACCGCCGTATCCATACCGAAATCGGCGACCCCAGACAGCCGACGGATCACCTGAGCATCGAAACGCGTGACGCCGCCATTCTGAGTGAGGGTGACGTTTCCGGGCGTACTGTCGAGGTTGTCGAGACGGTCGCGTAACTGCTGAGGAGTGGTAATGAGCGTGCCGATGTCCGACAGGTTGAACCCGTTGGGTCCCGACTCGATGATTCGCTGTAGGCCCGGGACATCGTCGAGGTTGAGGCCGGGCTCGGTCGTGTCCTCCTCCTGAAGTCCTGCCTCGCGGTCGGCGATCGCTTCGGGGCGCCCGGCGCCTACTCCTTTCAGCGCTCTCGGCAGCGAGCCACCGATGACGGCCAACTCCTTCTGGGCTCCGGCACCAGGATCGTCCAGCCAGAACGCCAGAGACCGGAAGAAGCGTCGAAGCCAGTCGCCCAACTTCTCGAGCGTCGACGCCTGATCGAGTTGGTTCTGGGGCTTCTCCACAGTCGTATCGTAGGTGACGACTTCCCGGTCGCCACCTCGAGTATCTTCGATGGTGATAGTCGTCTGACCCGCGACAGGCGATGCCTCCGAGATGTCATGCACCTTCGGGCCCTTCACGATGAGCTCGTCGCTGTTACCATCTCCGCCGTGGAAAACGATACCGTCAGGCACAGAAATCGTCCCGAGGGCGCTGTTCACGGTCAACTGGTCGTTGTCGCCTCCTCCAAAGAATTCGATCTTGCCGACACTTGAGAGCGGCACCGAGATAGGGATGGGGTCGCGACATTGCGGGCTAGCTCGACGAAATCCCGTCCGGCAGTGCCTTGGATCGTGATGACGCTACGGTCATCGAGGAAGGTGTCGGCGTTCTGAATCGTCCACGCACCGCGTCCCAGCGTCGCGGCTAGCAGGCCATCTCCGCGCGGGAGACCATGGGGATTCTCGAACGCAGCTGCGGGCCGGTGAATGAAGGAGAGATCCGTCACCAATGCATTGGGCAGGCCGCGGCCAAACTCGGTCCAAATCGCGGCCGGTCCTGGATCGAAAGCGCGATAGACGCCGGTCGCACCACCTACGAGTAGGACCTTCTGGCCTCCGACATTGACAAATTCGATAGTCTGCAGATCTGCATTATTCAACTGTTCAGAAATGAGCACCCACTTGTTAGGTGCCGTGCGCTTATATACCCCTGAGTCGGCCACTGCGTAGGCGGTGTCATAGTTGTCCGGGTCGAGCACGAGATCCCGGATCTGGACGACCTGGTCGATCCGCTCGGTCTGGAACGCCCCCAACGCACCGCCACCTGTGGGCAACGCGACGAAGATCTCGTTCCCCCTCGCCGCGTACACCACGTTCGCCTGTCCGATGCCGCCTTTTCTCCCACCGTACGCCAGTGCGCTGAAGAAGACGCCCGCGCGCTCCGGTGGAAGCCAGATCCGCGAGACGGTATCGAGGCCGTCGTACTGTGGGGCCATTGGAGCACCAATACTGGTGCTGCCGTAGAGTGCCCGCAGCCCAATGAGCATTCGGGTTGAATCGACGGCATTGACGACGTAGGGAATCCGATGGAATCCGGCTGTGAAAGTATTCCGATCTGCCAGGTCCAAGCCGTTGAACCGATTGTTGAGCGTGTCTGCACCGGACCCTGGCGTGGTGATGTTCACGACGGTGGCGGCTACTGCAGCTCCGCGCGAGGTAGCCAGTTGGATGTTGTTCGGATCCACGACATGTACCCAATATTGCGCGGAAGCAAAGAGACCACTGGGCAATGTTCCGTCGCTATCGACCCAGAATGGCCCCGCTCCGTCGACGAGGCCATGTCCGGCAATGGCGATCTGGTCGGTGCCGGGGTTCACATTGGCGGCAGCAAAATTGAGCGTGTCGGTCCGAGCGCCCCGAAGGAGGACCAGATTGTCGGTCCCGGGGACCATCTGCCCATTGGCGTCGAAGATCCGGCTGCCTAGCGTCCGCAGGCTGTTCGACATTGTGTAGCGCCGAACCTGATCGAATTGCGGGTCGGCATCGCTGTTCAGCGGAACCGCCGCGGTGGTGTTACCGTCGCCGGGCCGGATCGCGACAACGACCTGTTGCCAGGCGAACCGTTCGTCAGCTTCGTCGATGAGCCCGTCGCCGTCGTTGTCCACACCATCGGCTGCCGGCGGCTGCTCGGCCACGCCGTTATCCTGACTCCCGCCAAAGATGACGTTATTCAAGGGGTCGTAGGCGGCGGAGAGCATTTCCGTGACGCGGAGAGAGCTGTTGAGATTCTCCCACCTTCGCACCGCGGTGACGGCGATGCCGTTGACAGCGGGCCCCAAGGGCGTCAGCGCTGCACCGCGCGTCAAGGTCAGCGTATCGTCAGGCGTAACCGTGGTCGCAACGTTCTCGATCGTGTAGGTGCCGGCATTGGCCCCAGCGGGGGGGCCCGCGATAGTGATCTGCTGGCCTACGTCGAATCCGTCGTCGCGCCAGCTTCCAGCATCGCGGGCGATAGTATGGTTGGCATTGTTGAACGTGAGACGCGGATTACCTCGCAATGTCGGCTGAGTCGGGGCGATAAGGCGATAGAGTCCCCCGTCGTCGCCCTCGAGGAGGTCGCCGAAGCGGTCGAATACTATCGCGCGTGAGTCCGCGTGTGGCGCCGTGCCATTGGCGTTTCCGAGAACGATTGGTTCCCAGACCTGTCCGCCGTTAGCCGGCGGCCGATTGTTCCACCAGTAGAGGTTGCCGTTGTTGTCCGGATGACTATCGCCGCCGATAAAGACGTTACCCGCTGCGTCCGCAGCGATGGAGAAGTGTACCGCTCCCTGTCCGCTGGGGTTGAGGTTGACCTGGGGCTCGATCGCGGAAACCACCGCGATGAAGACGTTTGGCGTGTCGGCCTCTGGCGTGAGCGCGTCGCCGGCGACCAGCCGCAGGGTGTCGCCGGGGTTAATCGCGTTTTCGATGGCGGCGATCGTGTAGGTGCCGTTGTTGAGGCGAGATCCCGACACGGCGATGCGGTCGCCGACCCGGAAACCGTCGTCGCGCCAGTCGTTAAGGTCGAAACGTGTAATGGTGTCCGGGTTGGTGTCGCTAAAGGTCAGCTGAGGGTTGCTTCTGAGCGTTGAAGGCAGTGGCCCAATCTGCGCTTGGATCGGAGAAATCACGGCGACGACGCTATGGGAGTTCACCTCTGTGTTCAGGTGGTCCGCTGCGACCAGCCTCAGGGTGCCGCCGTCGCCGGCAACAAGTCTATCTTCGATTGCGGCGATCGTGTAGGCGCCGTTGTTGGCCAGGGACCCAGATACGGCGACGCGATCGCCGTCCCGGAAACCGTCGGCGAGCCAACTGGTGCCATCGAAACGGGTGATGGTGTCGTTAAGCGGAGCCTCATCCGTAAAGTCTAGTTGCGGTCTGCCGCTTAGTGAGGGCAACGTCCGAGCTTCGGCGGTTATCCGGACGCCGGCGACGCTCCCCGGTTGAGGCATCAACTGATCGGTCGGAATGAGTTCCAGAGTGTCATTGGGGGTCCCCGTGCTTCTGATTCGATTGATGGTATAAGTTCCATCGCTGACCCCGGCCCCCGACACGGTGATCTGCTGGCCGACCATGAATCCGTCAGTTGCCCAACTACCAAAGGTACGCGTAATCATATCGGGATTCGTGTCGAGGAAGAAGAACCTTGGCATGCCGAACACCGAAACGCCGGCGACAGGCCCCTCGGGAGTCAGTGCATTCGCGGTCGACAGCTGCAACGTGTCGCCGATGACTTTCTCGATGGTGTACGCGCCGTCGTTGAGGCCCGACCCCTCGATCCTGATCGACTGGCCATCAACGAACCTATCGTCAGCCCACTTGCCGCTGAGCCGCACGATGGTATCGGGATTCGTGTCAAGGAACCTCAGTCTCGGAGACCCGCGGACTTTAATGAATGCGTCGGCAGATCGCTGTGGAGCGGGAGCAGTTCCGAGCAATGACCAGTTGCCTGGCGGATCCGTCCACTGAAACACGCCCATTAGTCTGCCGGCCGCGCTTATCAGCGCGGCATATGCGTTATTGGCATTTGCAGCCAGGACGATCCGACCCGCGCCTGCGGCCGTTTCGCCGGCGTCGTCGACGGTGCCCGAGCCATCGTTATCGACCCCATCACCGACAAGCGACAGGCCGGCGTTGATGGGGAGACCCCAACCGATGCCACCATCAATACTGCGAAATACACCCGCGCCACGCACCGCGGCATAGAACCGCCGATTGTTGGCGGGATCGGCGACGAGATCAGTCACCGAGCCCTCGGGAATGTTGAGGTCGACGTTGTTGCCCGAGGGGTCGAACAAAACCGTCTTCGACCAATCTTCGCCGCCGTCGTCGCTGCGGAACATCCCTCCATTCCTGAAGAGCACGGCCTTCAGGGTGTCGGAGTCGCGGACCACTCCTGCCTTGCCGATGGTAGAGACGAGAACGACGTCCTTGCCATCGAGGCGCGTCGCTGCTATTCCTGAAATCGACAACCCGGCCATCTCCGGAGACGTCTTCAGTTCCCATGTATCACCGCCATCCCGGGACCGGAGGACGCCGATCGCCAACCCTCGGCGGGCACTGCTGCTGAACTGCCCCGTTCCGGCGTACAGCACGAGCTTGTTCCGCGGCGTGGCAGCCGTCACCACATTGCCGTCCGCATCGTGCGTGCTGATCGTGAGCGCACCGATCGACAACGAGGGGAACTGATCCGTCAACGGTTGAGAGAGATTGAAAGACAGATCGACTCGGCGGTTCATTTCGCGGCCGGCCGCCGTGGCGTTGTCAGCAACGGGGCGGGTCGCCCCATATCCGACAACGCGGAGACGAGTGGCGGGAATTCCTTGCCCGATCAAATAATTTGCCACGGCCTGTGCACGCTGCTGTGAAATCGTCAAGTTGAAAGCATCCGACCCGGTTGAGTCGCTGTGCCCGCTTACTTCAATCGTTACATCGGAAGCAGCCACCAGAAACATCGCAAATCGATCCAGAACGTTGCGCGCTTCATCTGTGAGGGCCGCGGAAGCCGTAGCGAATAGCACCCTTTCGTTGCCGGCCGTAATCCGCCAGACACCGCCATTGACCGTGCCAACATAAATGGTGTTGGCGTCACCAGGGCGGACTGCGATGGCTTGAATGGCGCCGGCGAGCGGAAATTGACCCTGCGATGTGTCTGACGCTTCGTGGATTGGCCCGGGGCCCTCTTCCGACCACGCCGGGATACCGGCCAGCCGGACGAACACTGCCGATCCAGCGTAACCCGTGGCGTCCAGGCCCGTACCAGTCACCACCGCATGCTCGATGGCGTCATCGAAGAGTATGGTGAAGCCGCGACCGCCGGCCAGCCCTCCGTTGGTCAGCCTGAAATCGGCGTCTCGCGCCACCAGCACGGTGTCGCTATCGGCCCCGCCTCGTATGTGAAGCTCCGGGTCGCCCAAGGGGTTGAAGCCCGGAGTGAACGCCGAGTCGAGCGAGTCAATGGTGATGCTGTCGTCGCCGGCCGCGCCATCGATAGTCAAGCTGACCGTCGGATTGGGGAACGTGATGCTCTCGAACATGCCGTCCACGGCGTCGATCGTCATTTCGCCCTGGCCGGGGGCGTCCTTCAGTCGAATGTGGTCGTTCGCCGCACTGCCAGTGAAAACACGGGTCGCGGCGTTGCTGTTGTCAACGATCGGCTCGAGCCCTGTATACGTGAGGAGGTAATCATCAAGGCGGACGGTTCCGGAGTCGCGTCCGGTCGCTTCGTACGCGACGTTCCCGAAAACCCCGCCTTCGATCATCAAACTGTCGAATCCACGGGCGCCGCCGTCGATGACCCCGCTCAGCTGACCGCCTGGCATGACAACGAACGTGTCATTGTTGTCATCGGCACCGGTAACATTCTCAAAATTGCTGAAGGAAACGCCGCCTACGTCGCCAGCGTTCGGGCCATTGAGAGTCCACGTAACGCTCGCGGCCGGACCCGTCAGTGTGTCGCTGCCGCTACCGCCCACAATCACGGCGATGTCGGATGTGCCCACTGTGCCGGTGGCCGATCCAGTCGTCAGATTAACCAGTACCGGCGTCGTATATGCGCCGTAATCGAGTCCATTGAACCCGCCGCCGCCGATAACGACGCCGTCAACGCCCGCGCCGTCCTCCAGCACGAACTCGTCGTCCCCCGACCCGCCCTCCAAACTCTCGATCTCGCCGAACCTCTCCTGATTGAGCCTGCCCGCGTTGCGCGAGGTGACCCGCCAGGCGTTGCGCTGGTCCGGGCCGCGCAGACGGTTGGGCCCGGGGCCGCCGAGCAGTGCCCCCGCCAGGAGGCCCGTGACGGTGACGACGAAGACGTCCTCGCTCGCGCCACCCTGCGCCGTCTCGACCGACGAGAACGCGACCCCGTTGAGCGTCCCCGCGTCCGGCCCGCTGATGGTCCACGTGTTGGGGGTGTCGGCGGCAACCAGGACGTCGTCGCCGTCGCCTCCCGAGATATGGCCGGTGACCTTCCCAGACGGCCCGAGGACGAAGGTGTCGGACTCGGAGCCGCCGACCAGGTTCTCGATGCTCCGGAACGTGACCAGGTTGACGGTGCCGGTGTCCGTGTCGGAGATGGTCCACGTGTTGCTCGACGCCGGGCCGACGAGGGTGTCGGTTCCGCTGCCGCCGACGACGGCGCCGACGCCGGTCACGCTGCCCGCGCCGGCGGCCGATCCGGTCGTCAGGTCGACGGTCACGGCGAGGGTGGCCGCGGAGTAGTCGAGTGTGTTCACACCGCCCCTGCCGTCGATCCGACCGGTCACGCTGCCGCCGGCAAAGACGAAGCGGTCGCTGTCCTCCCCACCGACGAGGTTCTCGATGCCAGTGAACGACTGACCATTGAGCGTACCGGCGCCGACACCGGTGAGGGTCCAGGTGTTCGGGGTGTCGGCGCCGACCAGGGTGTCATCGCCGAGGCCGCCGGAAACGACACCGCTCAGGCTGCCGCCAGCGGCCCATATAAAGGTATCGGCGG
>QHVJ01000320.1 GCA_003222275.1 Acidobacteriota bacterium | reverse complement strand
GGACGGGCTCGTTCCTGGCGACGTCGAATCGCACCAGGGCGGCCGGGAATCGATGCGCGAGGAACGCGGGGATGCGCCCGATGGCCCCGGGCTTGCCCTCGACGTTGACCATCGACACGTTGCCCTCGGTCGAGGCATAGAACTCCAGGATCTGGGGAATGCGGAAGCGGGTCTTGAAGTCGTTCCAGACGTCGGGCCGCAGCCCGTTGCCGCAGGCCAGCCTGATCCCGTGCTGCGTCTCGTGGGGCGCGGGCTCTGTGTGGACGAGATACCGGCAGAGCTCGCCGATGTACTGGAACAGCGTGCAGTCCCAGCGGATCACGTCGGGCCAGAACTGACGGGCGGAGAACTTGTCCCGGATCACCACGGAGCCGCCGCCCACCAACACCGCGCCCGTCGCCAGCACACCGCCGACGCTGTGGTACATCGGCAGGCAGTTGTACATCCGGTCGCTGGCGCGCGTGTCCATCATGCCGGCGAACCAGTGACTCCACTGCATCAGCCGAGCGTGGCTGACCCGGGCGGCCTTGGGCAGGCCGGTCGTGCCCGACGTATAGATGTAGAGCGCACGATCCTCGATGGTTGTCGGCCGCGCCTCGGCCGCGCCGAGCGCGTCGCCCGCGAGCCGCTCGATGTCGCCGTCGATCCGCGGGAAGTCGCCGGGACTGTCGCCGTGCGCCCAGATCCTCGGCGCGCCGGCGAGGTCCGGCAGCGCGCGGGTGAACGGCTCGAGGAGCTCCGCGGCCACGATGACGTGCCGGGGCGCGACGAGATTGACGGCGTGCGCGAGCGCGGCCCCCGACAGGTTGGTGTTGAGCAGCGCAACGACGCCGCCGATGCGGGTGATGCCGAGCCAGATCGCCATGTACTCGGGCCGGTTCAGCATGAACAGGCCGACGACATCCCCCTTGACGAGCCCCCGGTCGAGCGCCCAGCGGGCGTATCGGTTGGAGCGCGTCGCGAGGCCGCGATAGGTCAGGCACTCGCCCTCGGAGAGCAAGGCCGGCGCCTCCGCGAATCGCTCGGCGAGCTCTTCGATCACCGCCGGCAGGATCCGATGGGGCGTCGTGGTGATCGGCGCCGTCAGCTCGAGCGCGCGCAGCCACACCCTCGTGGGGCCGGCCGATCGCGCCGCCGGTCCGCCGTCGCGGATCGTCACCGACCCGGGCGCGTGCTCGCGGATGGTCGTCATGCCGTGTTGCCCGCGTCGACCGTGAGCACGGTGCCCGTGATGCTCTTCGCCGCGTCGCCGAGCAGGAACTCGACGGCGCCCGCCACGTCGTCGACCTCCGGGAGGCGGCGCAGCGCGCTGCGCCGCACGATCTGCTGGCGGTGCTCGTCGTCGAGTCCATGCGTCATGTCGGTGTCCAGGAAACCGGGGGCGATCGAGTTCACGGTCACGCCCATGCGCCCGACCTCGCGCGCCAGCGATCGCGTGAAGCCGAGCATCGAGGCCTTGGTCGCGCCGTACACCGAGAGGCCGCTGTATCCGGTGAAGCCGACGATCGAGGCGACGTTGACGATCCGCCCGCCGCCGTCGGCCATCATGGCGCGCACCACGTATTTCGTCAGGACGATGGGCGAGAGCGTGTTCATCCGCACGAGCTGCTCGATCTGCGTGTTGGGCATGAGGGCGAGCACGCCATCGAACCCGACGGCGGCGTTGTTGACCAGCCCGTAGATCGGCCCGTGCGCGTTGCGCAGCGACTTGACGAGCGCGGCAATCGCCGCGGTCTCGGCCAGATCGAACGGCACGAAGTGGAACGATCCGGGGTGGGCGCGCTCGGCCTCCTCCATCGCCAGCGTCAGCTGGTTGGTCTCCTTCCGGGCGATCGCGATGACGCGATAGCCGGCTCGGGTGAGCCGGCGAGCGAGGCCCAGACCCAGGCCGCGACTGCCGCCCGTCACGATCACGTTACGCATCGTGACGCACCAATTTGCCGCTGGGCGTCACGGCCAGGGCCGACACGAAGCGAATCGCCGCCGGGACCTTGTGCCGCGACAGGGCCTCGCGACAGCGCTGCATGATCTCGTGCTCGAGCGTCACCGCTCGTCCGTTCGCGGCGCCGGGCTCGGATTTCAGCACCACATCGGCGACCACGAGCGCGCCCGTGATGGGGTTCTTCCGCGTCCGCACCAGCGACATCCTCACGTCGGGATGCGCATTGATCACGGCCTCGACTTCTTCGGGATGGACCTTCAGGCCGCCGACGTTGATGATTCCGCCGCGCCGGCCGACGAAGTGATAGCGGTCACCACGCCGTTCGAGCATGTCGCCGGTGTCGACGAAGCCGTCCCCGTCGGCGATGGATCGGTCCTCGTCGCCGAGGTAACGGGCCGCCGTTCGGGTCGAGCGGATCCGGAGCGAGCCGTCCTCGACCTTCATTTCGACGTCCGCGCCCTGCCCTTCGATCAGGCTCGCCGGGAAGCCCGCGAGACCGTCGCCGACGTCGAACGCGACGCCCGCTTCCGTCGACGCGAAGGCGTGCGCGATCCTGGCCTCCGGGTAGCAGGCCCGGAGATGGTCGAGGATGGCCTGGTCCGCGATCTCTCCCGACAAGCGGACGTATCGAGGCGCGATCCTGTGAGCCGCCGGGCTCATGAGGGCCCGGCGCCAATGGGACGGGGTCCCGGAGATGTGGGTGACGCCGTGCCCGCCCGCGCGGATCAGGAAATCCCGGGTCGATTCGTCGGCGCTCGACAGCACCATGGAGCCGCCGCCGAGGAGCGCGCGCAGGAAGATCTGCAGGCCGCCATACCGGCGGATGTCGTAGAACGTGCTCCACACGGCGGGGTCGCCCGACGGTCTCGCGCCCCGCATCGCTCCCGAGAGGCTCGACAGCGTGTGCACGACCATCTTCGGCCGGCCGGTCGTGCCGGATGTCAGGAGCACCCATTCCGTCTGGTATCGTCCCGTCCGCTCGGGAGCGGCCGGCGCGATCCGCGGGGTGCAGGTCACGACGGTTCCAACGCCCGGAGGCCCGGCGTGCGGCGCCGTCCGATCGGACACGAGCGCATCCACTGCCGCCGTCGCCGCCACGAAGGGCAGATGCTCGGCGGGCAGATCGGGAGGGCAGAGAACGAGTCGGCGCGCGACGGCATCGAGCTCGATGAGGGCCAGCGCCGCCGTGAGCTGATCCCGGGTCGCGACGAGGACCGAGCGCCCGCGAAGCAGCTCGAGCCGACCACTCAGGCTCGAGCCTCTCACCAGGTCGCCCAGCGTGACGCTCGCGTCGGCTCCCCAGAGCGCGCGCTCGGACAGGTGCCCGGCGGCGCTCAGCGAGCTCCACAGCGAGCCGCCGTCAACGTGCGGCATCTTCATAGAGCCTGATGAAGTCGCCCAGGGTCACGGGGAACTCGGCATCCTTGCCGGAGCTGAACGGATCGACGCCCAGCGCGTCCTCGAGACGAGCGACGATGATGGCCAGGCAGAGCGAGTCGAGACCCGAGTCCAGCAGCACGAGATCGTCGGACAGCGGCGCCAGCGTCTTTTTTTGCTCTCTGGCGACCTGCTCGAACCGAGCGGTGACCGTGGACCGCACGGACATGGTCGTGGCCATCATGAGCCTCCGGTGACCGTGGTGACGACTGGTTCCGCCGAGGGGTCCTCCAGGCGGGGATGGAGGATGCGCTGGATCAGCGTTCGCAGGAGCTCGACGCCCTTGAGCAACTTCGCGGGCGGCTCGAGCGGGTCGGGCGAGAGTGTCATCTCCGCCTCCAGCGCGCGGAAGAGCTCTTGCGTGTGGACGACGTCGCAGACGCCGTGCACGTCGGTGTATTCGTACTCTGACGAGCCCTGTCGCTTCGCGAGGTCCGCCAGATAGGGCATGAACCGTGTGATGAAGCCTTCGAAGAAAGCCATCATGAGAACGATCTTCACCGCCGAGAGTTGCCCCACGAAGCGGCGGACGTTCTCCAGATGGCGATACACCGACAGCGCATCGGAGTCCGTCGGGACGGCGTGGGCCGCGATGGCGAACCGTCGCAGCATCCCCGGATGATTGTCACGGACTTCTTCGAGCAGGTTGTCCTGGATGATCGCGTGCGCTTCTGCGGATCCGACGGAGAGATACGCCGCGGTCATCCAGTAAATGAAGTTCCCTTCGAGCACGGCGCTGTAGCGGGCGATGATCCCGCGCCGTTCCTCGGGAGAGAGCCGCTCCGGATCCCGGCACGAAGCGATGAGGTCCTGGGTGGCGCGGTCGATGTGTTCCTGGAGTGAAGCGGTGCGTGAAGGTTTGGGGGGCATGAGCTGAGCGTCTGTCTGAGTCATCGGTCTCGTCTGCATGTGCGAGCTCCTCTCCAATCACCGTCTAGTAGCGGACACTTCAAAACGATGGGTCGTCATCGTGTAACCTCCCGGGAGACACGCTCCCGCCGGCGGCGCGAGGGCCAGCGGGCGGTGGCATAGCCACGCTCGAGTAAGCGGCCATAGAGCGCCTCGGTCTGTCGCACCGAGTGCTCGAGATTGAAATGCTGGGCGACCCGCCGTCGGCCGGCCTGGCCGAGACGCCGCGCGAGGTCATGGTCCTCGAGCAGCCGACCGATGGCGCGCGCCAGTGCCGCCGGGTCGCGCGCCGGGACCAGCAAGCCGCTTTCTCCGTCCTCGACGGCCTCAGGAATGCCTCCGACCCGCGTGGCTACGACGGGGACGCCGGCGGCCATGGACTCGAGCACGGTGTTGGGGACGCCCTCGCTGAGGGAGGGGAGCACCGAGACCACCACCTGGGACAGGACATCCGCGACGTCGTTCCGCGCCCCGGTGAAGACCACACGCTCGCCGAGACCAAGACGCTGCGCCATCGCCTCCAGCTCACGCCGGTAATCCCGCGGTGTACTCCGGCCGTTGTTCACGAATGTCCCGCCACCCACGATCGCGAACCGCGCGTGGGGGAAGCGTTGGACGAGGCCGCCGGCGGCCTCGAGGAAATACTCGATACCCTTGACGGCACCGAGCCGCGCCACCACCGCGACGATCGGAGCGTCCGCTGGAAAGGCGAACTCCCTCCGGAATCGCTGCCCGCCCTCCGCCGTGCCCCGAAAGCTCGCGACGTCGATGCCGTTGGGGATCACCGTGATCTTCTCGGCCTCGTAACCCTCGGCGATGAGCGACTGTCGGATCGCGTCGGCGTTCGTCAGGATGCAGTCCGCCAGGCGGCAGACATATCTGTGCGCCCGCCGCTGGAGCGGCGTGTACATCGCGCTCATGCTCCGGATGGACGCCACCACGACGGGTGCCCGGGCGAACCGGGCCGCCGGGACGGCGAAGAAGTTGCCGTAGAAGTTGTAACTGTGGACGATGTCGATACGGTGACGACGAATGTCATTCGCCAGCCGCCACTGTTCCTTCAGGGCGTGCGGCTCATAGAACCGCTTGATCGTGTACGGCGTCACCGGGATCGAACGCGCCTCGAGGAACGGCAGGAAGCGGCCCGCGCGGGTGAAGCACGCGAAGTGCACGGCGAATTTCGAGAGATCGAGCCGGTCGACCAGGTTCATCACCTGACCTTCCGTCCCACCTTCGACGAAGACCGGCAAGAACTTCAGCAAGTTGATTCGTGGCACGGAGCTACGTCTGACCCGCCGGCTCCGGCGGGCGCGGCGCCGCCTCGGCGACGGCCTTCACGGCCACCGCCAGCCCGGCGATGTAGTAGAACTGGAATTGGTACGCCACGGGAGAAAAGAACGCGGAGATGGCGAAGGACAACAGGCTCGTCTTGATCCCGGTGGCGAGGTAGAAGAGCTCACGCGACTGCGGGCTGGTGGCGCTCCGACGCTGCACGAGGTGCGCGCTCTTGATACTCCCCAGGAAGATGAGCAGGAACAGGATCAAGCCGGGCAGGCCGAGGTCGGTGGCGTACTGCAGATATACATTGTGGATGTTCATCCAGGCGGGGGAGAGGCCCGTCTCGTTGATCGCGAGGATGTTCATCCCCAGGCCGGCGCCGACGATCGGGTGCGCCAGCACGTAGTGCACGGCGGCCACCTGCTGTGCATACCGTTCCTGGGCCGATCCGGTCGCGTCAGCCTCGATGTTGGTGATGGTCGACAGACGCGTGAGGTAGTTCCCCGGCAGGAGCGGCAGGGCGGCGACGCCGAGGGTCAGCGCCGCATACGCCCACCCGCGCTCCGGGCGCCGCGACATCGTCCAGGCGAAGACGCCCAGGATGGTGGCGAGGCTGAGGAACCCCGCCCGCGAAAAGGTGATGATGACCGCGACG
>QHVJ01000294.1 GCA_003222275.1 Acidobacteriota bacterium | reverse complement strand
TCGGCGCACCCGTACGGATACTCGACGAGGTAGCGCGCACCCTCCCCCAGGCCCACGAGCGCGGTGGAGCTGAGCTCCACGTGCAGCCCCCCGTACTCGGGGACGACGCCCGGCGGCAGCTCCACCGTCTCGCGCGCCTCCGGCTTCGCCTCCCCGTAGGCCGCGACGACCTCGGGCGAGGAAAGCACTTCCACCGGGATCGCGTCCTCGAACGCGTCGGTCTCGCCGAGCAGTTTCACCGCCATTTGCAGCCGCGCGCGGCCCACCGCTTTCGCCTTCACGGTGAAGCGGACCTCGGTGGCGCTTCCGGGCGCGACCGCGATCGTCCGCCGCACGTCACCTACCGGCTCGACGACCGCGGGATCGAGGCTGCGCAACGTGACGATGGCGGTGCCCTTCTCCTTGAGCCGGCTGTGCACGACGGAGCCGAAGAGCGCGGTGTCCCCGCGAGCGAGGAAGCGCGGGAACGCCGGCTTCAGCAGCACCGGCTTGCTCGTCCGGATCTCCTGCTGCCCGGATCCGAAGCGGGAGGCGCGGTCCGCCGCCACCGCCATGATCCGGTACGTGGTGAGGCTCTCGGGCAGGCTGACGTCGGCCGCCGCATGGCCACCGGCGTCGGTGGGCACGGAGCCGAGCCAGAAGGCCAGGACCCGGAAGTCCTTGCGGACGTCGGTTGCGGGGCCCTCCTCGAGACCACCGCCGCCGCCCTCGTCCGCTCCCTTCGGGGTCAGCGAACGGCGGCTGACGATCTTCTGCCGGGAATCCTCGTTCATCACCTGCAACGCCTTCTCCACCCACACCGTGCCGAGCACGTCGGGCGTGCGATAGCCGGTGAGTGACAGCACCCCGTAGTCCACCGCCCACAGCGTCACCTCCGCCGGAGCGGGGCGGCCCTCGTGGTCGCGGACCGCCACGTCGACGTGGGCGCGGCTCGCCGGCCGATACTCCTCGCGGTCGGCCTTGACGCTCACCGCGAGGCGCTTGGCGGTGTCCTCGACCCGCAGCTCGACGTATCCGAGCCGGAACGCAGGCTTGCCGGGATCGCTCGTGTCCTGGTCGCCGTAGGCGCCGGTACGGCCCTTGACGAGAAGGACGGAGACGAACAGGTTCGGCACGTCGTCCTCGCGGATCGGCACGCTGACCGTTTGCTGGGTCGAGGTCAGCGCGAAGGGTCGCGTCGACCGCACGCCCTCGCGCTCGGTGGTGAGGAGCGCCGTCGCTTTCTCCCACGGCGACTGGATCATGATCCGCGCCGTCTCGCCCGGGCGGTAGGTCTTCCGCTCGGGCACGAGGTCGATGCGGTTGTGGTCGTGGCGGGCCCAGGCCGTGTAGCCGGGGCCGAGGGCGTAGAAGCCCGTGGCGGCCGTGGCCGACCGCCCCTCCGCGTCGCCCGCCGTCGCCCGCACGACGTAGTAGCCCCCTTCTTCGACGGGGACGTGCAGCGGCACGGGCGTATCGGTGGTCGTCAGGTCCCAGCTCCCCGCCGGCACGTCCTTGCGCTCCGTTTCCCAGGTGTAGAACCCGCCGCCCTCCGCCCGGCGCACGCTCGTCCACTGCACGCGCGTCAGCACGACGTGCACCGGGACGCCGGCGGCCGCGCGGCCCGTGAGGTCTGCGGCCACGATCTCCGTGTCGAGGCCCGCCCGCGCATCCGCGAAGAACGCGGGCCGCTTGACGCCGACGTACCAGGGCGCGGGGTCGACCCGGAAGGAGGCGCGGCCGGCGATCGTCTGGCGGGAGACGTCGGTCACGTCGGCTTCCAGCGTGTAGAGATGCGGACGACCGGCGCGAAGGTCGGTCGCGAGGTCGAGGATCAGCCGCCCCTGGCCGTCGAGCGTCTCTTCTTTCGTCTGGAGGGTCGCCGGCACGGGCCGCTCCTCGCTTTCTTCGTCGACGAGGACCCATTTCTCATCCGGTAGGCGCTCGGCAATCGCGGCCGGCACGTCGTACTGCGGCGTTTTCGAATAGGTCCATCGCACGGCCTTGCGACTCATCGGCGCGCCGAAGAGGTACCGCCCCTCCACCACGCCCTTGAGGCCCACGCCCGCGACGGTCGACTCGCCGGCCAGGTTCGCGTCGACGCGGAAGTCGGGGCGCCGGTACGCGGCGACGAGGAACGCGCCATAGACCTCGCGCTCCTGGCCCTCCACCCTGGCCGAGACCTGGTAGCGCCCCAGCGGCGCCTCCGCGGGCAGCGTGAGCGCCCACTCCGCGCTGCTCCACTCGCCGAGCGCGACGGTGCGCTTGTCGCGCTCGTCGCCCTGGCTGTCCTTCAGGCTGAGGTCCACTTTCGTCCCCGCCGGGAGGAGGACGATGCCGCGAGCGGTGTCGCTGCGGAGGATGGCCTTGAGGTGGACCTCTTCCCCGAGCTTGTAGACGCCGCGGTCGCTGAACACCGATCCGCGGAGCAGCGGCTTGGCCTCCCCGAGGTCGAAGCGGCTCCCGAAGGACCAGGGCTCGATGCCCTCGTTCCAGTCGCTCCCCACGTAGGCCACGTCGCCGTCCTTCTCGGCCGTGACCAGGAAGCGGAACTCCCACGAGCGCTCCGGATCGCGCAGGGGAAGAGCGGGGGCGAGGGCGGTCCCCTCGCGTCCCGTCGTCCCCGTCCACCGCACGTCGTTGTCGAGTCCGCGAATGGAGACCCGAGCGCCCTCCACCGGGGCGGCGTCGGCGAGCCGCGTGACGAAGACCAGCGTGTTCTGGGGGCTGTCCTTGACGCTGAGGCCGAGGCCGGTGACCTGGACGACCGAGCTCCGCGCCTTCACGTCGGTATTGGCCCGACGCGAGCGTGGGATCGGCGTCCCGTCCTCCAGCGCCGCCCACACGAGCCCGGTCCCGTTGGCTGAGACGAGCGGCGCGAGGTCGAGGCCGAAGGACTGGGTCTTGTCGGCCGAGGGCCGCAGGCGGCGCGCCGTCCCCGGACCCTCGGGAGCGAGGGCGAAGTACTTCTCCTGCAGCTTGCGGACCGTGGGCATGAGGTCGTCGAGCTTCAGCGGCGTGAGCCACTGCGTCAGCGACTGCAGGTTGCGGGCGTAGAACGGCAGCAGCGGTCCCGACGACGACTCCCAGACGCCGTGCCCGCCGCCGAAGCTGGTGAAGGCGGACTGATGCCAGTTCTCGAGCTGGCCGACCCACGTGTACCCGAGCACCTGGCCGTCCTGCGCCGTGAGGGAGCGGTCGACCTCCACCGCGTACGTCCGGGCGGGACGCAGCGAGTAGCCGGCGTCCTCGAGCGTCACGTCGGCGGTGTGGTCGTAGGGGCGGTCCTCCCCCAGCTCCACCTCCTCGTCACCCGTGGGCTTCGCCTCCCGCTTCTTCGGGGCGAGAGGCATCCCCTTCGCGGGGTCGGTGACGTCGGCCACCTTCAAGACACGGCGCAGCGCCCTGGGGCTCACGGCCGCCCGCAGGCGCAGCGGGTTGTAGCTGTCGGGATCGCACGCGGTGCGGCACCGGAAGCCTTCGACGAAGAAGGTGCGCTCGAGCTTGACCACGTACTCGTGCGCCTTGTCCGGGGTGCCCCGCGCCTGAGCGCCCGGCAAGCTGCCGTCGAGCGAAACCCGGATCCACCCCTCGGTGGGCGGCACGCCATCGGTCTGGAAGACGAGCAGGTCGGCACCGGGCGGGTAGGCCTTGCGGTTCCAGTCGGTTGCGGGAGACACGGGCACGGCCTCGCGGCTCGAGGCGGCCTGGCGCGCCCGCGCCACCTTCGCCGCAAAGTCGTCGATCTGCTTTCGGTCGGCGGCCAGGAAGCGCTCCAGCGCTTCGGGGGGCAAGACCGGATCGGCGAAGTCGTGGGGAACCATCTCGAAGCGCAGGTGTGGCGCCAGGGTCGCGCGGCTGACCGGCTGGTTGAACCTCAAGGCGAGGACGACCGGCGTGTCGTAGCGCTTCCCACGCCGATACCAGCCCGTCCTCAGCAGGCGGATGGTGGGTGTCGTGAAGGAGAAGGTATAGGACGTGGCCAGCCGCCGGCCGGATACAGAGGCGGCGCTTTCATCGATCGTGACGTCGAAGCGGGTGGCGTAGGGCAGCTTGGCGGGATCGGCGGGGCTGAAGATCAGCGTATTGGTTCCCGACCACCGGAAGCGGCCCGGAATCTCCGGCCTGATCCGGACGAAGGGCGCGGTCACGATCTCCGGGATCCGGCCGAGCGCGACCATCGGCTCGGAGAAGACGACCCGTATCTCGTTGGCCTCCTCGAGCTTTGCGATCTCCCCCACCGGCCCCGCCTGGACGACCCGCAGCTCCGCCGGCGCCCCGAGAAGGCTTGCCGGCAGCAGGAGCGCCCCTGCCCAGGCGCCGATCCCCCGCGTTACGGTCATCGACCCCCCTTCGAAGGGACGAAGTTTACCGTCGCCGCCCCTGACAGCAAGACGACTGCCACGCTCAGAAGCCCTCAATGACAAGGATTCGCACCGCTCGCCACTTCTCGGCCGGGCCGGCCGGAGACACGCCGTGGCCGGCGGCACACGCTCCTGGGCCCCGCGGGAAGGGGGCTGGATTTGTCGTACACTTGGCGAACTTGGTGGAGGTCCGCGGCGTGACGGGAGTGAGCGGTCGGCAGCTGGTGCCACCGGAAGGCACGACTGCGGGCGACGACCTCTATCGCCAGATCTTCGAGCGGAATCGGACCGTCCAGCTCCTGATCGATCCCGCCACCGGGCGCATCGTCGACGCCAACCCCGCCGCCTGCCGTTTCTACGGGTACTCGCGGGAGGACCTCACCACCCGCAAGATCTCCGACATCAACGCCCTGCCGCCTGCGGACGTAACGGACGCCCTGGCCCGGGCCGCCAGCGGCGTGCAGTCCCGGTTCCAATTCCAGCACCGGCTCGCGTCGGGTGATGTCCGCAAGGTGGAGGTCGAGACGGGTCCGGTGGAGATGGACGGGCGAGTGCTTCTCTATTCCGTCGTCCACGACGTCAGCGATCGCCATGAGGCCGAGGCGGAGCTGAATCGCAACATCTCGCTCCTCCAATCGACCCTGGAATCCACGACCGACGGGATCCTGGTCATCGATCCCGGCGGCCAGATCCTGACCAGCAATCAGCGCTTCGCGCAGATGTGGCGGATCCCTCCGGTCCTGCTCGAGCCCGGAGAGCATACGAAGGCGCTGGAGTACGTCCGCGACCAGCTCAAGGACCCCGAGCAGTTCGCGGCCCGGATCAAGGAGCTCTACGCCGATCCCGAAGCCCAGAGCTTCGACGTGCTCGAGTTCAAGGACGGCCGGGTCTTCGAGCGCTACTCGATGCCCCAACGGCTCGACGGCGCCCCGGTGGGGCGGGTGTGGCGCTTCCGCGACGTCACCGAGCGCCGGCAGGGCGAAGAGGCGCTGCGGCAGAGCGAAGAGAAGTACCGGGAGATCCTGGCCGGGATCGCCGAGGGCTACTACGAGGTCGACCTCCAGGGCCACCTCACGTTCTTCAACGACGCGCTCGGCCGCATCCTCGGCTACCGCGCCGAGGAAATGAAGGGGATGAGCTACCGCCGGTTCATCGACCGGCGGAGCACGCGGGACATGTACCGGCTCTTCCGGGGGGTCTTGTCCACCGGCCAACCGGTGGGCTACGTGGACTGGAAGATCCTGAGCAAGGGGGGCACCCCGCGTTATGTGAGCGCGTCGGTCTCCCTCATGCGCGACGAGCAGAACGCCCCCGTCGGCTTCCGCGGCGTCGTGATCGACGTCAGCGAGCGGCGGCGGGCCGAGGAGGCCCTTCGCGAGAGCGAGGAGCGCTACCGCCACCTGGTCGAGCTCTCCCCCGACGGCATCGCGATCCACCGCGAAGGCCGCCTGGTCTTCTGCAACCCGGCCGGAGCGCGGATGCTCGGCTACGGTGTCGACGAGGTGCTGGGCAAGCTCGCCATCGAGTTCGTCCATCCCGCCAGCCGGCACTTCGCCGCCGACCGGATGAAGACGATCCTCGTCGGCAAGGCGGTGCCGTTCATCGAGGAGAAGTTCGTCCGCAAGGACGGCTCGATGCTGGAGGTGGAGGTGGGCACGATGCCCTTCACCTTCCAGAACGCGCCCGCCATCCAGGTCATCATCCGCGACATCACCGAGCGCAAGCGGTCGGAGAAGCTCCAGGCCGTCCTGTACAAGATCGCCCAGACCGCCAGCGCGGTGGAGGACGTGGAAGCGTTCTACGAGCAGATCCACAGCATCGTCGGCGAGCTGATGTACGCCCGGAACTTCTATATCGCGCTCTATGACGAAGCCGCCGACAGCCTCAGCTTCCCGTATTTCGTGGACGAGATGGACCCCACCCCGCTCCCCAAGCGGCCGGGCAAGGGCCTCACCGAGTACGTGCTGCGCACCGGGGAGCCCCTCCTCGCGACACCCCAGACCTTCGCCGAGCTGGTGGCGAAGGGGGAGACCGATCTCATCGGGGGGCCGTCGGTCGACTGGCTGGGCGTGCCGCTCAAGCGAGGGGAGAAGACCTTCGGCGTGCTGGTGGTCCAGAGCTACACGGAGAGCCTGCGTTACGGCGAGACCGACCGCGACCTGCTGACCTTCGTGTCCCAGCACGTGGCGGCGGCCATCGACCGCAAGAGGGCGGCGGAGGCGCTGCGGGAGAGCGAGACCCGCTTCCGGACGCTCGCCGAGACGGCGCCGAGCGCGATCTTCATCTACCAGGGCGCGGGGTT
>QHVJ01000293.1 GCA_003222275.1 Acidobacteriota bacterium | reverse complement strand
GCGCAGGGCGAAGTCCTGGAGCGCCTGCGCGCGGCCGGCGGCCACGCGCCCGTCGCGGAGCTGGTCCGGGACCGGCCCTCGCTACGCGGCGCCGTGGACCGGCTGGCGGAGCTGGGCGCGCTGCGCATCGAAGAAGAGCGCGAGGCACGCATGCCGGGCGTCATGGCGGGTGAGGTCGCCGCCCGCCCCGAGCCGACCGGCGATCAGGACCGGGTCCTCCACGTGCTGAGGGAGGCCATCGCGGGGGGAGGCTACTCGCCCTTCGTCCTCCACGGCGTGACCGGGAGTGGCAAGACCGAGGTCTACTTCCGCGCGGCCGAGGCGGCCGTGGAAGCAGGACGCGGCGTTATCCTTCTCCTGCCCGAGATCGCTCTCACGCCGCTGCTGGTGCGCGCGGCCGTCGGGCGTTTCGGTCCCACCGTCGCCGTCCTCCACAGCGAGCTGTCGGGGGGAGAGCGGCACGACCAGTGGTGGCGGATCCGCGAAGGCGAGTCGCGCATCGTGATCGGCGCGCGGTCGGCCGTGTTCGCGCCGGTGCCGGACCTGGGCCTCCTGATCGTCGACGAGGAGCACGAGGGGGCCTACAAGCAGGAAGACAGCCCGCGCTACCACGCGCGCGACGTGGCGGTGATGCGGGCGAAGCTCGAGTCGGTGCCGGTGATCCTGGGCTCGGCCACGCCGTCGCTCGAGTCCCACGCCAACGCGGCCAAGGGCAAGTACCGGCGGCTGGCGCTCCCGGTGCGCATCGGGCCCCGCGGCTTGCCGCGGGTCGAGGTCGTGGACCGCCGCGAGACGATGAAGGCGGGCGCCGATCCGATCCTGACGCCGCCGTTGCGCGAGGCGCTCGCCGAGTGCCTGGCGCGCAAGGAGCAGTCGCTCCTGCTTCTGAACCGCCGCGGGTACGCCACGAGCCTGCTCTGCCGGGAGTGCGGCCAGCAGGCGAGCTGCCCCAACTGCTCCGTGTTCCTGACCCTGCATCGCGGTGGCCGTCACGCCCTCTGCCACTACTGCGGTTACCAGGTGCCGGCGCCCAGCGCCTGCGCCTTCTGCCGAGGCGAGTACCTGCGCCTCACCGGCTACGGGACGGAGAAGGTCGTGGAAGCGGTGCAGTCCGCGCTGCCCGGCGCCCGAGTCGGCCGCCTCGACCGCGACCTCGCAATGCGCCGGGGCGCCGTCGAGAAGGTGCTGGCCGACTTCGAAACCGGCGAGATCGACGTCCTGGTGGGAACGCAGATGATCGCCAAGGGCCACGACTTCCCCAAGGTCACCCTGGTGGGTGTGATCGATGCCGACGTGGGCCTGGGCATGCCGGACTTCCGCGCCGCCGAGCGCACCTTCCAGCTCCTCACGCAGGTCGCCGGCCGGGCGGGCCGGGCCGACCTGGCCGGAGAGGTGATCCTGCAGAGCCACCTGCCCGATCACTACGCGTTGCGCCTGGCGTGCGCCCAGGACTACGAGGGCTTCTTCGAGCGCGAGATGGAGTTCCGGCGGACGATGGGCTACCCTCCGTCGGCCGCGCTCGTCAACCTGGTGCTTCGCTCCCGCGATCCGGCCGCGGCCGCCGCCGATGCCGACGCCGTCGCGCGGCGCCTGCGCGAAGGGGCGCCCGGCCGCTACCGCGTCCTCGGCCCCGCGCGCGCGCCGCTGGCGCGCCTGAAGCAGGAGCATCGCTTCCAGATCCTGCTGAAGGGCGACCGGACGTCGATGCGCGAAGCGGTGCGCCGCGCGCTCGTGGAGCGCTACGGCGAGACGCGGTGGCCGGGGGTCGCGGTCGACGTGGACCCGGTCAGCGTGATGTGAACAGATCGCTCCAGGTGAACAGGAACGGGTTCGGCAGGAACGACAGCACGAAGATCACGAGGGCGACGAGGGCCACGGCGACCCTCGCCCGGCCGAGGGGCGCGTCGTCGTCGAGCGTGGGAGGGTGACGCATTCCGATCGCGCGAAGCAGGACGGCCCACAGGATCCACGTCGGCCCGATGAGCGCGATCATGGCGATGCAGGACCACCAGGCGATGCGAGAGACGACGACCGCTCGCTCCCGGAAGAGCGCGTACACGACGTGCCCCCCGTCGAGCTGCCCGACCGGCATGAGGTTGAGGGCCGTGACGAGCAGGCCGAACCACGCCGCCTGGCCCAACGGTCCCAGGGTGAGGGTCGCTCCGTCGGGGATGTTCCCCTTCAGCAGCGGGACCAGCCACTGAAACAGCAACGGCTCGCCTATCGAACGCCCGAACTCACGGGGCACGTCCGGCACGACGGGGGCCTCGAGGATGCCGAGGACGAGTACGGGAAGACACACGACGAACCCGGCGAGGGGACCCGCGACGCCGACGTCGAAAAGCGACTTGCGATCGGGAAAGCGGTCGCGGATGCGGATGAGCGCCCCGAACGTGCCGACGAAGCTCAGGGGCATCCACACCGTCAGCCCGAGAGGAATCCAGGGGGACGGGATGAAGAAGGGCAGTGTCGCATCGACCCTGTAATAGCGACACATCAGGTAATGGCCCATCTCGTGGGCGAGCAGGATGCTGAAGAGGCCTATAAGCAGCCGAAGCCCGCCGCCGACCGATTGAAACTCGCTGAAGCCGAGGTAGAAGACCGAGACCGCCGTGAGCACGAACAGCACGACGTTCCGGGTCGCGCCCTTCCACGGCGAAGGCAGGGGCGCGCGCGCCGCGTACGCCGGCGCGGAGGGCGGGAAGACCCACACTTCTTCCGACGACGGTCCGGCCGGGGGATTGGGGAGGCTCACGGGCCGAAGGGCTGGACGCTATTGGCTCAGGTTCTGAAGGTCTTTGCCCGGCTTGAAGCGGATGGTGCGGCCGGGCGGGATCTTGACCTCTTTACCCGTGCGCGGGTTGCGGCCGATGCCTCGCTTGCGCGGCTTGACCTGGAAAACGCCGAACCCGCGCAGCTCGATCCGCTCGCCGCGCATCATGGAGTCTTTCATGGCCTCGAGGACGGCTTCGACGGCAGTCTCCGCCTTGACCTTGGTAATGTCGGCCGCCTTGGAGACCTCGTTGATGATGTCGACCTTGATCATGCCGGGGTCGCTCCTTCCCAGTGGTACGTATTATAGATGATCCCGATACCAAAAATCGCGCTGGTGGGCCGTCCCAACGTGGGCAAGTCTACTCTTTTCAACCGGATCTGCGGCCGCCGCAAGGCCATCACCGACCGCCGGCCGGGCTCCACCCGGGACCGGAACTATGCGGAGGCCTCCTGGCAGGGGGCCGCCTTCGAGCTGATCGACACCGGCGGGCTGCTCCTGCAGACGGAGGATCCCCTGCTGGGACCCGCGGCCGCTCAGGCGCAGTTGGCGATCGACGAGGCGGACCTCGTCCTGTTCGTGGTGGATGGCCGGGCCGGGCTGCTCCCCGACGACCAGGCCATCGCCGCCCGCCTGCGCCGAGGAGGCAAGAAGGTGATCGTGGTCGTCAACAAGATCGAGGGTCCCGAGGAGGGAACGGAGGAGTTCGCGCGGCTCGGCTTCGCGCGCATGCTTGCCGTGTCCGCGGAGCACGGCCAAGGCGTGGGAGACCTGCTCGACGCCGCCCTCGAGGAGCTGCCGCGCGTGGCGATCGTGGAGGACGCCGCCGCGCCCCTCCGGGTCGCCATCGTGGGCCGGCCCAACGTCGGCAAGTCGTCGCTGCTGAACCGGCTCCTCGGCTCCGAGCGATCGGTCGTGTCGGCGATCCCCGGAACCACGCGCGATGCGGTGGACAGCCTGCTGGAACGGGGCGGCAAGAAATTTCTCTTCGTGGACACGGCGGGGATTCGCCGCGTGCGGCACCTAGAGGAGAACGTGGACCACGTCGCCGTCGTGCAGGCGCGGCGCGCGCTCGAGCGTGCGGACGTGGCGCTGGTCATCCTCGATGCCGTCGAGGGCCTGAGGGAGATGGATGCGACGATCGCCGGATACGTCCAGGAGGCCGGGCGACCGGTAATCCTGGTCGTGAACAAGTGGGACCGCGCGGGGGAGCTGGAGCTGAAGCAGCGGGCATTCGAGCAGGCCGTCCGCGACCACCTGAAATTCCTCCCCTGGGCGCCCGTGATCTTCGTGTCGGCGAGGTCGGGGAGGGGACTCACGGCGATGTTGTCGGCGGCGGACCGGGCCCATGCCGCCAGCCGGACCCGTATCGCGACGGGCCCGCTAAACCGGCTCCTGGGGCGGGCCACCGCGGCGCACGCCCCGAAGGCGGCCAAGGGGAGCCACGCCGTAAAGCTGCTTTACGCCACGCAGATCGGAGTTGACCCGCCGACGTTCATCCTCTCGATCAACCATCCCGTGGACCTCCACTTTTCGTACAAACGTTATCTGGAGAACCAGTTGCGGGAGGAATTCGACTTCCGCGGAACGCCGATCGTGCTCAAGGTGCGTGGCCGCCGCCACTGAGGCGGGCACGACGGACCGTTTGTGCTTGACATCGCGTGACTCCACTCATATAATGCTCGACATTTCTTAGCCTAAGTGGTTGTAAACACTAGTTTTTCGTGTCCTCACTGGGGGGTGCTGTGGCCCCATGACGAAGGCGGATATTGCGCGCATCGTCTATGAGCGGCATGGAGGCCTGTCCAACCGTGAGGCGGCCCGGCTGGTCGAGATCATCTTCGACTCGATCAAAAATCGCCTCGGAGACGGTGAGAAGGTCCAGATCACCGGCTTCGGCACGTTCGTGATCCGCCAGAAACGGGAACGACGCGGTCGCAATCCCCAGACTGGAGAGGAGATGCTCATCAAGCCGCGCAGGTCCGTGGTCTTCCGCCCCTCGAAGCTCTTCGGCACGGCTGCTGATTAGCCGGCCAAGTCGTCCATCATGGAACGGAAGATCCCGAACAAGCTTTTCTTCAAGATCGGTGAGGTTTGCGAGATCACCGATACCCAGCCCTACGTCCTCCGCTACTGGGAATCGGAGTTCCCGGCCCTCGCTCCCGCCAAGAACACCTCCGGACAGCGCATCTACCGCCGCCGCGACATCGAGACCGTGCTGCGCATCAAGCAGCTCCTCTACGAAGAGGGGTTCACGATCGCCGGCGCAAAGAAGCGGCTCGAGATGGAGATGGCCGGCCGCACGCCGACGCCGGGCTCGGCCCCTCCGGGCGGCAACGGCGGCGACGGCGCCGGCGGCAGCGATGCCACCAAGAAAGCGCTGCACGAGATCCGCGATCAGCTTCGGGAAATATTGACTCTCCTGGACAGGAATGATAGAAAACAAGTCTGATCGTCGGCGAATCGGGATGTAGCGCAGCCTGGTAGCGCACCTGCTTGGGGTGCAGGTGGTCGGCGGTTCAAATCCGCCCATCCCGACCAGGCTCTCTCCGGTCAACCTCGCCCCGGACAGAGGTCACCTCGGTCTGGGGCGTTCTTGTCTATGGCTCAGCCACTCATCCTGATCACGAACGACGACGGCGTGCACGCGCCGGGCATCAAGGCGCTGGGCGCGGCCCTGGGCCAGCGCGGCGAGGTGCACGTCGTCGCGCCGGACCGCGAGGTCAGCGCCTGCGGCCAGTCGCTGACGCTGAAGCACCCGCTGCGCGCGGAGCGCATCGAGGAGCGGATCCACGCCGTCGACGGGACGCCCGCCGATTGCGTGAACCTCGCGCTGGTGAAGCTGCTGCCGCGCCGGCCCGATCTCGTCGTGTCGGGCATCAACCGCGGCGCGAACCTCGGCGAGGACGTGTTCTACTCGGGCACGGTGGGCGGCGCCCGCGAAGGCACGTTCTTCGGTGTCCCCTCGGTGGCGATCTCGCTCGCCGCCCGCGCCGATGCCGACTTCGCGCCCGCGGCGGAGTTCGCGGCGCGGCTGGCCGGCCTCGTGCTCGAGAAGGGCCTGCCCGAGCGCACGCTGCTGAACGTGAACGTGCCGCCGGGGCCGCCGCTCGGCGCCGTGATCACCGTGCAGGGCCGGCGCGAGCACGAGGGCACGATCCTCGAGGCCCTCGACCCGCGCCGCAAGACGTACTACTGGATCGAGGAAGGGCACGACCGCTGGCTGAGCGACGAGCTCTCCGACATCAACGCGGTGCGCCGCGGCTTCATCTCGATCACGCCGCTCCACACCGACACGACCCACCACGCGGTGCTCGCCGCGTTTCGCGC
>QHVJ01000292.1 GCA_003222275.1 Acidobacteriota bacterium | reverse complement strand
CTGGACGATGCGGAACATCACCGGCACCTCGAACGACAGCTCCGGCGAGTCCAATTGCGATTCCGGTGTCACCAAGACGAAGCTCAACTTCAATTCCGGGGCGGGCGACCCGACGCTCATGAACACGCCGAGCGGCACGTGCGAGCCCAACGCCATGGGCGTCGGCAACGCCGGCACCGGCATCAACGGCTGCCCCGCCCCGGCGCCCCCGAACCCGGGCAACCCCTGCTGCACGGCCACCGAGATCAGCTTCACCCAGGTCGTGCGGTACCGCATCCGTAACGACGCGGCGGGGATACCCGAGCTGCAGCGCTTCGACTCGACGAACTTCCTCGCCGGCTTCCAGAGCGTGGCCCGCGGGATCGAGGACCTGCAGGTGCAGTACACCAACGCCACCGGCGCGGTCAGCAACGGCGCGCCCGCGGTCGTGGCGAGCACCTGGGGTTCGCTCGTCACCCAGGTGCAGGTGACGCTGTCCTCCCGCAGCGAGGCGCAGAACATCCAGGGCGCGACGTCGGATGCGAATCTCGGTAACAGGATGCGGGGGCGCCTGACGTGGGCGGGATCGCCGCGATCGACGCTGATCGCGCTGGCCCAGCAGCCGTCGCCGGCGCCGAGCCCGCTGTGGCGTTGAGGAGCCAATGACTACGCGGCGATGCCAGGCGAAGCGGAACCAGGAGCAGGAGGAGTTCATGCGCGACGTGAGGAATGGACGGCGGGCGAAGGGAGAGTCGGAGTCAGGGTTCGCCCTCATCCTGGCGATCCTGGCCCTGATGCTGCTCACGACGCTGGGCCTCGCCATGGCGACGATCACGTCGACCGAGCTGCAGATCGCCACGAACTACCGCTGGAGCCAACAGGCGCTGTACAACGCCGAGGCCGGCGTCGAGGTGGGGAAGATCATCCTGCGCTCGGTGCAGCCGGACTGGACCGCGGTGCTGCCCGGGGCGCGCGGCGGGACGTGGAACGGCACGACGAGCCCCTCCCTCTCCGGCGGCGGCGCCGCGGCCGTCTACTCCCGGGCGGACTCCTGGGGCAACCCCAGCCGCAACTTCGAGAGCTGGAACTGCGACCAGAAGGGCAACGGGATGGGCTACGGCGTCGTGCTCGACGACGGCGGAGCGAATGCGCCGTACCAGTACGTGTCCACGGCGATCGGACAGAACCTCAACGGCGCCTTCACCCTCTGGGTCCGCCGGCCGCTCAACTTCAGGTCCGATGCCCAGCTCGCCGACTACAGCGCCGACAACAGCAACATGGTCCTCGTCGCGGAGGGCATCGCTCCCTTCACGGGCGGCAACATCACCTCCGCCTTCGGGACCACGAACCGGGCCGTGCAGCTCATCGAGGTGTCGTTGAGCCGTGCCACCACCACCATCTCCGGGAACTGCGGCAGCCGCAGCGGACAAGTCGGCGGCGGTGCCCTGGGCGCCGGCTTCGGCGGGTGCGAATCCATTTCCGGGGGGGCGGCGATCACGGCCGCCCTGGCCGGGCAGGCCAGCGGCGGCGGCGCCGAACTCAACCCCAACCAGTAGCGAACGGAGCGGAAGCCATGCATGCGATGAGACGGGCCCTTTCTTTCCCTGCGGTGAGGCTGTCGTGGCGCCGGGGCTTGTCCCTGGCGCTGGCGGCGGGCCTGATGAGCCTGCTCGTGGGAGACCGGGCGCGCGCCATCACCACCAACCCCGGCATCGACCCCCTGCAGATCCTGGACCTGCAGATCAAGCCCAACGTGTACATCATCCTGGACACCTCGGGCTCCATGCGTGAGCCGTTCCAGAACGCGCCCCAGATGGGCGGCGACGACCCGATGACCAAGATGTACCGGGCCAAGTCCGCGCTCAACAGCTTCCTCACGACGAACGCCACCAAGTACAACTTCGGCTTCGGAAGCTACAACCTCCTCAACTCGCAAAAGGTCCTGAGCTACGACGACAACCTCTTCAACGCCACGCCGCTCGGCGGCCACCAGGACCTGGACGGCCCGATCCTGTACGTGACTGCCGACAACCCGACCACGACGTCCTCGAACTTCTGGCGCACCTGGTTCGTGAACCAGATCAACGACCTCAACACGGGCTACCTCATCACCCCGGCCCTGGGCGCCGTTCCGCCCGCCCTCACGAACGCCCAGTCGGCCAACGTCTACCGTAGCTACGAGGACTTCGCCAACAACTCCGCCGGCGGGACCGCTTTCAACATCGACGGCTCCAACTGCACGGTCGAGCCCTGCCGGCGCTATCTCAACTCACGGCTGCTCCGGGACGGCCTGAGGTTCAAGTGGGACACGACCCAGACCATCAACAAGCAGAACTACCTGCTGAGCGTCACCTCGATCGTGGGCGGCTGCCCGCTGCCGCCGGTCGGCCTCTTCCCGCAGGACCCCAACGTCACGGGCCCCGCGGGGACCACGGACCTCAAGCGCCCCTGCCTCCAGATGGAGACGGCCGGCGTCCCCGGCCAGGTCTCGACCTGGTTCTACACGGCCGCCCGGTGGCAGCGTAGGGACGGCCTCGGCTCTACTTCCCAGTCGGGCTGCGACGGCGGGGCCACGCTCGAGAACGTAGCGGGCTGCGCCAACGACAACACGGGGGTCATCAAGACGTTCCTGCGGCCCGAGTTGCCCGTAGACGGGTCGTGCGCCGGCACGCCGGCCGGGTTCCCCTGCGGCGTGCCCGTCGCCCTCTCCGGGGTGCTGGCCACCACGTCGCCCGCGATCGCCAGCACCAACCCGGCGACGACCGCCGGCCTGAACCCCGACACCCAACTGGGCATCAGCGCCGCCCAGTATACGCCGCTCGGCAAATCGCTCGACCAGGTGAACACGAACCGGGCCACGATCTTCCCGGTGCAGCCGGGCCTGCCGCCCGGCGTGACCCAGCCCAACGTCGTCATCCTCATCACGGACGGCCTCGACACGTGCGGCGGCGTCAACGCGACCACGGCCGCGGCCACGCTGCGCGCCAACGGCATCCTCACGTTCGTCATCGGGCTGGCCGTACCGGGGAGCATGGCGACCCTGAACGCGATCTCCCAGGCCGGGTCGAGTACCGACGCCTTCGCCGTCACCGACGAGGTCGCGCTCGAGAACAGCCTGGTCACGATCCTGACCGGCCTGCCGGTCGCGGGCACGTTCTCGGACCAGCAGTCGATCACGGAATCGGTTTACGAGCTGGTCGCCCTGGCCACGGCCAGCCCGGCCCCGAGCCCCGCGCCCAGCCCGGCGCTCGATCCGCTCGACCCGCAGGCGCGGTACAACGCCACCGTGCCCGTGCTTCTGCAGTCGATCTTCGAGATGCCCGGCTACAACGGGCACCTGCGCGCCTTCCGTAACGTCGGCGGCGCGTCGACCCTCATGTGGGACGCGGGGGATCTGCTGTGTCAGCGTGTCACCGGCTACAAGGCGTCGCTCGATGCCGCGGGCCTGCCGGTCGCGCCGTGCAACATCGGCGGCACCCTCTCTCCGGCCGGCGGCGGCATCGGCACCTCCACGACCCGCACGTTCGCCCAGCTCACGGGTGGGGCCACCGCGGCGAACGTCTCCACCTCGGCGGCGCTCGTCAAGCGGCGGATCTACACGTCGACGCAGAACGGCGTCAACACGAACTACACGGCGCAGAACCTCGTGAACGGCACGTCGACCACCAGCCCCGCGACCTGGGGCCAGCAGGCGGCCCTGTGGCCGCCCGACGCGGCCGTGGACCCGGCCGTGTCCGGAAACACGTACCCGGCCGGCTCGCTCGATACCGCACTCGGCATCGCCAGCTTGACGTTCGCCCAGCTCCAGACTCAGTTCGGCGCCTGCCGGAAGAGCACCGATGCCGGGTCGGGCACCCTGCCTGGGGACTGCACGGTGACCTCGGGTTCGCCGCCCCGGCAGGAGCAGATCGCGCGCAAGGAGGCCCGGGAGATGATCCTGGCCTTCACGGCCGGCGCGGACGTCGTGCGCGGTTCGGATACGCTTCCGATGCGGGATGCGGCCGGTAACATCCGGCACAAGGCGCGGACATGGATCATGGCGGAGTCGTCGCTGGCGGCGCCCGGCGTCATCACGCCGCCGCTCCAGTCCAACGTGTCCACGCACCTGACGCCCGAGTACGTCCTCTACCGGGACGGCCCGCGCGACACCTCCGTCAACCCGAAGCTGGCTCGCAACCTGATCTACTCGGGCTTCGGCCTCCGCAACCCCGACGACGACAACCAATCCGCGTCGAGGTCGGACACCACCCTGAAGCCGTCGATGAGCCTGGTGCTGCAGCCCACGAACCACATGCTCCACGCCTTCCGGGCGGGGCCGCAGTCCACTTCGGCCGGCACGTGCACGACCACCTCGACCAACGATTGCGGGGGCGAGGAGCTGTGGGCGTTCGTCCCGTTCGATCAGTTGAGCAAGCTCCTCAGCCGCATGCAGCCCCAGACGCGGGCCAACCACACCTACGTGATGGCCGCCCCCGTCCGTTTCGCCGACGTGTTCCTGCCCGGCTCGTTCAGCAAGAGCTTCACCGGGGGCACGGCCTCCGGCAGCGGCGTGTGGCGCACCGTCGTCGTGATGGGCCGCGGCGCGGGCGGCAAGTCCCTGACGGCGCTGGACGTCACGGTGCCCGGGCCGTTCACCCTGCAGTCGCTCCAGACTCGCCCGCCGGTCATCGTCTGGAACCGCGGCAACGCCGACACGAGCGACGGGAACTGCAAGAGCGGCACGGCGGGCTGCACGGCCGCCGCCAACTCGTACAACAACAACGCCGCCGACTACGCTGCGTTCGCGAAGATGGGCGAGACCTGGTCGGTTCCGTCGATTGGCTTCGCGACCGCGGCGAACAACGTCACCAACCGCAAGCCCTCGGGCGTCGAGTTCGTGGCCTGGGTCGGCTCCGGCTACTCCGACGTGTCGACGGAGGGTACGACCTTCTTCGCCCTCGACGCCCTCACCGGCGACGTCATCGGATCGAGCTCGCAGGCGGCGTTCACGCTCGCCGCGGGCACGTCGGCGGCGGCGATCCCCAACGCGCTGCCGGCCAGCACCTCGGGCTTCGCGGCCCGGCCGCTCTCGTTCAACGACCCGTCGGCGCCGACCCTCGCGCACCCGGCCACCGAAAAGGTCACCGCCGTGTACTTCCCCGACCTCCACAGCCGGGTATGGAAGTTCAACCCCGATGCGCCGACGACCGCGCCGACCCTGTTCAAGGACTTCAGCGGCGACAACGACCAGCCGATGGCCAACGGAGTGTCGCTCATCAACATGAACAGCGACAACACCACGAACAAGGCCCATCTCTTCTTCGAGGCGGGCAACGATCGCCGCGTCCCCCTGCGCAGCAGCGCGCCGCTGTTCCGCATGTACGGGTACCGTGACGACGGATCCGCCAGCCAGGTCTTCGCTCCCGTCGATTTCCCGCAGGGCTTCCGCGGCACCGTGCAGCCGGCCACGGCGTTCAACGCGAACGGCAAGGGCCGCGTCTTCTTCGCGGGAACCCGGTTCAACCCCGTGACGGCCACCATCTGCGCGTCGAGCTTCGACAGCGTCCTGTTCGCGCTGGAGGCGGCGACGGGCGGAGCCGCCTACGACTTGAACACCAGCGGCGACGACCGGTTCGTCACCCTCACCAACCAGCGTGTCAATGCCGTCCAGGTCGTGGCCGGCAAGCTCGTCGTCGATATGGGACTCGGGGCCCAGAACCCGCCGCCGCCGCCGGCGCCTCCGCAGACGGCGCCGCCGGCGCCCGGGCCCAACGCCAACATCTCCGTGGTCTCGAACGTCCCGGGGACGATCCCCTTCAAACTCGGCTCGTCCGTCTGCCGATAATCCTGGTGGAGGCCCCCCTGATCGACGGGGGGCCTCCGGCCGCGCGGGGAAATAGCCTTTCCTTCGACCACCCCTGGGTGTAATCTAAGTCCAGTATGAACGCCGACTTCCGGGCATGCCCGGCGTGCGGCAGCCGCAACAAGCCGAAGTGGGAGTTCTGCGCTCGTTGTGGTGAATCGCTTCAGGGTGTTCCCCTGGGCGAGAGCACGCCGGTCGAAGCCGCGCTCGAAGAAGAAGAAGACCAGAACATCTCGAGCGCGGCCTTCCCCTGGGTCACGGGTCTGGGCCTGCTGGCCTTCGGCACGCTGGCCGTCGCGGTGACGGTATCGTCCGAGAAGCGCGCCCCTGACCGGCGGCCAAACCCCGGCATCTTCACCCTACCCACGCTCCCCGCGTCGGCGCCACCGGCGCGTCCGGCGGTCAAGGACGCGGGCGCGGAGGC
>QHVJ01000626.1 GCA_003222275.1 Acidobacteriota bacterium | reverse complement strand
GCAGGAATCTCAGCGCCGGAATCCGATCACGGAGCGACGACGCCGTATCGAGCCCGGTCCCGTCCGACCGGATGTAGTCGAAGATCAGGTACCCGCCGGGCTCGAGGACCTCGTGCAGGTGAGCGAGGACCGGAATTGGCCGCGGAAGGTGTTCCAGGACCTCCAGACAGAAGATCGTGTCGTACCGCCCCGGCAGCGGCGCGTCGTCGTTCGGCCCGATCGGGACCATGGTGACGAAGGGCGCGTCACGAAACTTCCAACGCGCGAAGTGAAACAGCAGATGGGGGATGTCGGCGCCAACCAGGTGCACGTTCAGGTGGCGGTACCAGCGTGCGAGCCCGTCCAGGATCGGCGCAGTGCCGCAGCCGTACTCCGCCACGCGGCCGCCGCGGCGGACGTACCGCGCGTAGCGGTGCACGCGCAGCGGCGAGAGCGCCTGCCGGTACGTGTGCGCGAAGAGATGATGGACGATGCGGTGGTCGCGCCACGCCTCGAGGTGGCTGTCGTCGTTCGCCAGCGCGAGGTTCTCGATGCTCTCGAAGTGGATCGTCTGAAGCCGCTGTCGATAGACGCCCGCCAGGAAGTAGAAGTCGTGGGGCTGTAGCGGCCGGTTGCCCAGCTCCGTCATCCAGTACGCCTGGAACTCCCGGAACCAGCCCAGGGCCCAGCCCGAATAGACGAGGCGCCGGTAGAGTCCCGTCTTGACGAGGGCCCCGAAGCCGTACAGTCGCGCCACGCTTGCCAGCCCGCCCAGCGCGCCGAGACCGTCGCCGCTGCGGGCCCGCGGGTCGGCGGGCCCCAGCCGCCCCTCCTGATCCTTGAGGAGAGCCTCCACGTCGGGCCGGAAGTCGTCGTACCGGTTCATCCCCGGGCACCCTAGCGGGTTGTCTCGCCGGCTGTCAAGGTTCCCGGGCGGTTCCTACATAGAAATGTCGTATGTCCCGTGGTGCGCCCGATCACGAGTGCGTCGCCCGTTAGATTATGAGCGAGAATCGGACTTGACCTCTCATCCCCGATTATCTGGCCTGAACTCGGTCGTAACGAGGCGTTGTTTCGCTGCTTATCCTCCGATAGACATACAGGTGCGGTTTCCACGGGAAGTCGCTCACAACGGTGACGAGAACAAAATGTCGCTGGAGGAGCCGATCCATGTGCGATACGAGTGGGCGATAATCCGGAATATTGCGTAGCTCGTCAAACAGCTCGTGATCGATCAGCGCGAAGGGAGCGTCGTGCCCCAGCCACGCATCGATCTCCTTGGTGCCCCACAGGCCGCTTCGCGATATGGCATACGCGTCAGCGGACGGAACTAGTGTCCATTCGTGCATCACCTGCTGGGGATACGGCTCCACCCCGGCTAGGTACGGAACCACGGACGCGCCGACGAGAAATACGCGCGCGCCACGCGGAACGACAGAACTGATCCTGACTGCTGTGCGCGCGAGCAGCTCGATCGTTGTTGCTGTCGGTAGCGGTCGCGGCATCGCCGAGTGACGCGAAAATGTTGGCGAGAGTAGCAGAATGGCCGCGAATATCACACACGTCACCATGCGGATGCGCCGCGCGGCGGTATTGTCGCATAAGAGCAGACTGAGACCGCACGCGAGGGTGATGGCCCAGAGAGGAGCCAAGGCAACCACGTAGGCCGAGATCGATTTTGGGTACATGCGGTAGACGACCGCCTGTGCTGCGAGTCCGTAGAGGGCGAGGCCGGCGCAGAACAGCGCGAGCGGCGGCATCACGGTCATAGTGCGCCTATGTCGAACGGCCCACGCGACACTAACAGTCGCGAGCGCGGTCGTCGCGATCCAAAACATGTGGCGACGGAGGAACCACGCCAAACCGACCGGCCACGCATCGGCCGGGATCATGGCCTGCGCCCCGAGGTCAAACAGCGACCGGTATCCAAGGGGTTCCACGATCGCAGCGACGCCGGGGACATACGATAAGATCTTGAGATGCTCAACGTCGGTGAGGAGAAAGGCCGCCAGCGGGCCCACCGCGATGCTAATGATTACGACACGCTCCAACATCCCTCGGGCGAGGATCAGCAGGTAGACGGCGACGGCGGGAACGAGAGGGACCAGATTTGGACGGGAAAGCGCAAGCGTCGAGAAGCATGCCATGCACACGAGGTGTCCACGTACCCCGGGAAATTCCGCGACAGCCCAGCCGCCGGCGATGATGAGCAGTGCAGTCAGCGCAAAATGCGACGCGGCGGCGTAGTAGCCCACCACGATCCCGTGCGTTACGAGGAGAAGCAGTCCTATGAAAGCTACGGGCCGTCCGCCAATGAGCCAACCGAGCCTGAAAGTCAGAAGCGAGGCGACCGTCCCAAGGCCCACGCTGAGCAAGCGGCCAGCGAGCAAGCTCGGCCCGACGATGATTTGTGTCAGGCCAATGATGTAGAACGGCAAGGGTAGACGCTGTCCAACGATTTCGTCCTGAAAGAGACGGATCTCGCCTCGGAGCGCTCGATACCCAAACACCAAGTAACCGGACTCCGCGTCCCAAGGCACGAGATAGAGCGCGAACTGCATGCCGAAAAC
>QHVJ01000325.1 GCA_003222275.1 Acidobacteriota bacterium | reverse complement strand
GGCCAAGAAAAAGAAGCTCTTCGTTCGCGGGTGCGTCACCCACAAGTCGGCGTCAGAGGGGTTCTACTACCAGCTCAAGGGCGTGACGCCGCCCAAGAAGAAGAAGGGCGAGAAGAAGCCCGTGAAGCAGGACCCGAGAGTGATCGGCGCGGAGGCGTTCGACGGAAAGGTCATTCCCGAGGGGTGGCAGAAGGAGATCCTGAAGGCCGGGTTCGCGATCATCCACGACAAGGTGCTCGTGATCGACCCTTTCTCGGACAAGAGCGTCGTCGTGACCGGCAGCCACAACCTGGGGCACAAGGCCTCGTTCGACAACGACGAAAACCTGATCATCATCGAAGGCAACAAGAAGCTTGCCGTCGCGTACGCAACCCACGTCCTGGACGTCTACGATCACTTCGTCTGGCGCTACACGGTCAAGCGCCTGGGGCTCCAAGGCGCCAACCAGTCGCTCTCGAGCACGCCCGACGGCTGGCTCGACAAGTACTTCGATGCCCAGGGGCAGATCAAGATCGCCCAATTGCGCTTCTGGATGCAGGCAACGGCCTGAGATGAGAACGGAACAAGTTGGCGTGACGGCTCGTCCACTGTTCCAGGGTCTGACATCATGCCGTTCGTGCGATCACCATTGACGGCGCTGTTCTTCGGAGCGGCGCTGACCGCGCTTCCCGCCCAGGAAGTGGGCTGGATCGCGAATGGCCGCGACGTCCAGGGCACTCGCTACCTGCCGGCCTCGGAGATCACCCGGGAAAACGTGAGCCGGCTCGAGGTGGCCTGGACGTATCACACCGGTGAGACCGATCCCCGATTCGCGACGAAGAAGCCCACCGCCTTCGAAGCGACGCCCCTCGTCGTCGATGGAACGATGTACCTGGGCACGCCGCTGGGGCGGGTGATCGCCCTCGATCCCGCCACCGGGCGCGAACGCTGGGTGTTCGATCCCAAGATCGAGCGCGACGTGACGTACGGCGATTTCGCCAGTCGCGGCGTGTCCACCTGGCTCGACGAATCGGCGCCCGCGGGCGCTGCGTGCCGCCGCCGCATCTTCGTGGCCACCGCGCAGTCGCAGCTCTTCGCGCTCGACGGGCGCGACGGGCGACCCTGCCCCGGCTTCGGCCGGGCGGGCGTGGTCGACCTCACCGCCGGCCTCCGGATTCCACCCTTCGCGCCCGAGGCCTACTCCATGACCTCGCCGCCGCTGGTCGTGAACGGCCTCGTCGTGACCGGCTCCTCGGTCTCCGACAACAGCCGCCCCAACCCGGCCAGCGGCGAGGTGCGCGCCTACGACGCGCGCACCGGCGCTCTCGAGTGGACGTGGGATCCGATTCCCCAGGATCCGAGCGATGAGGCGTACGGCGAGTGGCGCGGCGCCATGGCCCACAAGAGCGGCGCCGCCAACGCGTGGAGCGTGCTCGCCGCCGATCCCGAGCGCGACCTCGTCTTCGTGCCCACCGGCAGCGCCGCGCCCGACTATTACGGCGTGATGCGCCTGGGCGACAACCGATACGCCAATTCCATCGTGGCCCTCAAGGCTTCGACCGGCAAGCTGGTCTGGGCCTTCCAGACCGTGCACCACGATCTCTGGGACTACGACAACGCATCGCCGCCGGCCCTCGTGAGCCTCACGCGGAACGGAACGCGCGTTCCGGCCGTCGTGCAGGGGACCAAGACCGGCATGCTGTTCGTGCTCGACCGGGACACCGGCCGGCCGGTCTTTCCGGTCGAAGAGCGTGCGGTGCCGTCGAGCGACATTCCGTCGGAGCAGGCCTCTCGCACGCAGCCCTTCACGGTGACGCCGCCGCTCAGCCCGCATCGATTCGAAGTGGGTCAAGTCTGGGGGCTCACCGACGCGGATCGCGCGGCGTGCCGCGCCGCGATCGAGGGGCTGCGCAACGAAGGGATCTTCACGCCGCCCAGCGTCCGGGGCACCCTGGTCATGCCCTCGAACATCGGGGGGGCGCACTGGGGCGGGGTCGCGATCGACCCGGTGCGGGAGATCGCGGTCGTTCCGGTGAACCGGATCGCGGCGATGGTGCAGCTCATCCCCCGCGAGGGGTTCGATCAGGAGCGCGCGCGGGCCGCGGACCAGCGGCTCGGACAGGACTACGAGTACAACTCCATGCAGGGAACGCCTTACTTCATGCGGCGGCGAATGCTGCTGGCTCCGTCACGGCTGCCCTGCACCCCTCCGCCCTTCGGTACGCTCGTCGCCATCGACCTCAAGACGGGTGGCCACCTCTGGGAGGTGCCCCTGGGATCGTTCACGCGCCCACTGGACCCGGGTCTGGCGGCGAAGGTCCCTCCCGGGTGGGGCTCGCCGAACCTGGGCGGCCCCATCGTCACGGCGGGCGGTGTCATCTTCATCGGCGCGGCGCTCGATCGGTGGCTCCGCGCCTACGACGTGGAGACGGGACGCGAGCTGTGGCGGGGCGCGCTGCCGGAGAGCGGGAAGGCGACGCCGATGAGCTATCGGCTGACCTCCGGCGAGCAGTTCGTCGCGATCTCGGTCGGGGGCGGGGGAGCCTGGGGAGCCGGCGACTCCGTGGTGGCGTTCCGCCTGGGTGAGCGCGTGACCGTGAAGTAGTACCTTCGCCGGCGTGGCGCGTTGACGGCACCCGCTGACCAACGTAATGTCCGCGCCGTGAGGCGCCTTCACGCCGCGGCTGTCGCGGCCGTTCTCCTCTTCGCTCCGTCGGCCGGCATGGCGCAAGCCGGCCGGCCGCGGCGCGAGCTCGCGTACAAACAGGTCCGCGTTCCCCATCCTTATTACTGGCGCGAGATGTACGTGCCGCAGGTGACGAGCGGGCCGGGCGCCGTCACGTGGTCCCCCGACGGGACCGAGATCATCTATTCGATGCAGGGCTCGCTGTGGCGCCAGCGGCTCGACCACGACGAAGCGCGCCAGCTCACGGCGGGACCGGGATACGACCACCAGCCGGACTGGTCCCCCGACGGGCGGCGCGTGGTGTATGCGTCGTACCACGATGATGCGGTGGAGCTGCGGCTGCTCGATCTGGCCCGCGGATCGAGCACGCCGCTGACGCGCAACGGACAGGTGAACCTGGAGCCGCGGTGGTCGCCGGACGGCGCGCGCATCGCCTTCGTGTCTACGCAGGACGAGGGCCGGTGGCACGTCTTCGTCGTCTCCCCGGAAGGCGGCGCGCCCGTGCGTCTGACCGAGGACCGGAAGAGCCAGCTGCCGCGCTACTACTACAGCCCCTGGGATCACTACCTCTCGCCGACGTGGTCGCCCGATGGCAAGGAGCTGATCCTGGTGAGCAACCGGGGGCGAGTGATGGGATCCGGCGGCATATGGCGCATGGCCGCCGAGCCCGGCGCACCCATGCGCGAGATCCACTACGAGGAGACGACGTGGAAGGCACGCCCGGACTGGGCGAGCGACGGTCACCGCGTCGTCTACAGCAGCTATCACGGCCGGCAGTGGAACCAGCTCTGGCTCATGACCGCCGACGGCGGGGATCCCTTGCCCCTGACCTTCGGCGAGTACGACCTCACCGAGCCGCGCTGGTCGCGCGACGGCCGGCGGATCGCCGCCATCTCGAACGAGGGCGGCAACACGTCGCTGGTCGTGATCGACGTGCCGGGCGGGCGCCACCAGCGCGTGATCGCGCGCGTCCGCCGGTACGAGGAGCCCACCGCCCGGCTGAACGTGACCGTCGTGGACGTGGCGACGGGCCAGCCCATGGCGGCGCGCCTTTCGGTCACGGCCAGCGACGGCCGGAGCTACGCGCCCGACGACGCTTGGCGGCATGCCGACGAGGCCTTCGTGCGCGGCGAGCAGGCGTTCGAGTACGGCTATTTCCACACGCCGGGGCGCTCGGCGGTGACGGTCCCCGCCCGGACCGTGACCGTCGAGGCGTGGCACGGGCCGGAGTACGCAACGCGCCGTCAGGAGCTGAAGCTCGCACCGGGGGAGACGCGGGGGATCCGGCTCGTCCTGCACCGGCTCGACGACCTGCCGGCGCGCGGCTGGTGGGGCGGCGATCTGCACGTCCACATGAACTACGGCGGCCACTACCGCAATACGCCGGCGCACCTCGCCTTCCAGGGAAGGGCGGAAGGCCTTCACGTCATCGAGAACCTGGTCGTCAACAAGGAACAGCGCATTCCCGACATCGCCGCCTTCCGCACGACACAAGACCCCGTCTCCACGCCGCGGTTCCTCCTCGTACACGGACAGGAGTTCCATACCGGTTTCTGGGGACACACCGCCCTTCTCGGGCTGCGCGATCACTACTTGCTTCCCGACTACGCCGGACAGGCCGAAACGGCGTCGGCCAGCCTCGCGCCCACCAACGCCGACGTGGCCGACCTCGCCCACGCCCAGGGTGCGCTCCTGGGCTACGTGCATCCGTTCGATTCGGCGCCCGATCCCGACGACGCGAGCGAGCCGATGAGCTACGCGCTGCCCGTGGACGTGGCGCTGGGCAAGGTCGACTACCTCGAGGTGATGGGATACAGCGACCACCTCATCACCTCCGGCGTGTGGTACCGCCTGCTCAACTGCGGCTTCCGCCTTCCCGCGGCGGCGGGCACGGATGCCTTCCCCAACTTCGCGTCGATCCGGGGGCCGGCGGGCCTGGTGCGAACCTACGTGAGGGCGGGCCCGCGCCTCGAGCACCGGGCTTTTCTCGACGGCTTGCGTCGGGGCCGGACCTTCGTGACCAACGCGCCTCTTCTGACCTTCGAGCTGGAAGCGCACGGACCCGGTGATGAGATCCGGCTCGCGGCCGGCCGTCCCCTTCACGCCCGGGTCGTCCTGCGCTCGCCGGTGCCGGTCGATCATCTGCAGGTGATCGCAAACGGCAAGGTCGTGGCCGAGGTCCGAATGAACGGGGACCACACCTCGGCGGAATCGACGCTGACGCTGTCCGCCGAGAGCAGCGGCTGGTACGTGCTGCGGGCCTGGGCCGAGCGCCCGCGCCTGCCGGTCCTCGATCTCTACCCGTTCGCCAGCACGAGCCCGGTCTACGTGCAGATCGGTGACCAACCGGTGCGCTCGCCCGCCGACGCCTCCTGGTTCGTGCGGTGGGTGGACCGCGTCGTCGCCGCGGCGAGCGCCCACGCCGGCTGGAACACGCCGGCCGAGCGCGAGGCGGTGCTGGCCCAACTCGCGCGCGCCCGCGAAGAATACGTTCACCGCGGGGGAGGACCCCGCTAGGCCCGCGATCGGGGCATCATTGGAGGACGACGACCCATGGAGGCTCACATGGCCAGCCTTCGAGTGACCGCCGCCGCCGTCCTCTCGCTCCTGATCGGACCGCTCGCCTGGGCCCAGGATCCGGTCGTCGCCCACGTCGGCTCCATCGTTCGCGTCACCGCGCCGTCGGTCAGCCCGAAGCGGCTCACCGGGACGCTGGACGGCGCCAACGAGAGCTTCCTCAGGCTTTCCACGACCACCGGGCCCATCGTGATCCCCCGGAACGCAATCGAGAGGCTGGAATGGAGCCGAGGCCTCCACAAACCCGTGCTCAAGCGAACACTGGAGGGCGCGGCTGTCCTGGGAGCCTTCGGCTTCGTCTTCGGTACGGCCGGCCACGACCCGAACGAGAAGGAGCCGCTCTGCGGCAAGCGCGTCCGGTGCGCGGCCGTGGGAGCGGGCGTCGGAGCCGTGCTCGGGCTCGCCGCCAGCGCCTTCGCGCAGCCGCAGCACGACTGGGCCGACGTGCCCGGCGTGAGGCGGGTGCGGCTCATCCTCCGGCCGCGGCCCGATGGGGTGGCGGCGGCCCTCCTCATGCGCTGGTAGCTCGGCCCGCTTGACTTCGGCCAGATGGCATCATAGACTATGCCAAATGGCGGAGGGAAAGCATGGTGGAGGGCACGCTCCTAGAAACCCCGTCGTCGGAACCAGCGCAGATCGAGGCGTACCGCGAGGCGATCAAGGGCGGGCGGGCGGACGCGTACTGGTACGTATCGCTCGTCGGACTCCGCCCCCAGAACCCGATAAGGATCTTTCGGCGCGTCGAAAAGGGCCTCGCGTTTCAAGCGTTCGTGAGGTTTCAACGGATCACCGGCTTGTCGATGGGCGACCTCGCGGAGGCCGTCGCGATCAAGCCGCGCACCCTGGCCCGGCGCAAGCAGCAGGGCCGCCTCGAGCCGGAGGAGTCCGATCGCCTTCTCCGCCTCTCGAGGATCTTCGGGAAGGCGCTGGAGCTGTTCGAAGGCGATGCCGAGGCGGCCCGCCAGTGGCTGGCCACCCCGCAGCGCGGGCTCGGCGGTGAGCGGCCGATGGTCCTGGCGAAGACGGACCTCGGGGCGCGAGAAGTGGAAGCTCTGGTCGACCGGCTGGAGCACGGCGTATTGAGTTGAGCACATGCTGTCGGCGTGGCGGTTGACCAAGACGAAGCTGCTCGCGAGCGCCTGGGACGGCCAGGGCGCGAGAAAGTCCGGCGGCCGCTGGAACAGCGTCGGGATCGCCGTTGTATACGCGTCGGGCACCCTGTCGCTCGCCCTCGTCGAGGTTCTCGTGCATCTGCCGAGCGGGATCCTTCCCGCCTACTCGGCGGTGCGCGTGGACTTCGACGAGTCGATGTTGACCGCGGTCGAGCGGACGGAGCTGCCCGCGAGCTGGCGAGATCATCCGCCGCCACCGGAGACGAGATCGATCGGCGATCGGTGGATTGCCGAGGGCAGCAGCGCCGTGCTGAGGGTGCCGAGCGTCATCGTGCCGAACGAGTTCAACTACATCCTGAACCCGTCGCACCCCGCTTTCGCCGACATCAGCATCGGAGAGCCGATGCCGTTTCCGTTCGATCCCCGGCTGCCGATGGCCCTGGGTCAGACCTCAGCCGATTTGGCGCGCCTGTGAGGCGCGGGTTTTAAACATAAACCGTGTAGGAATCGAGGAAACAGTGCGCTTCGAGACCCTGGCCGTTCATGTGGCGTCCGAGCCGGATCCCGGGACGGGCGCCGTGACGGCCGCGATCCAGATGTCCACGACGTTCCAGCGCGCCGCCGACGGCACGTTCCCTGCCGGCTTTGCGTACATTCGCGATGCCAACCCCAATCGGCGGGCGCTCGAAGCGGCCGTGGCCACACTCGAGGGCGGGGCGTCGGCGGTGGCGTTCGCGTCGGGAATGGCGGCGACGATGGCCGTCTTCCAGACGCTCGCCCCGGGAGATCATGTGGTGGCGCCGCTCGACGCGTATTTCGGCACGCCCAAGCTCTTGCGCGAGCACTTCGTGCCGTGGGGTCTCGAAGTGGCGTTCGCGGACATGACCGACGTCGCGGCGGTGCGCGCCGCGATTCGCCCGAAGACCCGGCTGATCTGGACGGAGACGCCTTCCAACCCGACGATCGCGGTCACGGACCTGGGAGCGATCGCGGCGATCGCAAAGGCGGCCGGCGCGCTCCTGGCCTGCGACAACACCTGGGCAACTCCGTTCCTGCAACAGCCGTT
>QHVJ01000324.1 GCA_003222275.1 Acidobacteriota bacterium | reverse complement strand
GGCGTCTGCTGGCGGTACTTCTCCGTGTCGGACGACGAAACGGCGCTGCTGATCTCGTACTCCGGCGAGGAGGACGACGCCGCCCGCGACTCGGGAGCGGTGGATACCATCGTCGGCTCCGTGCGGCTCTACCACTCGCGTACACACTAGTGGCCGAGCTGATACCGGCCCCGTTTCCGGACCTGCTGAGGAGGATGCTTCGCGAGTACGAGCGCGAGGGCAAGGTCTTCGACCTGCCCGCCCGCAAGTTCTGGCACGGCGCCCCCGACCTCGACACCTCCGTCCTCTTTCACGGCCGCCGCGCGGCCAGCCCGCTGGGCCCCGCCGCGGGGCCGCAGGACCAGATGGCGCAGAATGTCGTGCTCGCGTGGCTGGCGGGCAGCCGGATCCTCGAGCTGAAGACGGTCCAGGTCAACGACCGGCTCGTGATCCCGCGGCCCTGCATCGACGCCACCACCGTCGGCTACAACGTCGAGTGGAGCCAGGAGCTGCGCCTGGAGCAGAGCCTGCGCGAGTACGTGGCCGGCTCCATGCTCGTCGACGTGCTGAAGCACACGAACCTCCTCGGCCAGCCGTCCGACGTCCTCAAGCAGGACACGATCCTGGACATGAGCGTCGGCTACGACCTGGCCGGCGTCCGGTCGCCGCCGGTGCGGGGTTGGATCGAGTCCATGAAGGACGCCCGGGTCGAAGTGGAGGCGCGGCGCCGGGAGATCACGCCCGACCTCGCCCGCCTCCGGGATCTCGAGTTCACCACGGCGCTCTCCGACCAGATCACGCTCTCCACCTTCCACGGCTGCCCGGCGGGCGAGATCGAGGGCATCGTCCGCTTCCTCCTCACCGAGATGGACGTCCACGTCACCGTGAAGCTCAACCCGACGCTGCTCGGCCGGGAGGCCGTGGACGGGCTGCTGCACGACGTCCTCGGCTACCACGAGGTCCGCACGCGGCCGCAGGATTTCGACAAGGACCTGCAGTGGGGACAGGCCCTGGAGATGACCGACCGCCTCTCGGAGTTGGCCCGCGCGCGCGGGCGCCGGTTCCAGGTGAAGTTCTCGAACACGCTCGTGGTCGAGAACCACCGGCCGTTCTTCCCCGCCTCCGAGGCCGTGATGTACCTCTCGGGCGAGCCGCTCCACGTCCTCACGTTGAACCTCGTCGGGAAATACCGGCGGGCGCGACCGGAGGTGCCCATCTCGTTCTCGGCGGGCGTCGACGCCCGCAACTATCCCGATTGCGCGGCCCTCGGTTTCACTCCCATCACGACCTGCACCGACCTGCTGCGTCCCGGCGGCTACGGTCGCCTGTCGAAGTACGCCGAGAACCTCGAGGAGCGCATGCGCGGGCTCGGCGTGCGCCGCCTCGGCGACTACGTGGTGAAGGCGGGCGGCCAGGGCGAGGCGGCGGTGGAGCGCGTCGCACCCGAAGGTCCCCTCCGCGCGGCGCTGCTGGCCTCAGTGCGCTCGGGGACGGTGGACCTCGGCGGCATCCTCACCGAGGCGGGCCAGGCAGCCCTGTACGACGAGCTCGTGCACGTGGCCGCGCTCCTCAACACGCCGGTGCTGGTGGAGAAGGCGACGCGCGACCCGCGCTACCGGGCGGAGGCCAACCGCAAGCCGCCGCGCAAGATCGGCTCGCGCCTGTGGCTGTTCGACTGCGTCAACTGCGACAAGTGCGTGCCCGTGTGCCCCAACGACGCGAACTTCGTCTACGAGACGAGCGTGCTGCGGCGCGCGTACGAGAGCTACCGCTACGAGAAGGGCGCGGTGAACGCGGTGCCGGCGGGCCTGTTCGAAGTGAAGAAGCAGCATCAGATCGCGAACTTCCAGGATTTCTGCAACGAGTGCGGCAACTGCGACACCTTCTGCCCCGAGGATGGCGGGCCGTACATCGAGAAGCCCCGCTTCTTCGGTTCACTGGAGGCCTGGAAAGCACTGCCGGGCCGGGACGGCTTCTTCGCCGAGCGGGCCGATTCGATCGACGCCATCTGGGCGCGCATCCGGGGCGTGGAATACCACCTGGAGATAGACCGCACCCTCGACCGTGGGCTCTTCACCGACGGCGTGCTTCAGCTCGAGGTGCGGCACAGCGAGCGGCGCGTGGTGGCCGCCTCGGCGCGCGAAGGGGCGGCCGAGGGCCGCGTGCTGGATTTCGCGGCCTACCTCAACATGGCCCTGGCCGTGGACGGCGTCCTCGACACGCGGAGAGCGAACCCCGTCAACGCACCATACCTGTGAGGATTGCAGCTACCGAGGCAAACCATGGTTTCCTACGACGACATAGCCGATGCGGCGGAGCGGCTCGAGGGCGTCGCCAACCGCACACCGGTCGTGACGTCCCGCACGCTCGACGAGCGCGTGGGAGCGCGGCTCTTCTTGAAGTGCGAGAGCTTCCAGCGCATGGGCGCCTTCAAGTTCCGCGGCGCCTACAACGCGATCTCCCGCCTGTCCGCGGACGAGCGGCGGCGCGGCGTGATCACCTACTCCTCGGGCAATCACGCCCAGGCGGTAGCGCTGGCCAGCCGGCTGGTGGGGACCACCGCCACCGTGGTGATGCCCGCCGACGCGCCCGCCGCCAAGCGCCGGGCCACCGAAGGCTACGGGGCCCGCGTCGTGAGCTACGAGCCCACGAGGGAGGACCGCGAGGAGGTCGCGCGCCGGTTGCAGGCGGAGGGAGGCCAGGTGCTCATTCCTCCCTTCGACCATCCCCACGTCATCGCCGGCCAGGGAACGGCGGCCAAGGAGCTCCTCGAGGAGGTGGGGGCCCTCGACCTGCTCCTCGTGCCGTGCGGCGGGGGCGGGCTCCTCTCGGGCTCCGCGCTGGCCGCGCGCCGCCGGAATCCTCACGGCCGCGTCGTGGGCGTCGAGCCCGAGCTGGGCGACGACGCCACCCGCTCGTTCAAGACGGGCACGCTCCAGACCGTCCACAACCCCCGCACCATCGCCGACGGTGCCCGCACGCCGTCTCTGGGGCAGATCACGTTTCCCCTGGTCCGCGCCAACGTCGACGACATGGTGACGGTGTCCGACGACGAGCTCCTCGACGTCCTGCGCTTCGTGTGGGAGCGGATGAAGCTGGTGGTCGAACCGACCGGGGCCCTCGGCCTCGCCGCGGCGTGGGCGGGGAAGGTCGACGCCGCGGGGAAGCGGGTAGGGGTCATCATCAGCGGCGGGAACGCCGACCTGGAGGCGCTCCCGCCGCTGCTCGCGGGACGGTAGCTCCGGCTACTTGCCGGGCGCCGGCGGAGCGACGTCCTTCGAGTTCATGTCCCACGTGATCATGAATCCATTGGTGCCCTTGTACTCGAACGCCTTCGGCCCCACGCGGTATGCCTCGACCGTGTTCGGCATGAGGACGAAACCCTCGTGCCGCTTCACGCCCCAGTACGGAAGGTTCCTGATGACGATCGGCTCCGCGGTCATCCCCGCGAAGCGCTTGAGACGAACCTCCCCCGACTTGCCGCCGTCGAGGGTGGCGACCGCGCTGTCCTTGTCGTAGCGCCACGTGTCGATGTTGCCCTCGGCGGTCTTGAAGGTGTTCCACTGCACCGGGAAGACGTAGCCCACGATCTTCTGGATGGCCTCGCGCTGGGCCGGGGTCGTCGACTTGTCGAAGGTCAGCACCGCCCAGTCCATCTTGCCCTGGGAGAAGTCGCCGCCGAGGTCGTTGGCGACCCAGAACTTCACGCCGTCGAGCGAGGTCTCGCCGTAGTGGCCCTTGTTGATCTTGTGGGCCAGGTTGGCGCGGCAGAAGTGCTCGGCCATGCCGGCGCCGTGGGAATGGCCGGCGGGGCTGGTGTTGAAGTAGCACTGGCAGAACATCGGGCAGCTGCAGGCCTCGATGACGGTGGTGTTGGCCGCCCATTCCGGGCTCGTCCCGGCCGCGGTGGCGAGGGGCGCGTTGGGAACGGCCAGGAACGCGATGAGGGCAAGGCCGAGCAGGGCCCCGGTTCCGAGGAAACGCTTCAGCGACATTCAGGTTCCTCCATGACGGCGTGCGGACCGGCGTGAGCCTCTCCGCGCGGGCGGCTTCGCGCCGGGCGGCGGCAGTCGAGGGAGGGAGATCGGCGGGGACGATAGCCCGCGGGCGCGACGCCTGTCAAGGACGCCGCGCCCGTCGGGGGAGGAACCGTCTCGCGCTACGACGACGGCTGGGGGGAGGTGAAGACCGCGTCGGGCACCGTGTCCGGCATGTCGAACACCGGCATCAGGAGCTTCCGGTTCTCCTTCGCGTTCACGCGCTCGGAGGAGTACATCATCTTGCCGTGCTTGTTCCAGCCCTTCCACTGCCAGGTGGTGGGCGGTACTTTTTCGCCCTTGAGCACGTAGTCCCAACGGTCCACGAGGTGGTTGTCGCGGTTGACGAAGATCCAGTACTTGTCCTTCGGCGTGAGCCCCACGTTGTCGAAGCTCAATACGAGCTTGTCCCACGTGCCGCCCGGGCCCTTCTGCTCGCCGCCGTACGCGAGGACCACACCGGGGTCCTTGAGCTTGTAGGGCACGAGCAGCCAGTAGGTATCGTTGATCCAGGCGCCGTAAGCGCGCTCGAGCGCCTTCTTCGCCTCCTCGCCCTCGAGCTTCTTCCCGTCGACCCAGGTCGAGCCCTCCTTGGTGTTGACGTTCATGAGGGTGACGGTGCTCTTGCCCTCCGGGGTCTTGCCCTCCAGCCGGTACCGGCCCGTCCACTTGTCCCAGGTGTGGGAGCGGCCCTGGAACTTTCCGTCCTTCTCCACCCCGAAGTCGAAGCGGAGGTAATGGGTGTCGTCCCACGCCTTCTTGCCGCCGAGGGCGTCCATCACCTGGTCGGCGATGGCCGCCGCCTTGGGATCGGCCTTGACGGGCGGCGCGTCCGCGGCCGCCGCGGGCAGGCCCGCCGCGAGCAGCAGGCCGAGCAGGACCATCCGGGTCTCCGGGCGCGTTTTCCTCACGTTCATCCTCCTCGAAAGAAGCCTGACCTCACCGTAATACCACGCTCGGGCCGTGAGCGCCTCCGCCGCCATCGAATCAGTAGACCCTCCGTCAGAGCCCGAGGGCGGCGCCCGCCGCCTCGAACTCGCGCATCAGCCGCCGGCGCACCCCGGTCTCGGCCAGCCCGTAGCGCAGGCCGTTCAGGTCGAGCTGCCACAGCTCGGCGAGCGAGAGGCCGAGGGCCTCGTGGGCGAGGCGATACTCGCGGGTGAGGTCGGTGCCGAAGAACGGCGGGTCGTCGGTGCCGAGCGTGACGGGGACGCCGGCGTCCATCATCCGCCGCAGGGGATGCTCCGAGACGTCGCGGTACACGGTCAAGAACCGGTTGCTCGTCAGGGCCACGTCGCAGCACACGTCGCGCTCGGCCAGCAGGCGCAGCGTGGCCTCGTCCTCCACCGCGCGCACGCCGTGCTGGACGCGGCGCGCCTGCAGCTCCAGCACCGCCTGCCGCACGTGGTCCGCCCCGCCCGTCTCTCCGGCGTGGGCCACCACGGCATAGCCCGCGCGGCGCGCGCGCTCGAAATAGGGCGCGACGAGCCGGCGGGGAAAGCCTTCCTCGGGGCCGCCGAGACCGATGGCGACGACCACCGGGTCCGCGATCTCCTCGAGCAGCGCCGCGGTGTAGGGCCCGCTCTCCAGCACCGACTCGCTGGGGATGTCGGTGATGAGCCTCGCGACGGGCCCGCCGCCCGCCTCGGCCGCCTGCAGCCGCCGGCTCACGATCTCCAGGGCCCGCCGCCCCCCGAAGCCGAAGCGCTCGTGGTTGTACGGCGTGAAGTGGGCCTCGACGTAACGGACGTTCTGCGCGTCGCAGCCTTCGAGGAACGCATCCGCCATCTGCTCGTAGTCCTCGGCCCGGCGCAGGCAGCCGCACATCGCGAGCCAGAGGTGCAGGAACCGGTCGAAGCTCTCGAAAGCGTAGAGCGCCCGCAGCTCGGCGAGGCTGCCCACCGGCAGTGCCACGTGGTTGCGCTGCGCGATGGCCCACAGCGTCTCGGGCGTGATCGTGCCCTCGAGGTGGACGTGCAGCTCCGCCTTGGGCATGCGCGCGAGAACGTCGTCGTCGGCGGTCAGGCGGGCCGCGGCCGCGGCGTGCGAGCCCGCGCCTCCTCGAGGGCGGCGAGAACGCGCTCGGGAGTGAGCGGGATCTCCCGGATGCGCACTCCGGTGGCGTGGGCGACCGCGTTGGCGATGGCGGGAGCGGGGCCGTTGATCGGGAT
>QHVJ01000323.1 GCA_003222275.1 Acidobacteriota bacterium | reverse complement strand
CGCTGCGTGGAGCCGCGCCAGCGCGACCTCGCTTGCGCTCGGTCGTCAAGGGGGTGCGCCGCTAGCATCCCCTTGCTCAATAAGAAGCGTTTCTATGTCGGCGAGGATGGACTGCGGGTACAGGAACGTCGAGGTGTAGATCTCGCGGACATAACCGGCGCGGTCAATGAGGAAGACCTTGAGGACGTGGGAAAGCTGGCGTACCGGCCGGCCACTGGAGCGGTCCATCGAGTAGCGCACGTCCTGGCCGAAGCCCTCGACGAGAGGCATCAGCTCCCGGACCGAGGGTGTCGTCAGGAAGAACCAGCGCACTCCGCCGTCTTCCTCGACGCGGCTCCCGGCGTAGCGTTTCATGACCGACGGAGAGTCTCGCGCGGGATCGAAGCTCAGCGTCACGAGCTGAACCTTGCCCTGCAGGGCGGGCATGCCCTGGATCTCGTCCTTCAGCCGGCCGAACACCTGGTAGGCCAGCGGGCAGCCCTCGGGGTCCATGCAGCTCGTGTAGATGAAACCGAGCAGCGTGATCCTTTCGCGCGTGAAGCGCGACAGCTTCTCCGGCTGCCCGTCCACCGTCAGCACCTGGCCGTCGGGCGCCCGCATGATGCGGTGGAGCTCGTACGTTCCCGGCCGCGGGGGGATGAAGTCCAGAGGCGGCCCGGCCAACGACAGCGTCAACAGGAACGGGCTGGGCTTCACCGGTACGCGGTGCGCAGGACCTTCGACCCGAGCTTCATGTGGTGGGCGCGCCCGAGCTTCTCCTTGGTGAAATCGACCTCGAATACCTGCTTCAGCTCGCGGCCGTCCCAGGAGAACCCGCGCAGGAACTGCTCGTTGTCGGCGCCCGCCTTGTCCCAGTTGGCCAGGAGCGACGACGTGATGTAGACGCGCTTGCCGTCCCAGCTCTGCGAGATCATGTTGACCTGCCGGCCGGTGTGCTTTTCGTAGGTCTGCTTCGGCGCCTGCGGATTCGACAGATCGAAGTAGCGGGTCATGCCGTCCATGAACGTGTTGACCCAGAGTCCCTTGCCGTCGCGGGTGATGCTGATGTCCACCGGCAGGGGGATCTTCGCCGGATCGCCTATGGTCGCCACTTCTTTCGCCTGCCATTGCCCCTTGGGATCCTGCTGAACGAGCCAGAGCTTCGAAGTCAGCGCGGCGGCGGTCACGGCCCAGTTCTCGCCCGGCTTCAGGGACCAGCGGATCTCGAGAGGCGCGCCCGGGACCGACATGACATTCGTCGGCTTCATCGCCTTCAGGTCCCACGCGACCATCGTGCTGCCGAAGCGCTTCATCGCCGCCTCGTCCTTGATCAGGTCCCCCAGGGCCCGCATGTAGTTCGCGTAGCCGGTGAAGCTCGAGGTGAGCATCACGTTCTTCCTCGGGTTCACCGCGAGGTCGTAACCGTAGCCGTCGCCGCCGCTGCCGACCGGCATCGGATAGCTGGCGATGAAATCCCCGTTGTTGTTGTAGACGGCCATGCCGGTGACGCCGCCCTTGTCCTTGTCGTTGGAGAGCGCCTGGACGACCATGCGGCCCGGCAGCGCGTAATACGTGTGGGGTCCGATGTAGCCGGTCTTCGCGGCGAGATCCTTGATCGTCTTCACGAGCTTCGGCCGGGCGGGGTCGGTCGCGATGTCGAAGACGTAGATGTCGCTGCCCGCCAGGCCGCCCGCCCAGATCTGGCGGCGATCGTCGGTGAAGCCCATGTGGTGGGCCTCGCCGCGGCCGCCGACCGAGACCTGGCTGAGGACCTGGCCGTAGCTCTTCGATTTCGGGTCGACGTCCACGGTGACCATCTTGTCCGAGCCGTCGCCGAGGCCCTCGACGCCCAGGGCCCAGACGTAGACGTAGTCTTCCTGCCCCTTGATGAGGTTGGCGATGTAGGGCGAGTTGCAGGTCTCGTCGCCCTCGGCGATGGGCGTCGCGAGCAGCGGGACCATCAGGACCGCGGCCGAGACCAGAGAGGTAGGGAGCAACGGATACATGAGCTTCATGAGTGCCTCGCTTTGAGTGGGGCGGACATACTACGCCCCTCGCTACGTCGCGAGCAAGCTGGATTCGAGAGACGGCATGGTACTATTGGCGGTTGTGTTTTCGCGGTGGAAGCCGCGTGAGCGCCACCTGATCCCATGGCTGAAGCCATCCTCGCCCGGGGCGTTCGCGTCCACAACCTCAAGAACATCGATCTCGCCATCCCCACTAGCCGCCTGGTGGTGGTGACGGGAGTCTCCGGCTCGGGGAAGAGCAGCCTCGCCTTCGACACCCTCTACGCCGAGGGCCAGCGCCGCTACGTCGAGAGCCTCTCCGCCTACGCCCGGCAGTTCCTGGAGCGCATGGAGAAGCCCGAGGTCGATCTCCTCGACGGCATCTGCCCCGCGATCGCCCTGCGGCAACGCGCCCCTTCCCGCAACCCGCGCTCGACGGTCGCCACCGCCACCGAGATCCACGACCACCTCCGGGTGCTCTTCGCCCGCATCGGCCGCACCATCTGCGACTCGTGCGGCACCCAGGTCACCAAGGACACCGCCGAATCGGCGGTGGAGCGGCTCCTCGGGCTCCCGGAAGGGACGCGCGTGCTCATCGGCTTTCCCGTGAGCGTCGGGGGCACGCCGCTGCCCGACCTCTTCGATCGCCTGCAGAAGCGCGGCTTCGGCCGGCTGCTGGTGGGAAGCGAAGTGGTGAGCCTCGAGTCACTGGTCAGTGGGGGTCTGGGGGGTGCGGAGCGCCCCCCAGCTCAAAGAGCGAGCGAGGGCTTGACGCCCGAGGGAGCGAAGGAGCGGGCGAAGGACCCCCTGGTGGTCCTCGTCGATCGGGTGGCGGTCGGCCCCGACGCGCGCTCGCGCCTCACGGACTCGCTCGAGACCGCATTCGCGGAAGGAGCAGGGCAGGCCCTGGCCCAGGTCGCCGACGGCCCGGGCCTTCGCTTCTCCGAAGGATTCGACTGCGCCCGGTGCGCGCGATCGTTCGAGGAGCCGCAGCCCCGCCTGTTCTCCTTCAACAATCCCTACGGCGCCTGCGCGACCTGCCACGGATTCGGGAACCTGATCGAGATCGACCAGGACCTCGTCATCCCGGACAAGGAGCGCTCGCTCGGACAGGGGGCGGTCGAGCCCTGGAACAAACCACACTACCGCGGGCTGCTCGCAGAGCTCAAGCGCTTCGCCCGGCGCCGGGGCATCCCGATGGACGTGCCGTGGTCGCGTCTCGCCGAGGAGCACCGGCGCCTGGTGCTGGAGGGCGACGAGGAGTTCCACGGGGTGGTGGGCTTCTTCCGCTGGCTCGAGACGAAGAAATACAAGGTGCAGGTCCGGGTGTTCCTGAGCCGGTACCGCGGATATCAGCTGTGCCCGGACTGCAAAGGCGCTCGGCTGCGCCCCGAAGCCCTCCACGTCAAGGTCGGGGGCAAGAGCATCGACGAGGCGTGCAACCTGCCTGTGCGGGAAGCGCGGACGTTCCTGGCCGAGCTCGAGCTGGACGAGCGCGAGGGGAAGATCGCGGGGAAGGTGCTGGCCGAGCTGCAGCGCCGGCTCCGCTTCTTCGCCGACGTGGGGCTCGACTACCTCACGCTGAACCGGCCCTTCGGCACGCTCTCCGGCGGCGAAGCGCAGCGCATCGCGCTCGCGACGTCGCTCGGCACCGGGCTGGTGGGGACGCTGTACGTCCTCGACGAGCCGTCGATCGGCCTTCATCCCCGCGACACGGATCGGCTCGTCCGGATCCTCGAGGCGCTGCGGGACCAGGGCAATACCGTCCTCGTCGTGGAGCACGATCCCGGCATCATGCGCGTGGCCGACCACATCATCGACCTTGGGCCCGGGGCCGGAGAGCAGGGAGGGCGGGTCGTCTTCCAGGGCTCGTACCCGGAGCTGCTCGAGGACGGCCGCAGCTTGACCGGCAAGTACCTTCGCGGCGAGCTGCAGATCCCGGTGCCGGCGAAACGTCGCCGCGGCAACGGCCTCTCCCTCGTCGTGAGGGGCGCCCGCGAGCACAACCTGAAGAACATCGACGTGAAGCTTCCCCTGGGCGCTTTCACGTGCGTGACCGGCGTCTCGGGCTCGGGCAAGTCGACCCTCGTCCACGACGTGCTGTGCGCCGCGCTGCTCCGGCGGCAGGGCCGATGGGAGCGCGGGGTGGGAGAGCACGACGACATCGAAGGCGCGGGCTACGTGGAAGAGCTGGTCCTCGTCGACCAGTCTCCCATCGGCCGCACGCCCCGCTCGAACCCGGTGACGTATCTCAAGGCCTTCGACGGCATCCGGGAGCTGTTCGCGTCCACGCGGGAGGCGCGGGACCGCGGGCTGACCGCCGGCCACTTCTCCTTCAACGTTCCCGGCGGACGCTGCGAGGCGTGCGGGGGCGACGGGCAGGTCAAGGTCGACATGCAGTTCCTGGCCGACGTCTATCTCGTGTGCGAGGCGTGCAGCGGGCGGCGGTACCGGCCGCCGGTGCTCGAGGTGCGCTGGCACGGCCGCACTATCGACGACGTCCTCGACATGACCGTGCACGAGGCCCTCCACTTCTTCGGAGCGCAGCCCAAGGTGGTGCGGCGGCTGCGGCTCTTCGCGGAGATCGGCCTCGGCTACCTGCGGCTCGGCCAGCCCGCGACCACCCTGTCGGGGGGCGAGGCGCAGCGCGTGAAGCTCGCGGCCCACCTCGCGCGCAAGGCGGGCGAGCGTGTCCTCTACGTCCTCGACGAGCCCACCACGGGGCTCCACATGGGAGACGTCGCCGAGCTGCTGCGTTGCTTCCAGCGCCTCCTCGAGGCGGGGGCGACGCTGGTCGTCATCGAGCACAACATGGACGTCGTCAAGCAGGCGGACTGGATCGTCGACCTCGGGCCCGAGGGCGGGGCCGAAGGGGGTCACGTCGTGTTCCAGGGCACCCCCGAAGCCCTGGCGGCCGATGGCCGCGGCCTGACCAGCCGGTACCTGCGCGCCGCGCTCGAAGGGGCCGCCCGCCACGCCGCCGCCCGCGGCTGAAAGTCATTGATCGAAGCCTTCGTTTTGTTATGATCCGAGCGGGTCTGCCGTGCTCGCTCTGATGCCAGGAGGTGGGATGGACCAAAGCTTCCGACGGATCGTCACCCTGCTCTTGTTCCTCGCCGCGCCCTCGCTCGGGGCGGCGACTCGGCTGAGCTTCGAAGACCTGCTCGCCAATCTCAAGAGTCCCAACGCCAAGACGCGCCAGGAGGCGGCCGAGGCGCTCGGCAAGAGCCGGCGCCGCGAGGCGGTGGCCCATCTCGCCCCTCTCGTCCACGATCCAGAGATGAAGGTGCGGATGGAGGTCGTTAAGGCGCTCCGCCAGCTGCGGGAGCCCGCGGCCGTCCCCGCCCTCGTGACCTCGTTGCGCGACGGCGATCCCGGCATTCGTGAGGAAGCGATCGGGACCCTCGTCGAGCTGTATTCCGACCGCGAGCGGGCCTCGGCGGTCGGCCGCTTCCTCGACCTGTTCTCGGACGAGTTCGACCGCTCCTCGATCGCGCCCCACGCAGTCGTGGATCCGTCGGTGATCCAGGGGCTGGCCCGGGCGCTGCGCGACGAGGACAAGGACATTCGGGAGGAGGCCGCGCTCGCCCTCGGCATCCTCAACGGCACCGCCGCCCTTCGGGAGCTGACGGCGGCTCTCCAGGATCCGGAGCCGGGTGTGCGCGGCGCGGCGGCGACCGCCATCGGCAAGATCGGCAGCCTCCCGGACGGCCGCGCCCTCATCCCGCTGCTTTCGGACAACGCCGCCTCGGTGCGCCATCGGGCGCTGCAGGCGATCGGCGTGCTGAAGGTGACCGAGGCCGGGCCCGCGCTGCGGGAGATGTACGAGGCGAACCGGCGCAAGGAGCTGGGGCTGAAGGTGCTCGAAACGCTCAGCCGCGTCGGCGATCCCACGCAGGCGGATCTGTTCCAGCAGCTCTTCCAGGACCCGGATGCGGCGAAGCGCCGCCTGGCCGTCGAGGGTCTGGGCCGGATCTCCGGCGCGGCCCAGCTCGACGCGTTCAAGAAGGATTACCAGCGCGAGAAGAACGACGAGGTGCGCCTGGCCTACACGTTCGCCCTCGCGCGCATGGGCGACCGGGCTTTCCTCGACAGCATCGTCCGCGAGCTGCCTTCGCGCACGCTCGGCGCCCGCGCGCGCTACTACCTGCTCGAGATGGGCCACGGCGTCGTCGGAGAGCTGTATCCCTATCTCAAGGATCCCGACGCCGACGTGCGGGCCGTGCTCTGCGACATCCTCGGTACCATCGGCGACGCCGGCACGATCCCGCAGCTGACGCCCCTGCTCACCGACCCGAACAGCAGCGTCGTCGACCGCGCCACGCGGGCCATCGAGCGGCTGCGCCGCGCCACGGCCGGCTCTCCCGCGCCTCCGCCGGCGTGATTCGAACATCGGGCCCCGCCGCGGGCCTCCTGCTTGTCGTCGCCATCGGGTGCCAGAGCCGCTCCGCGCCGGGCGGCGGCGGCACGGCCCCGGCCTCGTCGCGCGACGTGCAGGAAGCGCGGGCGATGCTGGAAGCGGGCGATGCCGACGGAACGCTGGCCCGGCTGCAGAACGCGGGCGATGATCCGGAGGCGCTGTATCTGCAGGGACGGGCCTGGGCCAGGAAGGCCGAGTCGGCGCCGCTGCCGACGCCGACGGCGCCGGCTTCGCCCCTGCCCACGGGCGCGCCGCTGGTGGGGCCGCCGGAGTTCAAGCCGGAGGAGCGGCGGGCCATCGATTTCCTGGAGCGGGCCGTGGGTCTCAGCCCAGAGCTGGCTCCCGCGCATCTCGCGCTCGCACAGCTCCTGGCCCCCCACGCGATCCGCTTCCACGAGCGACAGCAGGAGGCGCAGGCGGCGCGCCCGCGAGAAGCCTCCGCGCGGCGCCGTCCCGGCCGCGGGGCCCCCTCCGAGCCGCCGCTGCCGACGCCGGAGCCGGGGGTGGACTACAGCCCCGAGCGCGTCGCGCGCGAGTACACGCTGGCCATGCGCGGGGATTCCGGCCGGCCGTCGGTCGAAGCGCTGATCGCGTTCGCGGTGAAGACGGGGAGGCTGGACGACGCGGAGCTCGGGTATCAGGAGCTGATCCGCCGCGTGAAGGAGAGCGGGGAGCCGCTCGCGAAGTACGGCGATTTCCTCGTCCGCGAAAAGAAGGACCCAGTGGCGGCGATCGAGCAGTATCGGCAGGCCCTCATCTGGAGCCCGAGCGACGACGTTACGCGCTCGAAGCTCGCCAACATCTTCCTCACGCGCGGGCTCGACTATTTCAATCAGCAGCACTATGCGATGGCGGATGCGCAGTTCACCGAAGCGGCGAAGTACATTGCCGACCGCGATTCGCCCCAGGGCCGCATCCTCACCGAGCATCAGG
>QHVJ01000322.1 GCA_003222275.1 Acidobacteriota bacterium | reverse complement strand
GCGGAACGGGATTGACTCCGCCCGGGGCCGCGAAGCGGACCCGCTCGATGAGCGGCGGCGAATTCACTTCGGCGTCGCGGAAGACGCGAGTGGGGGTCTGGGGGACGCGCCGCAGCGTCCCCCAGCTCAATGATGAGCGGGTACGTGTGGCTGGTGGGGGCGGGCCCGGGCGATCCCGAGCTGATGACGAGGCGGGCGGCCCGCGTGCTCGGCGAGGCCGACCTCGTGCTGTATGACGCGCTCGTCGACCCCCGCGCCCTCGACCTCGCTCCCCGGGCGCGCCGCTTCCCCGTGGGCAAGCGTGCGGGGCGGCCCTCGATCCGCCAGGAGACGATCAACCGCCTGATGGTGCGGGCGGCCCAGCGTGGCCAGCGCGTCGTCCGATTGAAGTGCGGCGATCCGTTCGTGCTCGGCCGCGGCGGCGAAGAGGCCCTCGCCCTCGTCGCCGCCGGCGTCGCCTTCGAGGTCGTTCCCGGCGTCTCTTCCGCGGTGGCGGCCGCGGCCCTGGCCGGCATCCCCGTCACTCACCGCGGCCTCGCCGCCGGCTTCGTGGTCGTGTCCGGCCACGCCGAGACCGCCTACGGACCGGTCCTGGACTGCCTGGCGCCGCACTCCCTCACCGTCGTCGTCCTCATGGGACTCGGCTCGCGGGCCGCAGTCGCATCGCGTCTGCTCGCCCGCGGTTGGTCGCCACTCACGCCCGCGGCGGTGGTCCTCGGGGCGTCGACGGAGGCCGCACACGCGTGGACGGGGACCCTGGGCGCCATGGCCACCGCGGACGTCAGCGCCGCGCCCTCAGCGCCGGGCACGATCGTCGTGGGCGCCGTGGTGTCGCTCGCCGCGGTCCTCGGCCGCACCTCGGAGGCCGACGTCTCCGCCGTGGCCGTGGGCGCGGTCCGTTAAGGAGGCCGTCATGTCGTCTCTGCCCGACGTCCGCACCCTCGGCCGCACGAGGCTCTCGTTCGCCGACGAAGCCGACATCGACGAGTTCGTCGCCACGCTGGAGCGGTACGAGCGCGGCGAGCTGACGCCCGACCAGTGGCGCGCCTTCCGGCTCGTCCGCGGCACCTACGGCCAGCGCCAGACGGGCGACGCGCAGATGATCCGGGTCAAGATCCCCCAGGGAATCCTGGACGTCGCGCAGCTCGGCGCCCTCGCCGACGTCGCCGAGCGCTGGTCTCGCGGCTTCGGCCACGTGACCACCCGCCAGAACGTGCAGTTCCACTTCGTGAAGCTCCACGACGTGGAGCTCGCGATGAGGCGCCTCGCCGAGGCCGGGCTCACCACCCGGGAGGCCTGCGGCAACTCGGTGCGCAACGTCACCGCCTGCCCCTACGCGGGGGTGGCCGAGGGCGAGGCCTTCGACGTGACGCCCTACGCCGAGGCCCTCACGCGGTACCTGCTGCGCCATCCGATGAGCTCGACGCTGCCCCGGAAGTTCAAGATCGCCTTCGAAGGCTGCGCCGAGGACCACGCGGTGGCGGCGATCAACGACATCGGCTGGCACGCGCGCGTGCGCGGATCGAACGGCACGGGCGGCCGCGGCTTCCGGGTGACGGTGGGCGGCGGGACGGCGATCCTGTGCCGGTCGGGATACGAGCTCTACGAGTTCCTCCCCGCGGGAGAGATCCTCGAGGTGGCGGAAGCCATCATCCGCGTCTTCCACCGCCTCGGCGACTACGCGCACAAGCAGCGCAACCGGATGAAGTTCCTGATCCGCGACATCGGCTTCGAGGCCTGGCGCGCGGAGTTCGAGAAGGAGCGCGCGGCGCTGAAGGCGGAAGGGGGACCGCAGCTCCCGTTCGACCCGGAGCGCCCGCCGGTCGAGGCGCCCCCGGCGTGGGATCGCCCCGCGGCGCCCGGCGTGGCCGAGGCGGCCGCCCGGACCGTAGCCGCGGAGGTTCGCGGTCCCGGCATCGTCCCCCCGTCGCCGCGCGCGCTCACGGTGCGCAGCGAGGAGGCTTCACGCTGGCTGCGCACGAACGTCCGCTCCCAGAAGCAGGACGGCTACGCGGTGGTGACGGTGACCCTTCCCCTGGGCGATCTCACCGGCGCCCAGATGCGCCTGCTCGCCGATCTGGCCCTCGCTTACGGGGACGGCTCCATCCGCGTCACCCCCGACCAGGACCTGATGCTGCGCTGGGTGCGCCGCCGCGACGTGCGCGAACTGCACCGCCGCCTCGAGGCCGGCGGCCTCGGCTTGCCCGACGCGGGGACGCTCGCCGACGTGACGAGCTGCCCCGGGGCCGAGGCGTGCCGTCTCGCCGTCACCCAGTCGCGGGGCCTCGGCAAGCTCCTCGGCGACCGGCTGCGCGAGCGCCCGGACCTCGTCGCCGCCGTTCCCGGCCTCGGCATCAAGATCAGCGGCTGCCCCAACGGCTGCGGCCAACACCACATCGCCGGGCTCGGCTTCCAGGGCAGCGTGCGCAAGCTCGGCGACAAGGTGATCCCCCAGTACTTCGTGATGGTGGGGGGTGGCATCGACACCGGCGGCGCGCGCTTCGGACGCCTGGCGGCCAAGGTCCCCGCCCGCCGCGTGCCCGAGGTGGTGGAGCGGCTCGTCGCCCTCTACGTCTCCGAGCGCGACGCCGGGGAGGAAGCACCCGCCTTCTTCCGCCGCGTGGACGTCGGCGTCGTGAAGGCCGCCCTCTCCGATCTGGAAGCGATCACGGCCGCGGACGCGCTTCCCGCAGACTTCGTCGATCTCGCGGAGGAAACGCAGTTCAAGGTGGAAGCGCTCGAAGGAGAGTGCAGCGCCTAAGCCCTGAGCGCAGGGCGAGATCACGCCGCCTGAGCCTATCGAAGCGGCGACAGCGCATGGGCGGTGTGACAGAGAGGCGAGTGTCCCCGCCAGAGCACCCGCACGCATCGAACCGTGCATGAATCGTCACATGGCTCGGACACTGGTCGTCCTCCTCGCCTCATGACTAAACGGGGACGGGTGCGTCGCATGCTCCTGGTCCTTGGCGGCGTGCTATTGGCGGCCACCGCCGTGGTCGTAGCCCAGCCTCTTTGGGCCTTCGATGCTCTCGCTTGGGCGATGCCGCGCATCGTCTGGCGGATCGAGACCACTGAGCCCCTGGTCGCACTGTCCTTTGATGATGGCCCGGCCCCAGAACACACTCCCCAGGTGCTCGAGATACTCTCCAAGCACCGAGCGCATGCGACGTTCTTCCTGATCGGCGACCGCGCAGCTGCTCACCTCGACCTTGTCGGCCGTCTCCGCTCGGAAGGGCACGAGGTGGGAAGCCACTACTTCACCACTCGTTCGACGGTCCAAGCGAGCGACGATGACTTCCTTGCCAACCTGACGCGAACGGAAGAAATCCTCGGCCTTCGCGGCCCCATCAAGTTGTTCCGCCCGCCGGGAGGCAAGATTCGCCGGTCGCAGCTTCAGCTTGCGGAGGACCGCGGCTATCGGGTCGTTCTTGGCTCGGCCTATCCCTATGACGGTTACCATCCTCCGTCGGCCTATATCCGATGGCTCGTCACCAAGAACCTGGCGCCAGGAGTGATCGTCATTCTTCACGATGGCATCGCAGACCCATCGAGAACGGTAGCGGCTCTGGATTCGATTCTCAGTGCTGGAGAGCGCAAGGGTCTCCGCTTCGTCACCGTCGGTGACCTTCTAGGGCGGACGAGCGATACACGATGAGAGTCGAGGTGATTGACGCGATCCTCCGGCGCGTAGTTACTCGGCCAAACTGATCGTCCACGCATGAGGCAGACCGCGCGCCAGGGCCTGCTCCGGCGGCCAAAGGGGCTAAGCTGTTCTCATGGACCGCTTGGAGGTACCACGACCCCCCGGTCGCGGGTGCCTTGGATCATGCTCGCGCTTGTCTGGAGCGATCGTCTATTTCGTGGCCGACCCGGAGAGGATCAAGCGCGGGGAAGCCTCGGACCTGCGTTGGGAGTGCGCGGGCGATGTCCCGTACGTCCAATTGCGGTCCTGACCGTGCCCACCGAGCAGGTGAGAGGCGGATAGCGAGAAATGCCATTCAAGAGCCAAGCCCAGCGCCGGAAGTTCGCGCAGCTCCTGGTCGAGGGCAAGATCTCCAACCAGACCTTCGAAGAGTGGAACCGCGAGACGGGAGGCGCGAAGCTGCCCGAACGGGTCACGCCCAAGGGCAAGGCGAGGTCCAGGCCCAAGGCCCGGTCCAAGCGCAAGCCGAAATGAAGCGCGGATGGCGCGGAGCGGCGCATGAGCCTCGGTGAATGACGCCAGGCAGCGCATAACCGTCCAGGTTTTGGGCTAGAGTGACGGCCTCTTGCGGGAGGCCCGTCGCATGTCCATTCGTCGCCTGGCCGCCGTCCTTATTCTCTCCGTTGCCGGAACCACGCTCGCCGCCGCGGCAAACGCAGAGTCCTACGACCCCGGCCTCTTCCGCGAGCTGCGCTGGCGGATGATCGGCCCTCACCGCGGCGGACGCACGAAGGCCGCGGCGGGCATCCCCGACCGGCCCCATGTCTTCTACGTCGGCGCCGTCAACGGCGGGGTCTGGAAGAGCGAGGACTACGGCCGGACCTGGCTCCCGATCTTCGACGATCAGCCGACCGGCTCCGTCGGCGCCATCGCGATCGCTCCGTCGAGCCCGGACGTGATCTACGTCGGCAGTGGCGAGGGCCTGCAGCGGCCGGACCTCTCGACCGGCGACGGTATCTACAAATCCACGGACGGCGGGAAGACCTGGCGCCATCTCGGCCTGCGCGATGGGCGCCAGATCCCGCAGATCGTCGTCGACCCCCGCGATCCGAACCGCCTGTTCGTGGCCGTCCTCGGCAGCCCGTATGGGCCCGGCCCCGAGCGAGGCCTGTTCCGCTCCACCGACGGCGGCGCTACCTTCGAGAAGGTCCTCTATCGTGACGAGGACACGGGCGCCATCGACGTCGTTCTCGACCCGAAGGACCCGCGCACGGTGTACGCGGTCCTGTGGGAGTCGCGGCAGGCGCCGTGGGAGAACGGCGTCTTCAACGGCCCGGGCAGCGGGCTCTACAAGTCGACCGACGGCGGAGACAGTTGGAAGCCGCTCGCGAAGGGGCTGCCCACCTTCACTGACGACGGCCTGGGCCGGATCGGCATCACGGTGGCGCCGAGCGATCCGCGCCGGCTCTACGCCACCGTCGAGGCGAAGGGCAACGGCGGGCTCTACCGCTCCGACGACGCGGGTGAGAGCTGGACGCGCGTCAACGCCGATAGCCGCGTCACCGAGCGCGGCTCCGATTTCGCCGAGGTGAAAGTCCACCCGAGCGACCCCGACACGGTGTTCACGGCCAGCGTCGTGACGTGGAAGTCGACCGACGGCGGCCACACCTTCACCGCGTTCCGCGGCGCCCCCGGTGGCGACGACTACCACCGCATCTGGATCAATCCCCGGCACCCCGACGTGATGCTGATCGCGTCGGATCAGGGGGTGATCGTCACCGTCAACGGCGGACAGAGCTGGAGCTCCTGGTACAACCAGCCGACGGCGCAGCTCTACCACGTGAGCACGGACGACGCCTTTCCCTACCGCGTGTGCGGCGGGCAGCAGGAGAGCGGGTCGGTGTGCATCGCCAGCCGCGGCGACGACGGCGAGATCACGTTCCGCGATTGGCACCCGGTGGCCGTCGAAGAGTACGGCTACGTGGCGCCCGACCCCCTCGACCCGGACATCGTGTACGGCGGCCGGCTCACGCGCTACGACCGCCGCACGGGGCAGGCGCAGAACGTGACGCCGCGGGCGCTGCGCTCCGCGTCCTTCCGCGTGCTGCGCACGGCGCCCGTGCTCTTCTCCCCCACCGACCCCCACACGCTGTATTTCGCGTCGAACACGCTCTGGAAGACGAGCGATGGCGGCCAGGCCTGGACGGAGATCAGCCCCGACCTCACGCGCGCAACGTGGGTCGCGCCGGCCAACGTCGGCAAGTACCGGGGCACGGAGGCGGCCAAGGCCACCCGGCGCGGCGTCATCTACACTGTCGCTCCCTCCCCCATCGACGGCCAAAGGATCTGGGCCGGCACCGACGACGGCCTCGTCCATGTGACCGGCGACGGAGGCCGGACGTGGACGGACGTGACGCCGCCCGCGCTGCGCGACCAGCCCTGGAGCAAGGTCTCGCTCGTCGACGCCTCGCACTTCGACGCCGGCACCGCCTATGCGGCGATCAACACCTTCCGCCTGGACGACCTGCGGCCCCACATCTACCGCACGCGCGACGGCGGCCGGAGCTGGGCCGAGATCACGGCCGGAATCCCCGACGGCGGGGTCGTCAACACCGTGCGCGAAGACCCCGTCCGGCGAGGGCTGCTCTTCGCGGGCACCGAGCAGGCGGTCTACGTCTCTTTCGACGACGGCGAGAGCTGGCAGTCGCTCCGGCTGAACATGCCGGCCACCTCCATCCGCGACCTCGTCGTCAAGGACGACGACCTCGTGGTGGGCACGCACGGCCGTGGCTTCTGGATCCTCGACGACATCACGCCGCTGCGCCTGCTGGCGCCGCCCGCGCTGCAGGAGGCGGCCTTCCTCTTCGCACCCGAGGAGGCGTGGCGCTTCCGCGGGAACAAGAACACCGACACGCCGCTGCCTCCGGACGAGCCCGCGGGCGCAAACCCGCCCGACGGGGCCATGGTTCACTACTTCTTGAAGGGGCCGGCGACGGGCGCCGTGAGCCTGGAGATCGTGGACGCGGGCGGCCAACTGGTGCGCCGTTACCGGAGCGACGACCCTCCCGAGGCGCCCATCGAGGGCCGCAACATCCCCGACTACTGGATCCGCCCCCCGCAGCCGCTGTCCACCGCCGCCGGGCTGCACCGCTTCGTGTGGGACCTGCACTACCCGCCCCCGGCGGTGCTCGAGCGCTCCTACCCGATCGCCGCCATCTACCGGAACACGCCCGCGGAGCCGCGCGGGCCGTGGGCGCTCCCCGGCGAGTACACCGTGCGCCTGACCGCCGGCGGCCGCACGCTCACCCGGCCGCTGCGGCTGAAGATGGATCCCCGGGTGAAGACGACACCGGGCGACCTCCGGGCGCAGCTCGAGCGGACGCAGGAGATCGTCCGCGACCTCGCGCGCAGCGTCGAAGCGCTGGAAAAAGTGAAGAAGGAGCGGGGCCGGACGCAGGCCGGTCCGAAGGCCGACGCGCTGGCCCAGGCGGAGGCGAAGCTGACGTCGCTGAACGGACGCCTCGCCACCCTCTACGGCATCCTGCAGGAAGTGGACGCCGCACCCACGCGAGCCGCCCTCCAATCGGCTGAGGAGCTGCGACGGGAGCTGGACACCCTGAGCCCTCCTTGACACCCCCCGATCCACGGGCGTAGCCTGCCCTGCAGTCCCTATTTCGAGGCACGGCTCCTACACCACGCTGGAGGCGCCAATGCTCGTCGCGAACATCGTCGTCGAGACCCTTCCGGGCAAGGCCCGCGCCGTTGCCGAGCGCATGGAACAGATGAAGGGCATGGGTGCGCTCTCGGCGGAGGGCGACCGCCGCGTCGTCGCCACCTGGACGGTTCCCGACTGCGACACCGTCGAGGGCCTCTCCGAGGTCCTGCAGGCCATGAACCCGGAGATCATCTGCGTGTATCCCTCGATGGTCGGCGAGGAAGAGAGCTAGGGCACAGGAGGCACGATGGCCACGGAAATCACAATCGGCATCGCCGGCGCCGCCGGCGACGGCCTCGACCGCACGGGCGATACGCTGGCCCGCACCGCCGCGCGCCTGGGACTCCATCTGTACACCTACAACAGCTATCAGTCGCTGATCCGCGGCGGGCACACGTGGCTGCGGCTGCGGCTCGCCGAGGAGAAGGTCGACAACCACGGCGACCACCTGAACGTGCTCGTGGCCCTCAACCAGGACGGCATCGAGCGCCACGCCCGGGAGGTCGAGCCCGGGGGGGCGATCATCTTCAACAGCGCGCGGTTCACGTGCGACCCCACCCTGGTGCCGGACGGCGTCACCCTCGTTCCGCTGCCCATGCCCGAGCTCACCGCCGGCCTGGGAAAGATCCAGCCCGTCATGCAGAACACCGCCGCCCTCGGCGCGCTCCTGCACCTGATCGGCTTCGACCTGGAGGCGACGGCGGACATCCTCGTCGAGACCTTCAAGAAGAAGGGCCAGGAGGTCATCGACCAGAACATCGGCGTGCTGCGCGCCGGCTACCATCATGCGGCGGGGAAGGTCCCCGCCCTGCCCTACCCGTGGAAGTTCAGCCGCAAGCGGCGGCCGGTCGTGACCGGCAACCACATGATCGCCCTCGGCGCGGTGGCGGGCGGATGCAAGTTCTACTCCGCCTATCCCATGAGCCCGGCGTCGTTCATCCTCCACTGGCTGGCCGCGCACAGCGAGAAGGTCGGAGTGCTCGTCAAGCAGGCGGAGGACGAGCTGGCGGT
>QHVJ01000299.1 GCA_003222275.1 Acidobacteriota bacterium | reverse complement strand
CGACTGCATCAACACCTTCTCCGGGGCGCGGCTGCGCGCCAACGGGATGGGCACCATGTCGATGCTCTGGCCCATCCTCGACTCGAACCGGCAGACCCTCGACTACACCCGAGAGGACATCCTGCCCGCCATCAAGGGCAACTCCTTCGTGTGCGCCTGCATCAACGCCAACGATCCGCTGAAGGACATGGTCTTGCTCCTCGAGGATCTCAAGCGCATGGGCGTTTTCTCGGTCTCCAACATCGGACCCTCGATCAGCTACGTCGACAAGGACAGCCACATCTACAAGGTCCTGACCAGGGCGGGCATCACCCTGCAGAACGAGATCGACATGCTCAGGGTGGCCAAGGAGATGGGCATGGTGACCATCGGCCTCGCCTTCGACGAGGAGGACAGCGGCCGGGTCGTCGCGGAGGCGCAACCGGACGTGTTCTGCTTCCACGCGGGCACCACCAAGGGCGGGCGACGCGGGTTCGACGCCGGTGAAACGATCGAGGAGACGGCCCGGCGCACGGAAACCGTCAACCAGAAGCTGCGCCGTCTCAAGTCCGACCTCATTCTCATTGCGCACGGAGCCGCGATGGAAACGCCGGAGGAGGCCCAGTACATGCTCGATCACACCACCTGCCACGGGTTCTGGACCGGATCGTCCACCGAACGGATCCCGATCGAGAAGGCCGTCGCGGAAACCGCGGCGCGCTTTGCGGCCCTGCGTTTCACCACCAGGGGCTGAGCCTCCCGTTCCCATGCCGACGATCATCGGCGTCATGGCCACCTTCGATACCAAGGGCCAGCAAGCCCAGTACGTGCGCGAGCAGCTCGAGACGCTGGGCAGCCAGGCCCTGCTGGTGGATGTGGGAGTCACGGGAACGCCGACGATCCCGGGGGACGTGACGCGGGAACAGGTCGCCCGCGCCGGCGGGGTGCCGCTCGGCGAGCTCCTGCGGAACCCGAGCCGGGAGGCGGCCCAGCCCGTCATGGCCGGCGGCGCCATCCGGATCCTCCAGGACCGCGTGCAAGCCGGTACCTTGCACGGCGTGATCGGCCTCGGCGGTCTGCAGGGGACCGCGGTCTGCACCGAGGTGATGCGCGCGCTGCCTTATGGCCTGCCCAAAGTCATGGTCTCGACGGTCGCCTCGGGGAACACGGCGGCGTACGTCGACGTCATGGACATCACCATGATGTTCAGCGTGGCCGACATCATCGGCCTCAATGCGTTCCTGCGCAAAGTGCTCGCGAACGCCGCGGGCGCCGCGCACGGCATGGCCCAGGTCGAGGTATCCCTGCCCACGGAGCGGCGTGGCCAGACGCTCATCGGGATGTCGAACCTCGGCGTCCTGACCAGCGGCGCCCTGCTGGCGCTCGATCTGTTCGCCGCCCGCGGTTACGAGGTCATCGTCTTCCACGCCGTGGGATCCGGAGGACGCGCCATGGAGCTGATGATGCGCCAGGGCATCATCGGCGCGGTCTTCGACTACGCGATGGGCGAGATCACCGACGAGCTCTTCGGCGGGGTGCGCGCGGGCGGCCAGGAACGCCTGACCGTGGCCGGAGAACTGGGCCTGCCCCAGGTGCTCTGCCCGGGAGGCGCGGAGCACGTCGGCCTGCTGGTCAGCCCGCCGGGCAGCGTCCCCGACAAATACAAGGATCACAAGTACGTGTTCCACAATCCGGTCGTCTTCGTCCCCCGGCTGCAGGCCGCGGAGATGGTGGAGGTGGCGCGCGACATCGCCCGGCGGCTCGAGCACACCCGGGGTAACGCGGTGCTGATGCTGCCCCTCGCCGGAACCGGCAGCTATGCGAAGCCGGGCGGCCCGCTCAACGACCCGCTGAGCGACGCCGCCTTCTTTTCGGAGCTGAAGGCCCGCGTGCCTCGGACCCTGGCCGTGGTCGAGCGCAACACCCACGCCGAGGACCCCGTCTTCGTGCGCGAGGCTGTCGACCGGTTGATCGCCCTCATCGAGCGGAAGTGACGCCGCGCGACACCGGCACCCAGGCCGCGGCCGGCGAGATCCGAAATGCGCGGCGCGGCTCCAGGCGGTCGTGCCGTGGATCGGGCGGCAGCTCGCGGCACCATAGCCGCGTGCGCCCCCGCACTTCCTAGATGCAGACCAGACGGTCGCGCCGGCGCTCGATCTTGCGGAAATCGACGCCGGGGATGTTCTTCAGGTCCTGTAGCGTCTTGCACGGTCCGTGCTTGGTGCGATACGCGATGAGCGCGGCGGATTCCTTGCGCAGCAGTCCGGCGACGCTTTCGAGGTCGATGGCCCGTGCGGTGTTCATGTTGACCGGCTTGGGCGCGTCGCCCTTGAAGTTGGCGGACAGGTAGTCGAGCACCGCGGCCAGCTCCGTATCGCTGCCTTTGGCGCCCAGCGACACCATCTTCGCGATCACGTCCTGCCAGCCGCCGCGCGTGAGCCTCACGGCCGCGCTGCGCGACGCAGAGTGGCACGCTCCGCACACGCGCACGGTGATGTCCTTGCCGGGGCCGTCGGGGAAGGAATCCTGCCCGGCGGCGCGCGCGGCACATGCGAGAAGGGCGACGACCACGAACGCGCCCCGCATCGTCGCTCAGTGCTCCATCGGGATGCCGAAGGCGTACAGGTGATTGTCCTGCGTCACCAGGTAGACCTGGCCAGACCCGGCGGCGATCCTGGCGCGCGCCGTCGACGTGATGGTCAGAGCGCTGTTCCAAAGGGGCTTTCCGCTGGCCGCGTCGAGCACGTACAACCTCGACGGTGCCGAGCGCTGGCCGCTCGACACGGCAAACACCATACCGTTAACCACCAGCGGCGCCAACAGCGAGACCAGGTTCGGTGACCGCCACGCCGGCGCCAGCGTCGGCCGGCCGTCGGCCTCGACCAGCGTGAAGGCGACGATGCTCCCGGCCGGCGCGAGCCCGTTCGAGGTGAACTTCGGACCCGCCCTAGGTCCACCGACGACCGAGGCGGCGATCCATCGCGTCCCTTCATGATCTTCCCAGGTCGCCAGACCGCCGCCCTGGCCCGCCGCCGAGTACTTCGCCGTGACGTGCAACGGCGTGCGGTGGTCGGGGCCGCCAAGCGACCCGGTGTCGAGCAGATACAGGCGGCCGTCGTTGCCCGACACGGCGGCCAGCTCGCGGTCCTTGTGCTTGAACAGGACGGGCGACGCGTTGAAGTCCGCGCCGTCTGTCGCCAGCCAGTCCTTCGGCTGAAGCGTCGCCCGGTCGAGGGCGACGACGCTGTTGGCGTGGGGGCTCGGGGGCGTCGAAGCGTCCGTGGTCGTCGCGACGTAGATCGTGCCATCGGTGCCGAAGCTGGGCCCCGCACTTCCCGCCACGTGCGCGCCACCTGAGCGCCAGGTCGTCACCGTGTTGGCGGCCGTCAGGTCGAGCGCCCAGACGCCGTTGGGCGCGCCTCCGCACCCGTGTGAGGTCGACGTGTAGATCACACCGTCGATGAAGGTCAGCGACGACGGGCGGGCGCTCGGCGGAAGAAACGGTACCATCGGCCCGGTCATCGCACCGTCGCTCACGCGCAGCGTGCGCAGCAGCCCGTCGCTCCCCATCACGTACAGCGGATCGACCCCACCAAATGCGATCGGCGCCAGCACGGGGCTGGTCGGCACCGGTGGGACGACGTCGCGCGCCGCCCGGGTGACTGCCGACGGCCGCATCTCGCTGAGCACGGCAGCGCCCTTGCCGGGCTCGCCGACCGCGCTCTTCGCACCACTACCTTCATCGCCATCGCTGCCCCCACCGAAGGCGGAAGGCGCCAGCGTCGTGCGTCGGCTCGGCGTCGCCAGCAGCCCGCCGGGACATTCCCAGGAACTCGGCGGTTGTCCGCCCGTGGCCGCCGCATAGGTCAGGTACGTCGTCCAGTACGGCCGCGCCAGATCGGTGTCGACGGCAAACAGCCGATCGGCGCTCCCCCCGACGAAACCGAGCGCCTTGAATCCCCGGTAGCCGATCAGACGCTCGAGCACGATGGGCTCGCTCAGCGAGCTCCACTGGCGCGACTCGTTGTCGAGCTTCATCTTCCAGAGGAAGCTGAACTGCCCTTCCTGGACGGCCTCCTTGGTCAGCCGCGCGTCCGCGCGCACCCAGGCGGTACGCTGCGCGTCGCCGGCCGTGGTCGTCCACTCCCCTCCCCGGGCCTGCGCGTGCAGCCGCGTCGGAACCCCGGCGCCGATCGCGAGGGCGATCACGGTTCCGATGATCCGACGGGTGCTCTTGCTCACTTCGTGCCGGCGGTGGCCGTGAGGCCGAAACAATAGAGGGTGCCGTCGAACGTCCCGATGTAGACGCGTCCGTTGGCCACCGACAGGCTGGTGAAGTGGTTGAACGTCGCGATCTGATCGCCGCTCGACCAGAGCTCCCTGCCGGTGCGCGCATCGAGCGCGTAGAGCGTCGCGCGGCTCGAGTGCGCGATGCGATTGGCGGCCGTGTTGTACGCAAGACCGACATCCACGCTCGCCTGCGCCGTGTCCTCCCCGCTGCCGTACGCGAACACCACGCCGTTGGCGATCACGACCGGGTCGGCGTTCACCATGTTTCGGGAAAGCCAGACGGGCGTGAGATGCGGCCCGGCAGGGCGCGCCTGGAGTTTGAAGGCCGCCACCGCCCCTTGCACCACCTCGCCATGCTCGATGGGAGCCTTGAACTTCGAGTGCTTGGGCCCCCAGAAAGGCATCAGGACATAGCGCGCGCCGTCCTTGTCTTCCCAGGTCGCGAGCGCGCCCCACGGGCCCGCCGACGCGAACTGCACCTCTTCGTTGCAGACCAGCGGCGTCTGGTGCACGGGCGTGCGGTGGTCCTCGCCGCCGAGCGCGCGGGTATCGAGCAGCCAGATACGGCACTCCTTGCTCGACTGCGCGGTGTACTCGCGGCCCTTGTACTCGAACACGGGACCGGTCACGTTCATGTCGAGGTCGCGCTTGCGCAGCCAGAAGGCGTTGGCGGGCGCGAACCAGTCCTGCATCTCCATCGCCTTGGTCGCCGGGTTCTGCTTGGCCGCGATGATCGCCTGGCCGAAGATCTGTCGTTCCGGAAAATAGTCGCCGTCGCCGCTGCCGGCGTACACGCGGCCGTCCTTGCCGATGGATGGGCCCAGACGTGGCCACAGCCCGCCGCTGCCGGGATTGAAGCTGCCGACCTTTTTGGTCGCCAGGTCGTACGAATAGAACTGGTTCGGATTGCCGCCGCAGCCCTGCGCGGTCGTGGTGTAGAGCACGTTGTCGAGATAGTTCAGCCCGTAGGGCTTGCCGTTTGGCGGCAGGAACGGCTCGGCAGGAACCCTCTCCTCCCCGGTGGAGGCATCAAGCGTCCGCAGCCGGCCGTCCCACGAGATCGCGTAGACCGTGTACTTGCCCGCCGTCTCTGCGGGCACGACGACCGGCGTCGCCGTCAGCCCGCCCGGGCACAGCACGTAGGCACGCTCGGTAGCCGACTCTTTGACGGCGCTGTCGAAGTGACGCTTCCAGATCTGCTTGCCCTGCTCGACGTCGATGCCGTAGATGTTGTCGGAGACGCCGGCGACGATCGCCAGTTCGCGGCGTCCCTGCGCGGTCAGGACGTCGCCGACGATGAGGGCGGGAAAGAGGTTGTGCATCTGGCGCGGCTGGTTGTCGAGCCGCACCTTCCACAGGAGCTGCATGCGCCCCACGGTGTCGGGGCTCAGCAGCGTCTCGTTGCGCTGCCACGAGGTGCGTTCCTTGTCGTACCCGTCGGTAAGCCAGTTCGCCTTGGCATGGCCCTGCGCACCAACGGTCGCGGTCGATGCCGCCGCAACCATAACGGTCGCGACCATCCCTCCCCCACTCCAATACGACATTGGGTTCACCCGGCGCGTGCCTCAGGACGACGGCGCGCGACGAGAGACTACCACGGCCGACCGCGCCTACCGGGCGGTGTGGGCGGGCGGCTTGCGGCGGTAGAAGTCGCGCGCGTTGCCGAACATGACTTTGTCGCGCACCTTGGGGCCGAACGGCTTCAAGTACTCCTCGGCCAGCTCGATCTGCTTGCCGAAGTCGCCGCCCAGATCGGACACCGGCCAGTTGCTGCCCCAGATCAGGCGATCCTCGCCGAAGGCGGTCATGAGAACGTCGAAGTTCGCCTTGTAGGCTTCGAGCGTGGTGGGCGACTTCCAGCCCTCGTCCTCAGTG
>QHVJ01000073.1 GCA_003222275.1 Acidobacteriota bacterium | reverse complement strand
AAGCCGCCGTTGCCGACGGCGAAGCCGGTGTTGGCGCTGCCCATGAGCTGCCCGCCGTGGCCGGTTTCCGCGTCGGGGCTGACGTCGAGCGGCAGGGCCGGGTTCGCCTTGTAGTACCGGCCCGCCTCGGCGGTGACGTCGGTGAGGTCCGTCTGCCTCTTGAGGATGATGTTGATCACGCCGGCGATCGCATCGGATCCGTATTGCGCCGCGGCGCCGTCGCGCAGGACCTCGATGCGGTCGATCGCGGAGGCGGGGATGGAGTTGATGTCGTATCCCGCCGACCCGCGCGCCACCGTCTGCTGGTAGTTCATCAGCGACTGCTGGTGATACCGCTTGCCGTTGACGAGCACCAGGACCTGGTCGGGATTGAGCGAGCGGAGCGTCGCCGGCCGGATGATGTCGGTGCCGTCGCTGATGTAGGTGGTCGAGAAATTGAAGGAGGGCTCGAGCAGCTGCAGGACCTTGCCGGTCTCGGTGGCGCCGGTGGCGCGGATGGCTTCGGCGTCGATCACGTCGACGGGAGCGAGCGTCTCGGTGGACGTCCGGCCCTTGACGCGCGTTCCGGTGACGGTGACCGCCTCCTCGAGCTTCGCGGAGAGCGTGAAGTCGGCCTTCATCGTGGCCCCGGCGGACACGCGCACGTTCTGGGCCGCCTTGCCGAAGCCCTTGAGCTCGGCGGACACCACGTAGAGGCCGGGGGAGAGATTGGGCACCGCGTAGGCGCCGTTCGGGCCGGAGGCGAGGATGCGGGCGATGCCGCCCGTCCTGGCGTCGGTTATGGTGACGGTGGCGGCGGGGACCGCGGCTCCGCTCTCGTCGCGGACCACACCCGCGATGCCGCCCGTGCTCGTCTGCGCGCGGGCAGGAATTGCCGCGGCCGTGAAGAAAGCGAGGACCAGGAGGAAGCGTCGGGAGGGGGACATTCGACCTCCTTGCGCGGGCGGGAATGGCTGGACGAAGCGCCCGCAGGATCGAGGGCAAGGAGGGTTGCATCCCCGAGCGTGCCTGTCAAGGCTCGCCGCCGTCGATTGTGAAGAGCGCCACGTCCGGCGGAGCGTAGGTGCGCATCGGCACCAGGCTCCCGCCCACGCCGCGGGAGACGAAGACGGTCAGGCCGTCCACGTCGTGGCGGCCGTACGGCCACAGCCGCCCGTGCGGACCCGGGATCCAGAGGGGCCGGTAGCCCGGCAGCGCGATGTGGCCTCCGTGCGTGTGCCCGCACAGCAGGAGCTGCACCCCGCGGCCCTTCACCTCCGGGTAGCCGTCGGGCGAATGACAGAGGGCGATCTTGATCGGCACGTCGGCCACGCGGGCGAGCGCCGCGTCGACACCCTCCTGCAGCGCGATCTTGTCCGTGATGCGCCGCGACGTGAGCGGGTCGTCGAGCCCCACCACCGCGACGTCGTCGTGGGGCGGCGGCAGCCGGACCGAGTCGTTGACGAGGACCCGGACCCCCGCCTGGGTGAGGCAGTCCTCGAGCCGCTCGGGCCGCGCCCAGAAGTCGTGGTTGCCGAGCACCGCGAGCTTGACCGGAGCGCTCACCTGCCGCACGCGCTCCTGCAGCTCGTGCACCCGTTCCTTCGTCGCGCCCAGGAACACGTAGTCGCCCCCGAGCGCGAGCACGTCGGGCCGGGTGGAGTGGATCCGGGCGAAGGCGGCGTCGAGGACCTCGCGGGGGGTCGTGGGGCCCAGGTGCAGGTCGGAGGCGAAGGCGATGCGCAGCGGCGGCCGGCCCTTCTCCCGGCCGGCGATGCGCAGCGTGTGCTCGATGAGCGCCACGCGGGTCGCGCCCGGAACGAGCGCCCACAGCCGCGCGGCCCAGCCGCCGGTGTACAGCACGCTGAGCGCGCGTTCCATGTTCCGATGTGAAGCGGTGTAGGGGCGCCGGGCGGTGGGCACGCTCCAAGGTTAACCCGCGCTCCGCGATTCGTGGCAGAATGCGCGTTTCATGGCTCCCCAATTCATCTTCACGATGAAAGACCTGCGGAAGGTCACCCCGCAGGGCAAAGAGATCCTCAAGGGCATCTGGCTGAGCTTCTATCCCGGCGCCAAGATCGGGGTGCTCGGGGCCAACGGAGCCGGCAAGAGCACCCTGCTGCGCATCATGGCGGGGGTCGACAAGGACTTCGCGGGCGAGGCTTTCCCGGCCCAGGGCACGCGCATCGGCTTCCTCGCCCAGGAGCCGCAGCTCGACCCGAAGAAGAACGTGCTCCAGCACGTCGAGGAAGCCGTGGCCGCCCAGCGCGCCGTCGTTCAGCGCTACGAGGCGCTGTCCGCGGACTGGTCGGACGAGAACGCCGACGAGCTGGGCCGGCTCCAGGACCAGATCGACGCGCAGAACCTGTGGGAGCTGGACCGGGCCGTCGAGCGGGCCATGGATGCGCTGCGGCTGCCGCCGGGCGAGGCCGAGGTCACGACGCTGTCGGGCGGCGAGCGGCGCCGGGTGGCCCTGTGCCGGCTCCTCCTCCAGCCCAACGACATGCTGCTTCTCGACGAGCCTACCAACCATCTCGACGCGGAGTCGGTGGCCTGGCTCGAGCAGTTCCTGAAGGAGTTCAAGGGAACGGTCGTGGCCGTCACCCATGACCGCTACTTCCTCGACAACGTCGCCGGGTGGATCCTCGAGCTGGATCGCGGGGCGGGCATCCCATGGCAGGGCAATTACTCGTCCTGGCTGGAGCAGAAGGAGAACCGGCTCGGCCAGGAGGAAAAGGAAGCGGGCTCGCGCCGCCGCACGCTGCAGCGCGAGCTGGAATGGATCCGCATGGCGCCGCGCGCCCGGCAGGCCAAGGGCAAGGCCCGCCTCACGCATTACGAGGACCTGCTCGCCCAGGAGCAGGCGGCCGAGAAGCGCGAAGGGCCGGCCGAGATCACGATCCCGCCCGGCCCCCGGCTGGGGGACCTCGTGATCGAGGCCAAGGGCCTGCGCAAGGGCTACGGCGACAACCTGCTGATGGACGACGTCAACTTCCTGCTCCCGCGGGGCGGGCTCGTGGGCATCATCGGCCCCAACGGCGCCGGCAAGACGACGCTGTTCCGCATGATCCTCGGCCAGGAGAAGCCGGACGCGGGGACGCTGAAGGTCGGCGAGTCCGTTGCGCTGTCCTACGTGGACCAGAGCCGCGACAGCCTCATCGGCTCCCGCAGCGTGTGGGAAGAGATCTCCGACGGGGGCAAGGACCTCGTCATGGTCGGCAAGCGCGAGGTCAACTCGCGCGCGTACGCCGCCTCGTTCGGCTTCCGCGGACCCGATCAACAGAAGAAGGTCAAGGATCTCTCCGGGGGCGAGCGCAATCGGCTGCACCTGGCGACGCTGCTCAAGAGCGGGGGCAACCTGCTGCTGCTCGACGAGCCGACCAACGACCTCGACGTGGACACGCTGCGGGCGCTCGAGGAGGCGCTCGTCGGCTTCGCCGGCTGCGCGGTGGTGATCAGCCACGACCGCTGGTTCCTGGACCGGATCGCCACCCACATCATGGCCTTCGAAGGCGACAGCCGCGTCGTGTGGTTCGAAGGGAATTATCAAGACTACGAGGCCGACCGGCACCGCCGCCTGGGCGCGGAGGCCGATCAACCCCACCGTATCCGGTACCGAAAGCTCACTCATTGAACGGTCGATCGTGCTAGCTTCGTTGAAGGGGGTCATGAGGGACCGCCGCAAGAACCTCCGCATGACCGAGCACGAACGGCGCCGGCAGCCGCGGACCAGCATCGCCGTGCCCGTCCACGTCCAGGGCCAGTACCCCGACGGCGCCGTGTGGGAAGAGACGACGTCGACCTCGATCGCGTCGGCGGGCGGCGTGGCGATTTCCCTCGGCCGCACGGTGCTCCTCGGCCAGGCGCTCCACCTGACGCTGCCCCTGCCCCGGCGCTTCCGCACCTTCGACGTGACCGCGCCGGCCTACCGCGTGTATGCGGTGGTCGCCTCGGTGGACACCACGCGGACCGTGGGCCTGCGCTTCCTGGGCAAGAACCCGCCCGGCGGCTACACCCGCAACGAGTCCGGCCTCTTCCTGAGCCCGCCCACGACGCCGCCGGCCCCCGAGCGCCGGGCGGCGCCCCGGCGTGACGGCGTCTTCTTCTTCGTCCTGAAGCCGCGAGGCCAGCATGGCGACCGACAGGAAGAGGCCACGGTGGCCGACAACCTCGGCGTGGGCGGCGCGCGCGTGATGACCACCCAGTTCTTCACCAAGGGCGAGGTGCTCGAGGTGGAGGAAGCCGGCGGCCCCTTCCACACGCGGGCCGCGGTGCGCAACGCCTACGTGGGCGACGACTCGGTCTGGCGCCTCAACCTGATGTTCCTCGACGCGGAGACGCCGGCCCGGCTGCTCGGCTCCTCCTAGCCTCGCCGGACCGGGGCGTCTCCGCCATCACGGTCCTATTGTGCCCGGCAGGCCGGGTGGACCTGGATGTTGCCGCCGGCGAGCGGCCCACTCGCTAACGTGATTCCCTCCGGCGAGAACAGGTCGAACACATCATCCCGACCCGGCTCCCCGTTGTCGGTGATGTGGGCCTTGAAGCTCTGGGCCGTGGTCGTGGTTCCGGTGAGCGTACCGCCCCCCTCCTTGCCCTCGGGGTAGACCGTGGCGCTCGTGAACGGCTTGGCCGCCCGCAGCGCCACGCCTGAGCCCTTGTCGCTGTACATCAAGTGGCCCCAGTTGAGGTCGCCTTCGCGGAAAGCGATCACGAAGTGCTGCTTGCCGTTCGAGCCGTTCAAGAACCCGCCGCCGGTCACGAAGTGTGGTCCGGGGCAGACCGGCCGGCCCTGGCAGATAATGTCGGCGTGCGCGCGCGCGAAGGATACGTCGGCCACCCCCGGCACGACCACCCGCAACGCCGTCAGCGTGATGTCGCCCCGGTTGCCGTTGAAGCTTGTGTCCTGCTCGTCGATGATGAAGTACGCGCCGAGAACGCCGATGGGCACCGGCTGGTTACGCGGCGTGGGCAGCAGGGGATCGGAATCGATCGTGACCGGCCCGACCTGCGCCTCGAGCACGTGCGCCGTCCCGGAGAGCACGGGCGCGAGGGCGCTGCACCCCGCGGTCGCGTCGGAGCGGAGGAGCGTGGCGGTGACGGGTATGCCGGCCACCTCCGCATCCAGCGCGGCCACGTGCGCGTTCGACATGCTGTGGTCGCCCTTGCCGCGCGTAGAGGCGCAGAGGATCTCGGCCCCCACCGACACGTTGGGGATGCTGATGCCCTCCTCGGTGCACGGGGCCGGCGGCAGGAACTCGGGCGCCTCGAAGTAGCCCGTGTCCGCCAGCGTGATCGGCTGCAGGTTCAGGACATTCGCCTGCACCGCCGTGGCCTGTCCGCTGAAGACGGGTCGACTGCTGTCCGCGGTCGTGGGGCCCCCGCCCAGGCTGGCGAGCAAGCACAGCACGCCCACGCACCCGACCCGCAAATGCACTCGCCCAATGTGGCTGGCCATTGTCTCGACTCCTTCCCTTGGTCGTGTTCTGACCACTCTTGCCACGCATCGGCAAGGACCGCGCCAGGGGTCAACGACCCCTTCCTCGCCGAAGGCCCTTCGATGTCAGCGTCTTGCGGGAGCGCTCAAACGGGCCTCGGGCAGCGGTGGCGCGCCGCCGCAGCGTGGCGGGCGGCGATTCCGCGGGCAGACGAGCGCGCTCAAGGCTTTGTGCCCGCCGCGCGGGCGCGGCACCGCGGGCGGGCTAGGCGGCGGGGAGCTTCAGCCGACGCATGAGCCGCTGCAGCGTGGAGCGGTGGATGCCGAGGGCCTGGGCGGCGCGGGTCACGTTGCGCCCGTGCTTCTCCAGGGTGGATTCCAGGAACTCGCGCTCGAGCCCCTCCAGTGTCTTCTCCTTCCACTCGTGGAAGCTCGCTGGCGGCTGGCGCTCGGCGCCGGCCAGCACCGCCGGCGGAAGGTCCTGGGGGGTGACGAACTCTCCTCGGGCGTAGGCGACCGACCGCTCCACCGCGTTCTTCAGCTCGCGCACGTTGCCCGGCCAATCGTACCGGGTGAGAAGGTCCATGGCCGCCACGGTGATCCCGTCGAGCCGCTTACCGTAATGCGTCGCGCAGGACTCGAGGAAGTGGGTGACCAGGAGCGGCACGTCTTCGCGGCGATCCCGCAAGGTCGGCACCGCGATCTCGATGACGGCGATCCGGAAGAAGAGGTCTTCCCGGAACCGCTGCCGTTCCAGCTCCTCCCGCATGTCGCGGTTGGTGGCGGCCATGAAGCGCACGTCGAAGGGCGCCGGCGTCCTCGCCCCCAGTCGGCGTACCGCGCCCTCCTCCAGCGCCCGCAGCAGCTTGGCCTGGAGCATCACGCTCATCTCGCACACCTCGTCGAGAAGCAGCGTCCCGCCGCTCGCGACCTCCAGCAGCCCGGGCTTGGGCCCCGCGGCCCCGGTGAACGCGCCCCGCTCGTAGCCGAACAGCTCCGCCTCCAGGAGGTTCTCCGGGATGGCGGCGCAGTTGACGCCCACGAACGGCCGGCCCTGCCGGTGGCCGTTGTCGTGGATCGCCCGCGCCACCAGCTCTTTTCCGGTGCCGCTCTCACCTACGATGAGAAGAGGGGCATCCACGGCCGCCGTCCGGCGGATGTCGTCGAGCAGATTGAGGGTCTGGCGGCTCTGGCCCAGGATGCCGCCCAGGGAGAACGCGCGACGGAGCCGGCTGCGCAGCCAGCCGTGAGCTTCGCGCGTCCTCCGCGCCTCGAGGCCGGCCCGGACCGCCTCCACGAGCTGCTGCGGCGAGAAGGGCTTCACCAGGTATTCGGCGGCCCCGAACTTCATGGCTTCCACCGCCGTGTCGACGGTGGGGAACGCGGTGATGAGGATGACCACGGTGTCGGGATCCGCTTCCTTGGCCGTCCGCAGCACGTCCAGGCCTCCCACCTCGGGCATCCTCAGGTCGGCCACGACGACGTCCACCGCCGAGCTGCGCAACGCCGCCTCCGCGATCTGGCCCGAGTCCGCGCAGACGGTCTCATAGCCCATGCCGCGCAGCATCTCGGCGCACACGTCCCGCGTGTCGGCGTCGTCGTCCACGACCAGGACGCGCTCCCGCATCAGGGATACGGGGGGAAGGAGGAGGGGGTGACCGTGAGCGGCCTCCAGGCGTCGACCGTAATGCGTTTAACCGGCAAACACGGTGACGGTCCTCACTCCGTCGGGGTCTCCCGTCGCCCACCGTCCCCCGAGTAGAATCGAGGCCTTCCATGTCGCTCCGGACACCCGGTTTGCGCCTGCTGGCCGTGCTGGCCCTGTCCGTCGCCACGGGGGGGGCGCGCCCGGAAGGCTTCGACGTGGTCATCCGCGGTGGCACGGTGTACGACGGCACCGGAACCGCGGGGCGCCGGGCGGACGTGGGCCTCCGGGGCGACGCCATCGCGCAGGTGGGCGATCTCTCCGCCGCCTCCGCGCGCACGGTCGTGGACGCGCGCGGCCTCGCCGTCGCGCCCGGCTTCATCAACATGCTCTCGTGGTCCACGGAGTCGTTGATCGTGGACGGCCGATCGCAGGGCGAGATCCGCCAGGGAGTGACGACCGAGATCTTCGGCGAAGGCAACTCCATGGGGCCACTCACCGACGAGATGAAGCGTCGGATGAAGGAAGAGCAGGGCGATCTCAAGTACGACGTCGAGTGGACGACCCTCGCCGAATATCTCGCGTACCTCGAGAAGAAGGGCGTGGCGCCCAACGTCGCGTCCTACATCGGAGCGGCCACGGTGCGGGAGCACGTGATCGGCCTCGACGACCGCCCGCCGACACCGACGGAGATGGACCGCATGCGGGCGATCGTGCGGCAGGAGATGGAGGCGGGCGCCCTCGGCATCGGCTCCTCGCTCATCTACGCTCCCGGGACCTACGCGAAGACCGAGGAGCTCGTCGAGCTGTGCAAGGCCGCCGCGCCCTACCGCGGCAAGTACATCTCGCACCTGCGCAGTGAAGGCGACCGCTTGCTGGAGGCGATCGACGAGCTGGTCCGCATCGGTCGCGAGGCCGGCGTCCCGGCCGAGATCTACCACATGAAGGCGGCGGGAGAGTCGAACTGGGGCAAGGAGGATCTGGCCATCGCCCGCATCGAGAAGGCACGGAGCGAAGGCCTGAAGGTCACCGCCGACATGTATACCTACACCGCGGGCGCGACCGGGTTCGACGCCTGCATCCCGCCCTGGGCCCGCGACGGCGGCTACGACGCGCTCTTCCGGCGCATCCAGGACCCGGAGGCTCGGCCGCGGATCATCGCCGACATGCGGCGGCCGGCCGAAGGATGGGAGAACCTCTGCCGTGCGGCCGGCGCGCCGGATCGCCTGCTCATGGTCGAGTTCAAGACCGAGGCCCTGAAGCCTCTCACCGGCAAGACGCTGGCGGAGGCAGCGAAGATGCGCGGCACCGATCCCGAGAGCACGATCCTCGACCTCGTGCTCCAGGACCGCACGCGCATCGGCGTCGTCTTCTTCCTGATGTCCGAAGACAACGTCCGCAAACAGGTGCGGCTCCCGTGGGTGTCCTTCGGGTCGGACGCCGCCTCGATGTCGCCCGAGGACCCGTTCACGCGCTCGTCGACCCACCCGCGCGCCTACGGCAACTTCGCTCGCCTGCTCGGCAAATACGTGCGGGACGAGAAGCTCGTGAGCCTGGAGGACGCGGTCCGGCGGCTGTCGGCGCTCCCCGCCGACAACCTCGGCCTCGACCGGCGCGGGCGGCTTGCCCCGGGCATGTTCGCCGACGTGGTCGTCTTCGATCCGGCCACGATCGCCGACCGGGCCACCTTCGAGAAGCCGCATCAGTACGCGGTGGGCGTGCGCCACGTCTTCGTGAACGGCGTCCAGGTGCTGAAAGACGGCGAGCACACCGGCGCGACTCCCGGTCGGGCGCTCAAAGGCCCGGGAGCGAGGGGCGGCGTCGGGGGACGATGACGATCAAGCTGGCCGTCACGGGCGCGAGCGGGTTCGTGGGCCGGCAGCTCCTGGCCGTCGCCGCTCGTGAGCGCCTCGAGGTGATCGGCATCGTGCGCTCCGAGAAGAGCGCCGCGGGGATCTCACGCTTCGGCGCGCGAGCGAGCGTGGTGCCGCGGCTCGAGGCGGAGCCGCTCGCGGCCGCGCTGGCCGGCGCGCAGGCCGTGGTGCACCTGGCGATGATCGGCCGCGAGCGCGAAGGCCGGACCTACGAAGCCGTCAACGTGCAGGGGACGCGGGCGGTCGTGGAAGCGGCGCGCCGCGCGGGAGTGCCGCGGGTCGTGCTCTTCAGCGGGCTCGGCGTCGCCCACTACGGCATGACGCGCCGCTGCACGAACCCCTACTTCCTTTCCAAGCTGGCGGCGGAGGTGGAGCTGTTCCGCTCCGGCCGCGAGGCCGTCGTCTTCCGCCCCTCGTACATCGTGGGGCCCGGCGACGGGCTCGTCACCAGGATCCTCGCCGAAATGGCCTCCGGCGAGGTGTTACGCGTCGGGGACGGACGCTACCGGATGCACCCCGCCTTCGTCGGCGACGCGGCGGCCGCGGCGCTGGCCGCAGCGCAGGACCCTCCGCCCGGCGTGGCCCCGCCGCCGCGCGTCCTCGACCTCGTGGGGCCGGAGCCGGTGAGCTTCCAGTCCTTCCTCGAGCGGACGGCCGCCGCCGCCCGGGCGCAGGGGCGGAAGGCGAATTTCCGGATCCGCGAGGTGAGCGTCGAGGAAGCCGATCGCGCGGCGGCGGCGGGCGGCTTCCGCGGCATGGGGACGGACGAGCTCGACTGCCTGATCTGCGACGAGGTCTCGGATGCGGCGCCCTTGAGCCATTTCCTCCACCGTCCCCTGACACCCCTCGACGACGCGATCGCCGCCGCCGTCCGGGAGGCGCCGACGAAGGCGGCCTCCGTATGAGAGAGCGCGCCGATGTCGTCGTCCTCGGGGCCGGGCTCACCGGCTGCCTCGCCGCCTGGGAGCTGGCGCGCCGCGGGCGCCGGCCCCTGGTCCTGGAAGCCGCGCGAATCGGCAGCGGCGCGACGGCGCTCGACCTCGGCCACGTTCCGACCGGGCCCCGGCTCCTGTACGTCGAGGCCATGCGCCGCTGGGGGCGGCCAGCGGCGCGGGAAGCGTGGGAGATCCAGCGCGAGAACCACGACCGCCTGCGGGAGCTGCTGTCCGTGCTCGGCGACGACTGCGGCTACGAGGGCCGGGGCGGCTTCCTCGTCGCCGAGGATCGCGCCGAAGCCGAGGCGCTGGCCGAGAGCGAGGACGCGCTGCGCGAAGACGGCTTTGCCGGCGAGTTCCTCGACCATTACATGCTCGAGTCGCGCTTCGGCGTCCGCGGGTTCCCCGGCGCCTACTGGTGCGCCGAAGATGCCGAGCTCGATCCGCGGCGGCTGGTGGCGGCGCTGGCAGCGGCCGCCCAGCGTGAAGGCGCGGTTTTCCGCGAGCACAGCGCGGCGGTGGCTCTCGAATCGAGCTCCTCCGGGGTCGCGGCGGCGACGGAAGGAGAGCGCTTCGAGGCGGCGGCGGCGTTCGTCGCTCTCGAGGCGAACACGGCGGGCCTCGTACCTTTCCTCAAGGGTCGGGTGACACCGCTGCCGGCGCAATGGATCGGCGCCGACCAGGAGGCGGCCGTGCCGCTGCCGAGCCCGGCCCGCACCTGCGGAGGCGAGGTCGCGTGGCGGACCACGCCCACCGGCGTGCGGATGGCGCACTTCGGCGGCGCGGTGACGGGGCGGCCGGCTGACGAGCGCCTCGAAGACTTCATCCTCCGCCACTTCGCCCCCGCCTCCATCCGTCTTCCGCTCGCGCGGAATGAATCCGCGCTCGCTATTCAAGTGGGGGCGCTCGCGCGGAATGAATCCGCGCTCGCTCTTCAAGTGGGGGGCCCGCGAGGGAGCGGGGTCGCCGGCAAGTCGGCGGACGGTTTCCCGTTCGTCGGGCCGGTGCCGGGACTGAACGGGGTCGTCGCCTGTGGCTACGGCACTTTTGGTCTCGGGTGGGCGGTGCTGGCCGCGCGTTGGGCGGTGGAGGCCCTCGTCTCCGGCCGCGACCCCACCCCGCCGCGCTTCAAGGCCAGCCGCGGCGCCGCCGCGTGAGCGTCGTGGTAGTCTTTTTTCGGGGTACCGCGTGAAGCTCGGCATCACGGAATACATCGACTGCGCACACTTCCTGCCTGGCCACCCGAAGTGCGGGCAGGTGCATGGCCACACCTACAAGGTCGAGGTCATCATCGAGGCGGAGCACGCGCCCGGACAGGGCATCATCGTGGACTTCAACGACCTCAAGGTCCGCACCCGCGAGGTCCTGCATCGCTACGACCACCGCAATTGGAACGACGTGCTGGAGTTTCCGTCGGTGGAGAACATCTGCGAGTTGCTCTCGCGCCAGCTCCACGAGCGGATCGCCTTCCCGATGGTGATCCGGGTCTGGGAGGGTCAGGGCAAATGGGCGGAGATGGAGCTCACGCGCTGAGAGGCTCCGCCTCGCGCTCGACGAGCGCTTCCAGCCGCCGCGCCAGCTCCCGGGTCAGCGGCCCCGGCCGTCCGTCGCCGATCGTCGTCTCGTCGACCCGCACGACGGGCAAGACGCCGCGCGAGACGCTGGTCAGGAACGCCTCGCTCAGCTCGCCGATCTGATCCAGGCGGACCGCCTCGCGGGCGCGGGGCAGGAGCCCCTGCCCCAGCTCGAGGACGATCCCCCGCGTGATGCCAGGCAGGACGCGTTCGTCCTCGGTATGCAGGACTCCCCCCCGCACCGCGAAGAAATTGCTCGACAGGCCTTCCAGGATCGTGCCGTCTTCCGCCAGCATCAAGCCCTCGTGGACGCCCGCGGGCAGGTCGCGGTAGGCGGCCTGGGCGGCCGGGATGAAGCGGGTGTCCTTGACCTTCGGTGTGGTGCGCATCAGCGGCACGCTGACGCACCAGACGCCGTCTCGGTAGAGCGTCTCCGGCAGAGGCTCGAGCGGCTCGACGGCGACGAAGAGCCGCTCGTTCGCGCTGGTGAGCCGCAGGCGTGCGTCGCCGGGGCCCGCGGCTTCGAGCGCCAGGAGCAGTCCGGCCCGTACCTTCGACTCTTCGAACCGGTACCCATCGCCTGGGGAGGCCGGATCGCGCAATCGCGCCAAATGTTGGGCCAGGCGCAGGACGCGGGTGCCGTTGCCGTAGGTCCGAAGCGTCGTGTAGGCGCCGTGCGGCAGGATCGCGGAGGCCTCCGCCATGCTGGGCGCCGAGGCGAAGAATTCGGGACGGGCTCCGTCGAGCCGGAAGATCGTGACCACGAACGAAACGTAACTCCTTTGCCCGCAAAGCATTGTATATCATACGCAAGAGAGTTGACAACGGGTCGCTCAACTTCTAGCCTAGAGGACGGGAGGATCCTGTTGAGCAAGACCATCGGTATCGACCTCGGAACCACGAACTCGGTCGTCGCGGTGATGGAAGGGGACGCGCCGGTCGTGATCCCCAACGCGGAGGGTGGACGTACGACGCCCTCGGTGGTGGCATTCACCAAGGGCGGCGAGCGCCTGGTGGGACAGGTCGCCAAGCGGCAAGCGGTGACCAACCCGGAGAACACCGTCTTCTCCATCAAGCGTTTCATGGGGCGCAAGTTCGCGGAGATCTCCGAGGAGATCCGGACGGTGCCTTACAAGGTCGTCGAGGCGCCCAATAGTGACGTGCGGGTGCGCGTGGGTGACAAGGAGCTTTCGCCCCCCGAGATCTCCGCGATGATCCTCCAGAAGATGAAGGACACCGCGGAGCAATACCTGGGCCAGAAGGTCACCCGGGCGGTCATTACCGTGCCCGCCTACTTCAACGACGCCCAGCGTCAGGCGACCAAGGACGCGGGCCGGATCGCCGGCCTGGAGGTGCTGCGCATCGTCAACGAGCCCACGGCGGCCGCGCTGGCCTACGGGCTCGACAAGAAGAAGGACGAGACGATCGCCGTCTACGACTTCGGAGGCGGGACCTTCGACATCTCGATCCTAGAGGTGGGCGAAGGTGTCGTCGAGGTCAAGGCCACCAACGGCGACACGCACCTCGGCGGAGACAACCTGGACCAGCGGGTCATCGAGTGGATCGTCGCCGAGTTCAAGAAGGACCAGGGGATCGACCTCGGCCAGGACAAGATGGCGCTCCAGCGGCTCAAGGAGGCGGCGGAGAAGGCCAAGATGGAGCTGTCGACGACGATGGAGACGGAGATCAACCTTCCCTTCGTCACCGCCGACGCCTCCGGTCCCAAGCACCTGAGCCTGCGCCTGACCCGGGCGAAGTTCGAGCAGCTCGTCGGCGACCTCCTCGACCGGTCGATGGGCCCGGTCCGTCAGTGCCTCAAGGACGCGGGGGTCGAGCCGGGACGGATCGACGAGGTCATTCTCGTCGGGGGCCAGACCCGCATGCCGAAGATCCAGCAGATGGTCAAGGACTACTTCGGGAAGGAGCCGCACAAGGGTGTCAACCCCGACGAGGTAGTGGCGGTGGGAGCGGCCGTGCAGGCGGGCGTGCTCGCCGGCGACGTCAAGGACCTGCTGCTCCTCGACGTGACCCCGCTCTCCCTCGGGATCGAGACCCTCGGGGGCGTCTTCACACGGCTCATCGAGCGGAACACCACCATCCCCACGCGCCGATCGGAGGTGTTCTCCACGGCGTCGGACAGCCAGCCCTCGGTGGAGATCCACGTGCTGCAGGGCGAGCGGCCGATGGCGCGGGACGACCGTACGCTGGGCAAGTTCCAGCTCGCGGGAATCCCCCCCGCGCCGCGGGGCGTCCCCCAGATCGAGGTCACCTTCGACATCGACGCCAACGGGATCGTCAACGTGTCCGCGAAGGACCGCGCCACCGGACGCACGCAGGCCATCACGATCACCGCTTCCTCCGGGCTCGCCAAGGAAGAGGTGGAGCGCATGGTGCAGGAGGCCCAGGCCCATGCCGAGGAGGACAAGGGCCGCCGGGACGAGATCGAGGCGCGCAACCGCGCGGACAGCCTGATCTACACGACGGAGAAGACGCTCCAGGAGAACAAGGACAAGCTCCCCGAGGCGGAGGTGAAGGCGGTCACCGAGGCGCTCGATGCCGCGCGCAAGGCGGTGGAGGAAGGGGCGCGGGAGCGCATCGAGGCGGCCGTACAGGAGCTGACCCGTGCGTCCCATCGGATGGCCGAGACCCTCTACCAGCGGACGGCGTCGTCCGCGCCGCCCCCCGCCACCGAGGAGCCGAAGCCGGAGGGAGGGAAGGGCGGCGACGACGTCGTCGACGCGGAGGTCGTGGACAAGAGCTGACGATGGACTTGTATCAGGTGCTGGGAGTGCGGCGGGCCGCGAGCACGGCGGAGGTGCGCCGCGCGTACCAGAAGCTGGCCCGCATGCTGCATCCGGACCTGAACCCCGGCGATCCGCAGGCGGCCGAGCGCTTCCGGGACGTGTCCTCCGCTTTCGCGGTCCTGTCGGACCCTCAGCGCCGGGCGGCCTACGATCGCGGCGAGTCGGTGGCGGTTCCCTCGGACATTCCCGAGGTGGGCTTCCACGGCTTCGACTTCTCCGCCGAGGTGCGACTGGGCGCGGCCGGCTTCCAGGAGATCTTCGGCAACGTCTTGCGGCGCCCGGTGGCGGCGGCGGAGACGGGCGCGACTCCCGGAGAGGACCTGCAACAATCCGCCCAGCTCGCCTTCGAGGAGTGCTTCCAGGCGACGCGGCGCCGACTCCACCTCGTGCGCCAGGATCGGTGCCCCGATTGCGACGGTGCCGGTGAGATCTCCCTGACCCCGCGGGCGTGCCCCTCTTGCCAGGGCAGCGGCCAGGTGCGGAGCCTGCGTGGCCGCATGGTCTTCACCCGGCGTTGCGGGGACTGTGAGGGCACGGGCGCCATCGGACGCCGTCCGTGCGGCCGCTGCGCGGGCGAGGGGCGCGTGATGCGGAGCGAATGGCTCGAGGTCCAGATCCCCGCGGGGGCGTGTGACGGCAGCCGCGTGAGGATCCCCGGGGCCGGCAACGCCGGCCGGCGGGGAGGGCCGCCGGGCGACTTGGTCCTCGTCGTCGAGGTGCGGCCGCATCCTTTCTATCGCCGGGAGGGAGAAGACCTGTATTGCGACGTGCCGCTGACGATGGTGGAAGCCGCCCTCGGCGCCCACGTCGAAGTGCCGACCCCGGACGGCCCCGTGACGATCGAGATCCCGGCGGGGACGCAGAACGGACAGCGCTTCCGGCTGCGCAAGCGCGGCCTGCCGCGCCTGGACCAGAAGGGCCGCGGAGACCTCTACGTCGAGGCGCGGGTGTCGGTGCCGGCCGTGAGCGACGACGCCAGCCGCGAGCTGCTGCGGGAGTTCGCCCGCCGCAACCCGGCCGACCCGCGCCGGGCGCTCAACGCCGGCCTCCCCGCGCGGCCGAAGGTCTCGTCGTGACGCGCGGCCGACGGCCTCGCGGCGAGACGCCGCCCGAGCGCCGGCCCGCGCCGCGGAAGGGCAAGTACTACATGATCAGCGTGGTCGCGAAGAGCTACGGCATCCATCCCCAGACCCTGCGCCTCTACGAGCGTGAGGGCCTGCTCAAGCCCTCCCGCACCGAAGGCAACACGCGGCTCTACTCCGAGGAGGACCTGAAGCAGCTCGAGCTGGTCTTGAACCTCACCCGCGACCTCGGCGTGAACCTCGCGGGGGTGGAGATCATCCTGAACATGCGCCGCAAGATGGAGCACATGCAGGCCGAGATGGAGGACTTCGTGCGCCACGTGCGTGACGAGCTGCAGAAGACCAACGAGGAAGGCTGGGAAGAGAAGCTCCAGCAGGCGCTCGTGAAGCTCCCGCCGACGCAGATGGTGAAAGCTCCGGCCGAAAAGGGTTCATAATTCAATCGGGGTCCCGTGGAGAAGCGCTCGCCGCGGAAGAAGAAGAGCCCGGCTGAGAAAGAGGCGGAGCCCCGCCCGGTGGGCGGCGACAGCCTCAACGCCTACATCCGGGAGATCTCGCGCTTCAAGCCGTTGAGCGGCGACGAGGAAAAGGAGCTCGGCCGCCGCATCCAGGGCGGCGACCACAAGGCCCTGCAGCGCCTCGTGGAGGCCAACCTCCGCTTCGTCGTCTCCTACGCCAAGCGGTACCGCGGGCTGGGCCTCTCCTTCCTCGACCTGATCCACGAGGGCACGCTCGGCCTCATCGAGGCGGGCAAGCGGTTCGACCCCGAGCGCAACGTGAAGTTCATCTCCTACGCGGTATGGTGGGTGCGGCAGGCGATCTTCCACGCCCTTTCGGAGCACACGCGCGTGTTCCGCCTTCCCCAGAAGCTCTCCGGCCAGATCTCCAAGATCGGCAACGCGCGGCAGCAGCTCACGAGCGAGCTGAACCGGTCGCCCACGAACGAGGAGGTCGCCGAGAAGACCTCGCTCAGCCTCCAGGAGGTGGAGGAGCTGCTGAAGGTCGCCGGCGACGACCTCTCGCTCTCGAGCACGGTGGGGGAGGACGGGACGCTCGAGCTGGGGGACACCCTCGAGCAGGAGACCATCCCCTCGGTGGAGCTGGAGCTGATGAAGAGCTCCTTCGAGGAGCAGATCCGGCGGGCGATGCTCGAGGAGCTGGACGAGAAGGAGCAGGGCGTGATCAAGATGCGCTTCGGCCTCGACGGCGAGGAGCCGCGCACGCTGCAGGAGATCGGCGAGGAGCTGGGGCTCTCCCGCGAGCGCATCCGGCAGATCGAGAGCAAGGCCAAGGAGAAGCTCCGCCGGAGCCACCTGGCCCAGGGCCTGAGGGGGGCGCTCAATTGAGTTGTGAACGCTGCCGGGACACCGGCTTCGAGATCGTGGAGCGGGAGGGGCGCGAGTTCGCGCAGCCGTGCGCCTGCCGCCGCGCGGCCGCGGGGGTCCGGGCCGACTTCGTGAGCGCATGCCGCATCCCGCCGCGCTACGAGGAGTGCACATTTGCCAACTTCGAGGGCTTCACCCCGTCGTTGAGGAACGCCCTGGAACGTTGCATGCTTTATTGCAACGACTATCCCCATCTGGGCTCGACCCACGAGGGCCTGGGCCTGCTGTTCACCGGGACCAACGGCATCGGCAAGACCCATCTCGCGGTGGCCGTCCTGCGCGAGCTCTGGACGAGGAAGGGAGTCCGCGGGCAGTTCTGGGACTTCCACGAGCTGACGCGGGAGATCCGGGACTCCTACAACCCGGAGACGCGGACCACCGAGCTGCAGGTCCTCGAGCCCGTCGTCCGCGCCGACGTGCTGCTGCTCGACGACCTCGGCGCCTGGAAGATGACGGACTGGATCAACGACACGCTCTTCCACATCATGAACAGCCGCTACATGGCCAAGCGCGCGACCCTGATCACCACCAACTTCGAGGACGCCGACCGCACGACCGCGGTCAAGGCGGAGTCGGACTACTTCGAGCGCAAGCGGAAGGGCGAGGCGGCGGCGCCTCCGCAACGGGAGTTCCTGCTCGAGCGGACGGGGCTCGCCGTCCGGTCACGCCTGATGGAGATGTGTGTCGTCATCAAGGTGTCCGGGACCGACTACCGCGAGGCCCGGCAGACGTCGAACCAGGCCCGCACCGGAGGCGCCGTCAAGAGCTAGAGTGCCCGCAGACCCCGCGCGGCTCGGCCTCTACGTCCACGTTCCCTTCTGCGAGGCGAAGTGCACCTACTGCCACTTCGCCATCGATCCGCACCGGCCCGACGATGCGCGGCAGGAGCGCTACGGGCGCGCGCTCCGGGCGGAAATGGAGGCCGCGCCGGCCGCGGGCGCCGACACCTTGTACTTCGGCGGGGGCACGCCGTCCTTGTGGGCGGGGGCGCGCCTCGCGCAGGTCGTCGATCTCGCGCGCCGCCGCTTCGGCTTGCCGGTCGGGGCCGAGGTCACGGTGGAGGCGAACCCCGCCGACCTCGATGCCGCCGGGTACCGGGAGCTGCGGGACGCGGGGGCGACCCGGGTCAGCTTGGGCGTGCAATCGTTCGACGACGCCGTGCTCGCGGAGATGGGCCGCCTGCACTCGAGCGCCGACTCCGTCCGCGCGGTGGAGCGCGCGCGGGCGGCCGGGCTCGCCAACCTGTCCGTGGACCTCATTCTCGGCTGGCCAGGCGAGACGGCCGCGCGCTGGCGGCGCAGCCTCGAAGGCGTCGCCGCGCTCGCGCCGGAGCACCTGAGCCTCTACGTGCTGGAGGTGGAGGGGCGCACGCTTCTCACGCACCGCGCGCGGTCCGGAGCCCTCGATCTGCCCGACGACGACCTCGTGGCCGATCTCTACCGGCGCACGGTGGAGACGCTCTCGGCTCTCGGCCTCGAGCGCTACGAGATCTCCAACTTCGCCCGCCCCGGCTTCGAGTCGCGCCACAACGCGAAGTATTGGGCCGATCTTCCCTTCGTCGGCTTCGGGATGTCGGCCCACAGCTATCGCGATGGCCGGCGCTGGTGGAACATCGATACCTTCGGCGGCTACTGCCGGGCGATCGAGGAGCGCGGCCCGGCGGCGGCGGTGGCCGGCGAGCGCATGCTCTCGCCGCGGGAGCGCGCGGAGGAGGCGCTCTTCACGGGCCTGCGCCGACGGGAGGGGGTCGACGTCGTGGCCTTCCAGGCCGTTCATGGGATGGACGTCCTGGCCGACTACGCGACCGGGCTGGCCGCGCCGTTCGCGGCAGGGCTGCTCGAACGCTGCGGATCCCGGCTGCGGCTCACGGACCGGGGCGTCCTCCTCTCGAACGAGGTCTTCCAGGCGTTCGTTTGACGGCCCGCCCTCAGCCGGCCCGGCCGCGCCAGGCGTCGATCTCGGCGCGGTGGGTGTCGTCGTGCTCGGCCATCATGTGCGGTATGTCGCAGAGCGCGACCCGGCCCACTCCCTCCTGCGTCCCTGCGCGCGACCACTGGGCAGCGTCCAGGGACCGGAGCCGAGCCAGGTTGTCCGCGCGCGCCTCGCGGAAGAGTCGGATTCCCTCGGGAAGCGATCGCGCGCGATAGTCCCGCTCCCGCGCGACTTGCGCGCCGTCGAAGTCGGCGAGGTACGGGTTCTCGTCCGCGAGCAGGCGACGGATCCTCGCTCCGAACCCCTCGCGCTCCAGGTCCGCGAGGTGCCAGCACTGCTCGACGGGCGAGAACGCGCCGTCGAGTCCCGGCCTCGTCGCCTCTGGCCCGGACAGCGGTGCGAATCGCTCGGCGAGAAAGCCCGGCATCGCGTCCAGGGATCTCCACAAGCTCTCCCGGTCGGCGCGCGTCATCATCAGGTATTTCATGGCCGTCTCGGTCCTATCTTGCTCGCGCTTCGCTTGACGCTGCAAGCCGTCACTCGTCACGGTTCTTCTCTCACTCGCGCCATGGGGTTGGGCTTCCAGAACACGGGGTCCGCGGCGATCCATTCCGGAGCGGGCATGCCCCAACAAGGGCGCACCGCGAAGACCCTGGTGTCGCGGCCGGCCGCCGCCGCGACGGCATCGGCCTGCGGGCGCGTGGCAAACGGTCTGAAGACGAACCGCGTGCCGTCGGGAGCTTCGAACACCGCGCCCTCCATCCGGGAATCACCCGCCGAGATGGTCACCACGAAGAAGCGGGCGCCGGCGACCTTCCACGAGGCTCCGCGGCTCAGCTCCGCCCTGTACGTCGCATAGACGTTCACCGGCGCTTCGGTCAGGCCCTCCTTGCGCCGGGTGATGCCCTCGAGCGCCTCTTTCAAGGCCGGGTTCTTCCCATAGTCGTCCGCTACGCGCTGCCTGTCCTCCTCTGATTCGAAGGCATTCAGCCACCACACCTCCGTCGGCCCGCTCAGTGATTCGATGGCCAGGTGTGAATGGGGAAATCTCAACTCCGCGCAGATCCGGGCCGCGTCCTCCTCGACCGCCTTGAATGCCGCCTCGCGGCCGGGCTTCACGGTGTCGCGGTAGATCTGGAGGATCGTCGGGGGGCGTTCCTGCGCCAAGCGGGAGCTCCGTTCTTCAGCCACGCAGGCCGAATAGCCGGCGCGCAACCACCGCCGACGTGCCGTTGAAGCGAACCGCCACCAGATGCGTCCCCCCGTCGCCGGGCCGGGTCCAGCGCACCGATCCGGCGAGAACGATCCCCGTCGATTCCTGATACGCGTGGAGCTGGAGCCCGACCGGCGTGCCCCTGGCGAGCGGCTGCGCCAGCTCCAGGCGGCAGCCGGCCAGGCCGACGTCGACGATGTGGCCGGAGAGCCGGGTATCGTTCGTGCGATCCTCCACCTCGACCTTCAGGAGCAACGGCCGCCGTCCGCGCCGGCGGTCGCCGGCATCGGTTCGTCCTTCCACGCGCCGCCGGTCGGCCGCGCGTACCAGTCGCAGCGCGAGGTCGCGCATCTCGGGCGGGCTCGCGGCCGAGGACACGTAGGCGGCGGCTCCTCGCGCGAGCGCACCTCCATAGCTGTCGACGTCCGTCGCCGCGCCGACCACGAGCAGGGGCGCGCCGTGCAGGGCGGGGTGGGAGAGCAGCCGGACCTGCGCGGCTTCGCGCTCGGCCCGCGGGCCGCCGCGAACGAGGACGACGAGTCGAGGCGGCGTGAGGTCTCGCCGGCCGAGGGCTTCGGCCTCCGCCAGAGCGGTGACGGAGAGACCCGCTCGGCGAAGAACTTCGACCATGCGGTCGCGATCACCCGGCCGCCCCACGACGATGGCGTCGGAGGCGGCTGGCGCGGCCATGCCCGCGCCTACCGGCCGGGAGCGGTGGTCCCGGCCGGCGGCGCCGCCTGTGCGCGCGCCGTCTTGGCCTTCTCCGTCCCCACCGGCGGCCCGCCCGGCCCGAGGGTCAGCAGGTAGGACCGCACGGCCTCGATCTGCTGGTGCTGGTCGCCCCCGAGGATCTCGGGGAACGCGTTCTCCTCCGGCTTCTCCGGGAAGTTCGACGGCATGCGCGTGCCGGGCTGGATCTTCTGCGGGTCGGCCAGCCACTGCGCGAGCCACGCCGCGCGCAGGCGCGAGGGCACGTTGGCGAGGTCGGGGGCCATGAAGGCCGGCTCCTGGTTGGGGAGCCTGCCCGCCACCACGTGGCACTTGATGCACTGCCACCGATTGAAGAGGTCGTGGCCCACCGCCACCATCTGCGCCTGCAGCTCCGGCTTCTGCTCGTAGGGGAACGGCACCTTGTCGAGGGAGGCGAAGTAGTGCGTGACGGTGTTGGTCTCGTCCTCGCTGAAGTCGAAGGTCGGCATGCGCACCTGGAGCCAGGGCCGGATCTTCTTCGACGGGTCCTTGATGAAGTCGTGCAGCCACGCGGTCTGGACCCGCGACCCTTCGCCGATCTTCTCCTTCTCGTTGTAGAGCACCGGCGGCGAGAGCCCCAGGACTTGCAGCGGGTCGCCGCCCCCGGCTTCCAGCTGCGCCTTGACGATCTCCCGGAATGCGCCGCCCCGCTCGCCGAGCTGGTGGCAGCCCTGGCAGTTCTTCTCGCGGACGAGGCGCTGCCCGCGCGCGACGGAGCGGTCTTCGGCCGAGAGCTGGCGCTGCGCGGCCATCGGCACCTGCTCCTTGGTGAAGGACAGCATGCCGGTGGCGATCGCGTCCGCCTCGTTGTCGGCCATCCAGAACTTCGGCATCCGCAGCAGCTCTTCGGGCCGTTTGACCTTGCCCTGGTCGAAGACGCGCGGCTCGAGGAGCTTGCGGTGCACCCATCCGGGCAGCGTGTGGGGGATCTTGCCTTCCTCGAAGCCGAAGTCGAGCCGCTCGACGAGCTTCGACCCTTCCTCGGTCAGCTCGACGCCGATGGGAGACGTCTTCTCGAAGCCCTTGATCGTGTGGCACCCGAAGCAGCCGTACCGGCCGATCGTCTTCTCGCCCACGAACAACGTCCGCTGGCGGTCGTCCATCGCGGCCAGCTTCTGCTCCACGTCGCGCACGGGCGTGCTGGCGGCGAGCATGTACTCGCGGACGATGTCGTCGCGGACCTTGGTGTCGATGGGCGCCCGCGGCCGGCCGACGAACGCGTCGTTCTTCAGGCTCATCAGATAGGCGGTGATGTCGGCCGCCTCCTTCTCCGTGAGCCGGAGGTTCGGCATGCGCGTCTCGTGCCAGTAGCCGCGCGGGTTCCGCACCCAGGCGTAGAGCCAGCCCGCGCTCACCTTGCTGCCGGTGCCGTCGAGGTTGGGGCCGTGGGTCCGGAACGACGCGGCGTCGAAGCCCTCGTTCAGCCCGCGCTTGTCGTTGCCCACCCGGTGGCAGGCGAGGCAGCCCACCGACTCGAAGAGCTTTCGCCCCGACTCGAGGTCACCGCCCGGGGGCGCCGGATACGGCTCCGCGGCGCCCGCGTTGGCCACGAGGTACGCCACCACCGAGTTGGCCTCGGTGTCGTTGCGGTGCTTCTGGTCCGGCGTCTCGTCCACCCTCACGTCCCAGATCTGCGGCATGCGAGTGGGCCGGAAGCCCTTCGGCTCCTTGATCCACCGGTAGATCCACTCCTCGTTGGTCTTGCTCGTGATCCTCGTGAGGTCGGGGGCGACCTTGCGCAGGTTCTCCCAGCCCTTGATCTTGTGGCAGCCGTAGCACCCGTAGCGCTCGATGAGCAGCAATCCGGTGTTGAGGCTGGTCGCTTTCGGCACTTCCACCATGCCCTGGTGGCACTTCATGCACTGGGCCTCGGTGTGACCCTTGGCCATCATCGGGTAGTCCCAGAAATGCAGGCTGTGGTAGGACGAGCTCCCGCTGTACTTGCCCCACTGCTTCTCCTGCTCGACGCTCGAGGCGGTGTGGACGGCGTTGACGAAGCTGGTGGCCCGCCCGCGTCCCTGGTGGCACGACGTGCACCCGACCTTCTCCACCGGGTGCGGGCCCTGGAGGTAGAACTCGAAGTTCGGGTGGGTGGTGAAGGGCTGGGGCGCGTTCTCGAAGCCGCGCTTGTCGATGCCGAGGTGGCAGGTGGTGCACCGGTCCACCTTGGGCGTGCCGCTGAAGACCACGTCGTCCTGGAGGTTCGTCGGCATGATCTGGTTGATCTTCAGGGACGGGTTGGCGAGGTCGATGACCGGCATGTTGCGGATGAAGGAGACGACCCCGGGCTGGATCTTGTGCAGCTTCTCCTCCAGCCGGTTGTACTCGGCGTACATCTCCTTCTGCGTGTTCTCCGCGTCGAGCCGGGTCTTCTCCAGCTCCTGCAGGTGTTGCGCGGCAGCCGCCTTGCGGGCGTTGATGTCCTCGAGCTCGAGCTTCAGCTTCTGCCACTTGCTCTCGAGGTCGTCGAGCTTGCGCTTCCTGGCCGCGGCGCTGCCCGCTCCGTGGTGGGCCGCTTCCTCGTAGTCGTACCGGGCGACGTCGATCTCGGCTTTCGTGAAGCGGTACTCCTGGTCGACGCGGTACCAGTCGGCGTCGAGCTTGGCCGCGTCCTTCTCCGCCTGCTTCACTTCGCCGCGGCGCGCATCGATCTCCTTCTCGCCCTGCGCGAGCTGCGCCTGGACCTGCTGGCGGCGCGCGGCGTCCACCTTGCCGAGGGCCTGCTGGACCTGGTCCTGGGTGAGCTTCACCTCCAGCTGGTTGAACCGTTTCTGGTAGTGCTTCCAGTCCCGGTTGTAGTCGTCCCAGATCATGTAGGTGAGGGCGAAGAGCAGGCCGATGGAGGTGAGCGCGAAGACCACGTTGAGGGTGGCCGTCCGTCCGGCCATCTCCGTGTCGCGTCCCGGCTCAGGCTTCGTTGGAGGCATCGCCGTTCACTGATCGCTGACTGCTGAATGCTGACTGCTGCAATCCGGGTATCCTAGATGTTGAAGAAAATCTCGGGCATCGCGATGATGTACTTCAGGTTGAACAGCCACCGCAGCACCATCTTGATCGGGAGCGAGAACATCGCGAGCACCAGCATCACGAACACCGAGTAGCGCCAGGGCCCCATCTTCTCGTAGTACTTCCGCAGGCCGATGTTCACCCGCGCGCCCCCCGGCAGCTTCACCTCACGGCGCGAGTGGGCGAGCAGGCCGGGCAGCACGCCGACATAGAAGAGCACGAGCAGGATGCCCGGCAGCTCGCGCACGAACATGTTCATGCCGCTGATGTTGGCGTGGAGCATCTTCACCCAGACGTACTCGGACAGGTTGACGTTGTTGAGCGCGAGCAATTTGTGAAGATCCCAGTACTCGTAGGGCCCGAAGAAGTTCCAGTTCGGCCCCCGCAGGAAGGTCCCGAGCATGACGAGGAGCACCCACAGGATCACGAAGCCGAACAGGAACAGCGTGATCTCGACGCGCCGCTCGCGGAACGTGAAGTAGCCGTTTCCCTTCGGGTTGGTGTCCAGGTAGGGGATGGCCATCAGGCCCACGATGATCAGGCTCGGGAGCACCACCCCCGCCAGCCACGGATCGAAGTAGACGAGCATCTCCTGCAGCCCCAGGAAGTACCAGGGCGCCTTGCTGGGATTCGGAGTGCGGGAGGGGTTGGCCGGCTCCTCGATCGGGGCCTTGAAGACGATGCCCCAGATGACGAGGATGATGATCCCGATGACCATGCACAGCATCTCGGTGTAGACGAGGTCGGGCCACACCCACGTCTTCTCCGCTTCCTTCGGCGAGCCCTCGATGGGTGGCTCGCCGCGGGCGATCCGCTCGTCGTTGTTGTAGGCCTGGCTCATGCTGATGAAGAGGAAGAAGCCCACCAGGAACAGCATGGCCACGATCGGGATGTTGTCGGGCTTGCCGACGATCAGGCGGAAGTTCGGGTCCAGCGTCGACAGCGCCACGAAGATCGCGGCCACCACTCCCACCACCAGGCCGATCCGGGGGCGCCAGAAGGCGCGGCGGCCGATGAGGAGGAAGAACGTCACCGCCATCAGGGTGATGAAGATCGGCGGGTTGGTCAGGAAGTTGACGACGTCCTTGAGGGTGTTGAGGGCGCCCATGACTCTTTAGAGTGGCCCGGAGATGCCGCCGTCCTTGCGGACCCGCCAGAAGTGGACGGCCATGAGGATGCCGGCCACGAGCGGAATGCCCACGCAGTGGAGGACGTAGAAGCGCAGCAGCGCGCCCTCGCCGACGAAGCGCCCGCCGAGCAGGGCGAAGCGCGCGTCGGAACCCGCGTGGACCATCTTCACGTCGCCCAGGGCCAGGAGCTGCGAGCCGGGACCCTCGTGTCCGAGGACCGGCGTCGCGCGCGCCATGTTCGAGCCGACGGTGATGGCCCAGATCGCGAGCTGGTCCCAGGGCAGCAGGTAGCCGGTGAAGGAGAGGAGCAGCGTCAGCACGAGCAGGATCACGCCGACGTTCCAGTTGAACTCCCGCGGCGGCTTGTAGGACCCGGTCATGAACACCCGGAACATGTGCAGCCACACCGTGATGACCATGGCGTGGGCGCCCCACCGGTGGATCTCGCGCATGATGCCCAGGGGCACCTGCTCGGCGAGGTCGATGATGTCCATGTAGGCGTAGGCCACCGTGGGCCGGTAATAGAACATCAGGAGCAGGCCGGTAAAGGTCTCGACGAGGAACAGGAAGAACGTGAGCCCGCCCATGCACCAGGTGAACTTCAGCCGGATGCCGCTCTTGCGGATCTTCACCGGGTGCAGGTGGAGGAAGACGTTGCTCATGACCACCAGCACGCGGTTGCGGTTGTTGGCGGGCATCCCGTGCCGGAAGATCGAGCGCCAGATCTGGGTCTCGGTGATGTAGTCCCAGGTCCGGCTCAGGAACGGCTGGGGCGGCTTCGCGGTGGCCATGAAAGTTGCCTGGACCTCCTAGACCTTCAGGAACGCCTCCGGCTTCGTCCACTCGCCCTTCTCGGACTGGAACTTCACCGACTTGTCGACGAGGATCTGCCCGTCGTCGGCGAGGACGATGCGGGCGCGCTCGAGCGGCCGCGGCGCCGGCCCCTCGAAGTTCACTCCCGTCATGTAGAACCCGCTGCCGTGGCAGGGGCACTTGAACTTGTTCTCCGCCGGCAGCCAGTTCGGCGAGCAGCCGAGGTGGGTGCACACCGCGATGAGCGCATAGAAGCCCTCGGGGTTGCGCACGATCCACACGCCGTAGGCATCCTTCCAGCGCACGTCCACCTCGCCCACGTTGTACTCGCCCGGGAAGCCCGCCTTGAACGATTGCGGCGGCTCGAAGAGCACGTTCGGGAAGAGGAAGCGCGCGGTGGCGACGAGGCTGGAGGCGCAGGCGGCCGAGAAGGCGACCCAGCCGACGGGCAGCGACCACTTCATGAAGCTGCGGCGCGAGACGCCTTCGCGCTCCGCGGCCGGTGCCTTGCCGGCCGTGGCGGCGGAGACGATGCCCGGCCCGATGGTGTTGGATCGTCCGTAGGGCTGCGCCGCCGGCGTCGCGCCCGTGCCCGGCTCCAGCGGCGTCATCGGCGGAGAGCCGACGGGGCCCGGCTTCGCCCCCCCCGGGGGAGTCGCCTCTGCGGCCGCCTCCTTCTCGTCAGCCATGAAGACCTCGTCTGGTCGGATGAAACACGCCGGACAGCCTGAAGTCTGGCCATTCTACCCGGTGACCCCGACGTGTCAAGACACGTGACGTCACGGTTGCGGGCCCTCCAGCGCCGCGCGCGCCGCCGCGCGGACCTTCATGCTCGGATCGGAATCGCGCAGGCCTTCGAGGGCGGAGCGCAGGGCAGGATCGGGGACGACTCCGGCCGCCTGCACGGCCTGCTGCACGGCCTCCTCGCGCTGCTCCCCGGTGAGATCCGCGATCGTGGCCAGGTGGCGGCGGTCCATCATCTGCAAGAGGACGGGAGCCGCGGCCGGGTCGCGGCGCCGGGCGAGCGCCACCGCGGCGTTCCAGCGGACGTCCTCCACCGGATCGTTGACGGCGGTGAGGAGCGCCGTCCGCGCCGCGTCATCGGGAAACGAACCCAGGGCGTGGACGGCCGCCTTGCGCAACCCGGCGTCCTCGCTCCCCGCCAGCGTCACGAGGCTCGGGATGGCTTCCGGGTCCCCGATCGCTCCCAGCGCCCACACCGCGTAGACCTGGGTGTCCGGGTCGGCCGGGGTGTCCCCTCGAGGATCGGCGGCCTGGACGAGCGCCGGCACCGCCCGCTTGTCGCCGAGGCGGCCGAGGGCGAGGGCCAGGTAGCGCCGCACCCGTGGATCGTCGGCACCGGCGCCGTTGAAGACGCGCACCAGCTCGTCGGCGAAGCCGGGCTCGGCCAGGGAGGGGTCCTTGCGCGCCTGCAGCACCTTCGAAAGCTCGAAGGCCGCCTGCCAGCGGCGGTTGGCGCTGCCGGTGCGGACCTCGTCGAGATAGGCGCGGGCCCCCTTTCCCTCCGAGGCGATGAGGCCGAAGATCACGAACACCGTCACGCACACCGCCACGATGGCCATGGGGAAGATGAAGAACTGCAGGACGAGGAAAGGAGTGGTCTGTCGGGGGGACGCCTCTGGCTCCGCCTCGGGCGCGGCCGCCTGAGTTTCCGTACTCTCCATCACCCGCCAGTATCTCCGCCCCGCGGCCCCGGGGCAAACTGCTAGACTGGCCGCTCAGCCCAGGTGGCGAAGACCTTCCGGCAACGCCTCGCTCCGCTGCTCCTCGTCCTCGCTTCGACGTTCCTCTCGCTGCTCGTTCTCGAAGCGGCGGTGCGCGTCTTGCGCCGCGGAGAGGCTGGAGGCAAGGAGGCGGCCGAGATCGGCCGCTACCACGACTACGATCCGATCCTCGGCTGGAGCAAGAAGGCGGGGTCGCGTACCGTCTACCGGCGCCGCGAGTACACGGTCGAGGTGGCGATCAACAGCCGCGGGCTGCGAGACCCCGAGCGCGGCTACGAGGCGCCGCCGGGCACCGCCCGGATCCTCGCCCTCGGCGACTCCTTCATCGAGGGGTACACCGTGCCGCTGGTGCAGACCGTGACGCAGGTCCTCGAGTCGTCTCTGAACGGCGCGGGCTGCCCGGTGCAGGTGATCAACGGCGGCACCGCCGGCTACAGCAGCGACCAGGAGCTTCTATTCTACGAGACGGAGGGCCACCGGTACGCGCCGAAGGTGGTCGTCATCTTCTTCTTCTACAACGACGTAGTCTACAACGACCGCCAGGACTACTTCGGCGCGCCCAAGCCCGTGTTCCAGATGGGCCAGGGCCGTCTCTGCATCCACCGCGTTCCGGTACGCCGGCCGACGAGCCCCGTTGTGCCCGAGCCGTCGATGGAGGCGCCGGCCGGGAGCCGATCAGCGCTGTTCGAGTGGGTCCGCGAGCGGCTCTGGTATGGAGCGCCGGGCGCGTACGATCTCGTCGCGCGTCTGGGGCTGTGGCGGCCGATGCCGAGGATGAAGACTCGCCTCGAGCTGCGGGTCTACGAGCGGCGCCGGGTGGAACAGATCGACGACGCCTGGACCAAGACGGCGGCGATCCTGGCTTCGCTCGACGACCGGGCGCGGTCGCGCGGCGCGCGCCTGCTTCTCGTGTACGTCCCCAGCCGCCTCGAGATCGACGATCGCACCTGGCGCCTCACCCGCCGGCTCTACGGATGGGACGAGGCGGGCTGGGACCAGGCGCGGGTCGCGCAGCGAGCCAAGGAGATCGGCGCCCAGGCCGGGTTTCCCGTCCTGGACCTGACCGACGCCCTGCGCCGGGCAGAGGAGACCGAGGGAGAGCCGTATTTCACCTATGACGGCCACTGGTCCGCCCTCGGCCATCGCGTGGCGGCCGAGGAAGTCCAGCGCTTCCTCGCCCGCCACCGCTGGCTCGAGGGATGTGGGGGGCTCGATGCCGGCCGGTGATCTGGCTCGGGACGAGGCGAGGCGGATCGCCCTCGCGGCGCAGGGCTTCGACCGGCCGCGGCCGCGCGGGCGCGTGGGCGCGCCCGCCCTCCGGCGCACCATCCGGCAGCTCGGCCTCCTGCAGATGGACTTCGTGAACGTCCTCGTCCCGGCCCACTACGTAGTGCCGTTCTCGCGGCTCGGGCCCTACGACCGCGCGCTCCTCGACGAGGTCGTGTACCGCGGGCGGGAGTTCACCGAGCAGTGGGCGCACGAGGCGTCGATCTTGCCCGTGGAGACGTGGCCGCTGCTGCGCCACCGGATGGAGGCCCACCGCGCGCGTCCGCGCGGCTTCGACTCGTTCATGGAGAAGAACGCCGGATACGTCGAGCAGGTGCTGGCGGACGTGCGCGCCCGGGGTCCGCTGTCCGCGGACGACCTGCCGGGCCCGGAGGGCGCGTCGCGCCGCATCCCGGGCGCGTGGATCGGCACCGTGCCGCGGGCGGTGCTGGAGGCGCACTTCGGCCGCGGCCTGCTGGCGGTCGCCGAGCGACGGCCCAACTTCGCGCGGGCGTTCGACCTCGCCGAGCGGCGCCTTCCGCCGCATCACTATGCGCGCCGGTCGACGCACGAGGAGTCGCAGCGAGAGCTGTTGCGCCTGGCCGCCCGCGCTCACGGCGTGGGCACCGTCGCCGATCTCGCCGACTACTACCGCATGCCGGTACGGGTGGCGCGCGCGCGCCTCGCCGAGCTGGTGACGGCGGGCGAGCTGCGCGAAGTCCGGGTCGAGGGCTGGCCCGAGGCCGCGTATCTCCACCCGCAGGCGAAGCGGCCGCCGCGGATCGAGGCCGCCGCCCTGCTCTCTCCCTTCGACCCCGTGGTCTGGTATCGTCCGCGCACCCGCCGCCTGTTCGGCTTCGACTTCCGGCTGGAGATCTTCGTGCCGCGCCCGAAGCGGCGGTGGGGATACTACGTGCTTCCGTTCCTGCTCGGCGATCGGCTGGTCGCGCGCGTGGACCTCAAGGCCGAGCGTGCGCTTCGGCGCCTCCATGTGCTGGCCGCCTACGCCGAGCCGCGCGTGCGTCCGGGCCCGGTGGCCGAAGCCCTGGCCGTCGAGCTGAAGACGATGGCTTCCTGGCTGAAGCTCGATTCGATCGCCGTCGGGCGCCGCGGCGGGCTCGCGCGATCCCTCGCCGCCGCGCTTCGGGCCTGAGCCGCCTCACCCCTCGCGTACGCGGCACACCGGGCACTGCACGTCGGCGGGCCCCAGCGGTGACCCGCAGGCATCGCAGCGGGCAGCCTCGGCGCCCACGACCAACGCGCACCCCGGACACTCGAGCACCCCGGCCGGAACGCTCGCGCCACACGCGGGACACACGCCGCCCTCCGCGCCGACGAAGGGCGGCGACTCGTCGTCAGGGCCGGCGGTTCCCTCTCGGCCCCGCAACGCCCCGAGCGCCGCGGGCTCGTCCTGGGCTCGAACGTGCAATTGGAAGCCGCTCCCGGATCCGGTGGCCCGGAAGGGAATGCTGGCCGCGGCGAGACAGCCCGCAGCCTCTTTTAGCGAGTGCGAGTCCCGGCAGGCGAATATGGGACGGTATTCGACCGGCGGCTCCGGAAGGTCCGGCGCGGCCGTCTCCGTCTTCTCCGCTCGGCTCCCTTCGCCGTCATCTTCTTCGTAGCGGTCTTCGAGGTCGCCGCCGCAGTCGGAGCAGCGCAGGATGTCTGGGCGGAACTCCTCTTCGCAGTTCGAGCAATAACGCGTGTGCATTCGTCGACCTACTTCGGCTGCACGAGCACGACGTAGTCGGCGGTCGCGCCCGGCACCGAGATCCTATCCCCGGCTCTCGCCTCTTTCATCCAGGCCCGGAAGCCGACGAGCCGCAGATCGTTGTCGCGCCACCGGCCGGCGAGGTTCGCGTCGCGAAATCCCGCCCCGGAGAGCGTCGCCTCGATGGGTGTGCCCTCCGTGAACAGCACGTAGATCTTCGCCGGGCCCGCCCCTTCCCGCAGCTTGAACGACAGGTCGGTGCGGCACGGCGGCTTGCTGAGCCGGCGCGTGCTGATCCAGCGCGCGCCCTCGAGGGCGGGGGGCAGCGAATGGAACGTGTTGTCGGCGCTGCCGTCGAACTCGTAGTAGAACGGCCATTCCGCCCTGATCTCGTCGTCGACGAAAAAGGCCGGGCTCGCGGGGTTGCTGGACCTCAGGTCCTGCACGAGCGCCGGGGGCCCGGAGGTGTCCCGGCGGCCGCCCCGACCGTAGAAATAGACGACGGCGGAGTCCGAGTGTCCCGCGCCGTCGGTGACCGTGACCTCGTTGCGCCCCTCGCGCATCGCGACCGGCCAATAGAAGACATTGTCCACCATGCGGCCGCCGGGATGGCGGAACTCGCCGTTGCGCCGGCGCCCGCGGTCCTCGCCGTTCAGCGTGAGCGTGAGCTCCGGCCGGTTCGAGTACGCCTTGATCCCGTTGTTGGGCCGGCCGCGGCGCAGGAAGCAGGTCTTGCTCGTGAGATGGACGACAGGGACGTCGGGACGCAGGAACGCCTTGTAGAGCGCGTAGGCATCCTTGCGCAGGCCCGCGTAGGTGAGCAGGCCCTTCGTGTTGCGCCCCTTGTACTTGTCGATCCCGAAGTCGCGGAAGACCCACAGCGTGTACAACGGCAGGTCCTTCTGCTCGCGGAACACGACCTGGAACTGCACCTCCGCGACGTGCTGCCGGTATTCCTCGGGCTCGAAGTGGTCGACGACCCGGTGCGCGTCCGCGTAGTCGGTATGGTGGGTAATCACGGATCCCGCCCCCGATTCCGACACGAAACGCATCTCCCGCGCCTTCTGTGCGAACTCCCCGGCGGCTCCGCGGTACCAGCCTCGGTAGGTGTTCTGCGCGATGAAATCGAGGAGAGGATAGCGCCGGCCGCGGGTGCCGGTATTGCTCGCGTAGGTGATGAGCCGCTGCGGGTCCTCCGCCCGCGCCACGGCCGCATAGCGGTTCACGCGCACGAAGGCCGTCTCGTTGCCCACCGACCACATCACGATGCTGGGGTGGTTGTAGTTCTGGCGCACCATCTCCCTCGTGATCGCGTCGCCGGTGGTGGTGATCTTGGACGTGTTGGAGTGGCCGTTCTCCGCCCATACGAGGATCCCCAGCTCGTCGGCGAGGTCGTACTCGAGCGCCGCGTGGGGGTAGTGCGCGAGGCGGACGCAGTTGACGCCGAGGTCCCTGAGCCCGGCGAAGTCCTCCCGCAGCTCGTCGTCGGTCACGGCGGTGGCATGCTCCTCGGTCTCCTGGTGCTTGCCGACCCCGCGCAGGGCGATCGGGGAGCCGTTGAGGAGGAAACTCCCGTCTGCGATCCGGAAATCCCGGAACCCCGTGCGCTGCTCCACCGCGTCGACGACGTGATCATCGGAGACGACCTCGGCGCGAACTCGGTACAGATACGGGTCGGAAGGGCTCCACAGGCGCGGCTGGTCCACCTTCGCGGCGACGGACACGGGCACCGACGCGCCGCCGTCGATCTCCATCTTCCGGACGAGCACGAGCACCTGCTGCCCGGCGGCGTCGAGCAGCCGGCAGCGCACCTCGACCGGGAGGCGCGCGGCGCCCGAGTTGCGGACGAGCACCTTCACCGCGAGGTCCGCGGATTGCGCCGTGACGTCGCCCGGCGTGACGTAGACCCCGGGGGACGCGTCCTCGGTGGGATCGACGTGGAGGGGATGGGTCTTGAGGAGCCAGACCTTGCGGTAGAGGCCGCCGTAGAGCCTGTAGAGCTGCTTGCCGAGCCCCGAAGGCAGCGAGTCGGCGGTGTCGGCAGGGTCGTTCGTGACGCGCACGGCCAGGACGTTGTCGCCCTCCACCGCTGCGGGACGGGCGTCGAAGACGAAGCGCGTGAAGGCGCCGCGATGCTGGCCGAGGTGGGTGCCGTTCACGTAGACGTCGGCAAAGGTCGCGGCGCCATCGAAGACGAGATAGAGCGGCCGGCCGACCTCCTTGCGCGGCACCACGAAATGCATGCGATACCACGCGCGGCGCCACGCCCGCTCTCCCCACGTGTGGGGCACGCTGACCGCCGCCCACGTGTGATCGTCGAAGGCCGGCGCTTCCGCGCCCTCGAGATCGTTGCTCCCCTGGAAGCGCCACGGGCCCGAGAGGAGCAGCGTCTGGCGCTCGCCGCCCACCGGCTTCAGCGACGTGGCCACCGCGGGCCCGGCCTCGTGACGGCGGCAGGCCGTGGCCGCGGCGAGGGCCATGAGCAGGAGGACGAGCGCGCGCCTGCTCCGCGGCCGCAGGACGGCCACGCCTCCGCTCAGGCCTTGACGCGGTCCCGCAGCCGGCGCAGCGTCAGCTCCACGTCCACGATGAGCGCCTCGGTGGTGTTCTCGAGCTGGTCCATGCCGCGATGGAACTGCGCGTAGTCGGCGTTGTCGGGCTCGTCGGCCTCGACGAGGTTCTCGAGGCGCGCTGCCCATTCCATCAGGCTCTGCAAGCTGGCCTCGCCGTGGGAGTCCATGTGCGAGCTTTCCGTGCGGCCGAGGTCGAGACCGCGCAGGAACGCGCCGATCTCCCGGCGGCGGTGCTTGGCGCGCTCTACGACGCCGGCGAAGTTCCGCCGGCTCACGGGACGCGTGGGCAGGAGAGGCTCGATCGTGCCGCTGTCGAAGCGCTCCGCGAGCCCCATGGCGAAGCGGCTGAGCTCGCCGCGATCGCCTTCCGCCTCGGGTCCCTTCTTGATGACGATCTCGGACACGCCGGCTTCGGGGGCCGGGTGCTCGGCGGCGACCGAGCCGCGCAGCAGGTACTGGACCTCGTCCGGACCCTGGGGCCCCGTCGGCAGGAGCAGGTCTCCGGGCTGGAACAGCTCGCCATTCGGCCCGCGGCGCTGGGACAGCGGGCTCTTGCGGCCGCCCTTCTTGGCGGAAGCGCGGGCGCCGGCGGGCTTGCCGGCGCCCCCGGCGGGTTTGCCCGGCGTGGCGGAGGCGCCCGGGCGAGCGGCCCCGGCCGGCGGAGGCATCACGCCCGCCGCCACCTTCGCTCCGCCCTTGGCGGTGGCGGGAGGTGGCGCGGCCACCAGCTTCGGTGCTGGCGGGTGCGCGGCCTTCGGCGCGGGCCGCGCCGCCACTGTCTTGGGCTTCGGCTTGAGCGTCGCCTTCGCCTGCGGCTGAGTCTTGGCCTTGGCCTTCGGCTTCGGATGGTGGGCGCTGGCGCGGGCGGGACGCCCGGTCTTCGTGCGGGAGGTCGGCATCGTCTCTCCTAGGGCAGGAATTTCTCGGGATGCTTCAGGGTCGCGGGGAGGGTAAGAGAAGAACCTCCCCCGGTTGAAGGATTTAGAAGCGCCCCCAGCCGAGGGAGTGTATCACATCCGGTGGCGCCGGCGGATCCGATCAGGCGATCGCCGGCCTTGCCTTCAGGCCTGAACCATCTTGGAGATCTTCTTCTGGGCGGAATTGAGCTCCTCGTTGACGTACTCGGCCACGTCGTCGAGGGTTTCGCGGCCCTTCTTCATCAAGTTCTCCTTCTCGTTCTGGAGCGTCCGGCTCATCCGCCGCGATTCCTCCTCGAACCTTCGGCCCAGCTTGCGGCGTGTCTCGCGGCCGCTCTGGGGGGCGAGGAGGAGCGCAACGGCGGCCCCCACGATGCCCGCGGTCAAGGCGACACCGACGTACTTGAGACTGTGCATGAATACCTCCACAAATTTAAGATGCGCGCACAACACCATCTCGTCAAGAAGCAAATGCGATGCCAGCGGCGGTGCGCGAGCAGATGCTGCGCAACCTACGGGAGCTGGATCACAGACACCGCCGCCGCCACGAGGCGGTCTTCCTCTCCCGCCACTCCCTCGGAGAATGCGAGGCAGAGCTGGTTCTCCCCCGGCCGTAGCGCGCGCTGCGGCATCACGAACCTCACCTCCGTCCATTCCGACGGCAGGGGGGCGCGGAGAATGGTGAACCCGTTCAGCTCCACGGTCATCTCCTGCCCGCGGGCTCGACCCGGCGCGCGCATGCTCACCGTCGTCCGCAGGTCCTGGAGGGCGCGCTCGAGCGGGAACCGGACGCAGGCGCGCGGGAAGAGGGCCCATCGGTACCGGGGCCACGGATGGTTGCCACAGCGCAGCGAGGACCAGCCGCCGGCCAGATAGCGCGTGTCCTCCGACGCGAGATCGATGGTCCCGCTGAGGTTCACGTTCCAATAGAAATACTCACCGACGAGCGACTTGTACACGAGCGCGCGGCCGCGGTCCGGGGCGACGGCCGCTCCCGCGCGCTCGGCGGCGCTCCGGAGTTGATGCGCCTGCGCGGAGGCCACGCGCTCGAGGGGCAAGGCCTCCTGGACGACACGCTGCCGGTACAGCCGGATGAGGCCCGTGTTCCAGAGCGCGGCGGCGGCCACGAGCAGGACGGGCAGGACGAGCGGCGCGCGCCGGTGCCTCCGGACGAGCGAGGCCAGGCCCAGAGCCGCCAGCGGCACCACCAGGTCGAACCGGCGCGAGCCGAAAGAGTCCGCGCCGGCCCAGTCCGTCACCGAGCCGTTCACGTAGACGGTCAGGATGAAGACCACCACCGCGCCCATCCCCAACGCGCCCCAGTCGCCGGCGAAGACCACCAGCGACGCGATCGCGATGCCCATCACGGGCGTCCACACGAAAAAGCCCCGGTCTGCGTGCATGAGCACGTCCCACCATCGCGGACACCGCCAATCCATGAACTGCCCGCCCTGGGGCATCGTGAGCAGCGCGCCATAGAGGAGCTTCCAGGCGAGCAGTTGCAGGCTCGCGAGGAGGGCGGCGGCGCCGAGGGCGGCCGCCAGCCATCGGGCGGGGATTCGGCGCCGGCGGAGGTCCACGAGCCCGACGGCGAGCACCATGGCGAGGCAGACGGCGGCTTGCCAGCGCACGAGGACGAGCAGGCCCGCGACCACGCCCACCGACAGCCAACGCCCGGCGGTCGGCCGTTCGTGAGCGCGCGCCAGGCTCCAGACGAGGATGGCCGCCGTCGCGAATACGAGGCCATGCGCCATCGCGGGCACCACGAAGACGTAGTAGAGGATCGGCGAGGTGACGATCGCTCCCAGCACGGCCACCGCGGCCGCCGCCGGTCCGATTCGCCGCGCGAGGGTCGCCATCAGCAGCGTGGCGGCGAGGGCGGCCCACGTCATCGTGCCCATCGCCGTGGATCGGAGATAAGGGTCCGAGAAGCCGTCGGCCGCGTGCTTCGTCCAGCCCACCGCACTCAGGCCGAGCACATAGGCGTGCGCCAGGAGAAAAAATGGGCTCCACAGGATGGCGGAGCCGATCGCGAAGGGGTTCGGCCGGCGGCCGATGGCCGTCGGAGGCGCCTTGCGAAGCTCGGAGGCCTCCCCGACCAGACGCTCGAAGTCGTTGGTGAAGTCCAGGTCGTGATCGATGACGATGGACCGGAGATAGGCGTAGTAGCCGGCGCTGTCCGCGCGGAACTCTGGCGCCACCTGGGCTTGCACGGAGAACAGGAGGGCCAGGCACGCGGCCAGCAGATGCCCCCGGCCACCGCCGCGAGGCAGCGCGGCGAGGCCCGCGCCCGTCAACGCCAGGGCGGGCGCGGCCACGGCTCCGCGGTGGAGGCTGGGATCCAGGAGTCGGACGGCGGCCCACGATACTCCGGCGGCGCTGCAGACGAACGCGAGCGTCTCCACCGGCCGCGTGGCCACGGCACCGATCAGCCGGCGAGCGCTGAAGCGAGTCACGCACACCTCCTGCCGCGGCCCCGCCTCCGCTAGCGCGAGACGATCTCGGCCACCTGTCGGGCCACGTCCAGGAGGGGCGTGCCCACGCCCTCGAGGTTGCTCAGCAAGACCACCGCCACGCCGCTCTCGGGAACGAGGTACAGCACCGTGCTGACACGGGGCTGGCCGCCGATGTGGTAGACCTCGTGCCGCCCGCGCTGGGTGCCCACCGCCCAGCCGAGCCCGTAGCCGGTTGGCTTGCCGTCCCGTGTGCGCTGCCGGACGAGCATCTGCTCCCGGGTCTCGTTCTTCAGCAGGGCGCCGGAGTGCAGGGCGAGGGCGAAGCGCGCGACGTCTTCGGCGGTCGCCACCAGCCCGCCCCCGGGCACGCGGTTGCTCGTGTCCGAAAGTGCCGAGTTGAAGAGCTCGCCCCCGGCGGCCTTCTGGTATCCCTGGGCGCGATGGGGAATGAGGGCGAAGACGTCGTCGAGCCCCGCCGTCTCCATGCCGGCGGGAGTGAAGACGTTCTCCCGCATGTAGTCGAGATAGCCCTGCCCGGACACGCTCTCGACGGCCACGCCGAGCAGGTTGTAGCCGAGGCTCGTATAGAGCGTGCGGGTGCCGGGCTCGAAGACGAGCGGATCGTTCTTGAAGAACTCCAGCGCTTCCGTGAGGCTCGCATGGTGCCGTGTGTTGTGGAATTCCTCGTCCGTCCACTGGCGCACTCCGCCCTGGTGGCACAGCAGCTGCCGGCAGGTGAGCGGCCATTGCTTCTCCGGGTACGCCGGAACGTACCTCTGGACGGGCGCATCGAGGTCCAGCTTCCCCTTCGCCGCGAGCTGCAGGACCGCGGTCGCGGTGAGGGGCTTCGAGACCGACGCCAGGCGATAGACCGTGAGGGGTGTCGCGGGGACCGCGTTCTCGAGGTCCGCCATGCCGTAACCGGCCGAGAGGCGCACGCTGCCCGCCGCGGCCACCGCCACGGAGAGACCGGGGATGCCGTAGCGGTGCATGGCGAGGTTGATGGCCGTCTCCACGGCCTGGAGCTTGGGTGCGACGAGGCCGGAGGAGGAGGTCGGGGAGACGGGAGGCTGCGCGATGGCTACGACGGGAAGGAGCGCGCCGGCGACCAGGAGGAGGACCCGCGCCGTCCGGCGCCTCACACAGCTACTCCAGCCAATCCCGGTCCTTCAGCTTCTTCGGCAGGTACTCTTCGGTGATGAAGCTGATGCCACGCCGGGAGAGGGCTTCGAGCTCGAACTTCTGGCCACTCTTGACCATCTCCTGGATCTCACGCTGCCATTGCGCCTTCTTGAACCAGGGATAGGCGAGCATCTGCTTGGCCCGGCTGTTGTCGCCGTCGTCCATCTTGATGGAGACGTTGGTCGGCAGGGCGTATTTCTCCTTGTCGAAGGACGACAAACCGACGAACCGCGCGGCGGGCACCGCCATGCGCATCGATTCGTAGGCGAGGTTGATGGAGCCCTGCTTCATGACGCTGTAGATGTAGAAGCCCCAGGGGTCGTTGTCGACCAGCACGTAGACCGGCAGCTTGAGCTCGCTGTGCAGCCGCTGCACGAGGCGCCGTACCCCCCGCGGCGGCTGGCCTCCGCCCTGGACGATGATGCAGTTGTTGCGCTTCCAGAACTTGTCCTCGTTGAAGCGCGTCCAGACCGCATCCTTCTCGATGAGGAGGACGTACTTGGCCTCATGCTTGCGGAAGGTGATGACGTTCTCTTCGACGATCGAAGGTACCGCCCAGCCTCCGGAGCCCATCCGGCGCAGGTCGATGGTGTCGCCGGTGTCGGTGATCGTGATGGGACCCACCATCGAGCCCTTGCGAGCGGCGAACAGGTGCAGTTCTTCGCGCAGGGCGTCCACGGTGACCTCGAGGTCCTCGATGATCGGGTCGGACTCGTCCTGCTCGTCGAAGGTGTTCTGGCGCGTGTCGCCCATGGTGTGCTTGGTGACGTAATAGAGGTCGCGGATGCTGGTCGTCTTGCCCGAATCGATGAGCTCCTTGCAGGCCTCGCCCACCAGGAACGTCTGCATGAACTTCCGCGCCATCGCGACGTTGAAGAAGTAGCGCTTCTGCTTCTGGCTGCCGAGCTCGACCAGCCGTTTTTTCTCGCTCCAGTTGACGTTGGCGAGGGAGCGGATGGGGATGTCGAGCGCCGGGTTCTTGCCGGCGCTCACCGTCTTGAGCACGCCTTCGGCGAGCTTCTCGATCTTGGCCACCGTCTTCTTGGAGGCCTCGTCCTTGCGAGGGGCCATCTACTCCTCCTCCGCCCGGGCTCGGCTCTTCGCCTTGGGCTTGCCCTCCTCCTCCATTAGCGCCTTCTCCTCCTCCTTGATCTCCGCCGCCGTCACCTTGTGCGCCACCTGGAGGAACTCCCTCTTGATCGGATTCGGCTTCCGTCCCGTGATCTTCCCGATCGCAATGGCGACCTCTTCGATGTAGAGCTCGAAGATGCTGCGCCGCTGCGCCTGGTAATCGGCGGCCTTGCGCTTCCGGATGAAGGTGGCCAGCTTGCGGCCGCACTCCTGCGCCGCGAGCTGGATCTCCTTCATGATGTCCGGGTAGTGGGCCACCGCCTCCTTGGACTCGCTCGTGAACGGCACCCAGACTGAAGCGATGTGGACGAGAAGCGCCATCGGCCCCACGGGGAGCGAGCCCTTGGGCTGGCTCAGCATGTAGTTGCGCCAGTCGGTGCGCACGATGCCTTCGGTGATGCCGCAGGCGCCGCGTTGGAAGAGGAGCGGGACGCGGTTGGCGAACCGGAAGAGCTCGATCGTCTTGTCGGGGGGCCAGCTCCCGCCGTAGGCCAGGCCGACTTCCACCTGGAACGGGTTGCCGCGATACACCTTGGGCGGGCGGGTCACCGTGGCGATGAAGTAGTTGTGGCCCTTGATCTTCTCCACGCCCTCTTCCGGCGACGCGTCAGGGATCGACGGCTGGGCGGGTTCCGGCGCCACTTTGGCCTGCTGCTTTGCGGCCGGGGCCGCCTTTCCGGCTTTCTTCGCCGGCTTCATGCCGGCCGAATCGAGATCGAGCTGGGTATTTTCGTCGCCGCTCTCGCCCTCGCTCTCGATCACGTTCAAGAAGCTCACGAGTCCCTTCCGCATGAGCTCGTCGCCGATCGGGCTCAAGCAGTTGGTCGGCGGGTTCATGAGCCGCGTTTCGGCGATGACCTTGTGCAGCTCCTCGGCCATCGCGCGGTTTGCGCCGAGGACGCGTGGCTTCACGGGCTTCTTGCCCCAGGACACCTTGGCCAGGATCTCGCCGGCGGCCGCGGCCGAGACGCGGCTGAATGCGGTCTGCAGGAAGCCGCGCACGTCGTGGCTCTTCGACTCCCGTGCCATGAGCATGAGCGCGCCCAGCTCGACGCCGTGGGGGTGCGGCTTGATCTCCATCGCCTCCTTGGGCAGCTCGCTCGTGGCGCGTGGGAAGCTCAGCGTCTCGTTGCCGGGCTTGTCGGCGTTCGCGCGCTGGGCCACGCCGACGGGCCGCGTGTAGTGGATCGTGGCGTGCGGGTTGGCGAGCGCCGTGTGCTCGACGTAGCGGTTGACGAAGCGCTGGCCCTGTTGCCAGTTGGCGACGATCTCGAGCTCGACGCGCGTCCCGTGCTCCTGGTGCCACTCCTCCATCGTCTCGTCGTGGGTGACGACCGGCTCGTTCTTCCGGGTGTCGAGCTGGATGTCGAAGACGTGGGCCGCCTTGCGTTTGCCCACGCGGCTCGTGACGCGGATCGGCTTGCCGGTGGTGAGCTGCCCGTACATCGCCGCCGCCGAGATGCCGATGCCTTGTTGGCCACGCGAGTTGTGGCAGGCGATCGCGCCTTCGCCGGCGACGAAGTTCTCGCATCCAAGGACGGAAAGGTCGTAGACGAAAGGGTTCCCGGAAGCGACCTCGGTCACGTCGACGACGCGTAGCAGACAGAGGTCCGACGCAACGAACGATCCGACGGCATCGATTTCGCGCCGGAGGTCGTCGATCTTCGAAGTGGCGGCATAACCGTCGTCTTCAACAGTGGACAGGTATCCCCGGTCGACCAAGTGAGTGGCAAGGTGCCGGGTCACACGTCCACCGGCCAGCGATGTGAGGTCCGCGAGCCCGTAGCTCATGCCGGGAACGACACCCATGACGATGCCGAGGGACTTGCCGGCGCCGGCCGGGCCCGTCCCGAGGCCCACCGCACGCAGGAGGGACTCCGGTTCGGCGCCGACGCGGGTGCCGTGATCTGCCTGTCTAAGGGCGAGCTTCGCGATGGGGAAGAGCCGATAGCGATTGCGACGCTCGTGCGTGCCGCGGCGCGTGTACACGTGGGACGCGCCGATGTCGAACCCGTGGACGTCCAGCCTCCAGAAGACGCACGGGTTTCGGCCGAGCCCGTGGTGGATGGACGGTCCGTGACGCGACGGCACGACGCCCTGGAACAGCCAGAGCAGCTCCACGTCCTCTACGAGCGTCCGACTGGCGGAGCCGAACATGAGGACATCGCGCGTCTTCACGCGGTGGCCATCTCCCAGGTACAGGCCATCCAGGAAGTGCTGCCGCAGATCCGGGCCGGCATGGTAGACAAATGGCGGCACCTGCTTGTTCTTGGCCCCGCGGCCGCACCAGGCGGGGAACAACAGCGACGTGAGGCCGCCGAACAGCTTCACACGCATGGCGTTGCGCGCGCGGGGCTCGATTGTGGTCGACAAGCCAAGCCCTCGCGCGGTGGCCACCACCTCCTCCACGAGGTTCGTCTCACGCGACGAGAATGTGAATCCGACCTGGCGGGCGTCGCAGTGTCCTTCCGCGACGTACAGGCCGAGCAGCCGCATGAGAGGCGGGTTGAGGACCCAGGTGACGGGTGTCTCCTTGACTGCGCCGTGATGGTAGGTGCGCAAGACCGCCCCGGCACACTCTGTCTCGAGGCCGAGACGTTTCACCAGCCGCGCCGGCAGGAAGCCCTTGCGTGGGTACTGCGCCCACGAGTCGTCAAGGACGTCCACCGCCGTCCCGTCTTTCGCCGTCAGGCGGTAGTAGCGGCGCGATTTGTCTCTGCCGCTCTTCAGATGCACGGTCGTGGCGGCCGCCGCGAGCGCGTCGAACACCGCTCCTGGAATGCCGTACACGTATGCCCAGCGTGGAGCCAAGTCGTCGGCACGGAGATGTGACAGGAGGTTGACGCGATCGAGTTGGAGCGGCTCCGGGAGACGCCGCGGCGCCACGATATAGTCGCCCGCGCGCAAAGAGCGGGCTTGCACTGCCTTGACCTGGCGCCGGTCGGGATCGTAGGTGAAGAGGCTGTGGCAGCCCGTTACGCGAACCCGCTTGCCCCTCTCGGTGCGCACCTCGAGGATTTCGTTCTCACGCCGGTGTCGAATTACGTGGGTCACGGTTCGCCAGTCGTAGCGCCACGTGGATGGATCGAAGGCAGGGGCGCGGATCCCCAGCGCGCTCACGTCCCTGACCTCTTCGCCTTCCACGAGCAGCCCGTCGACGAGTTGCCCGATGGGCAGCCGCTCGAGGCTGCCGCGACGCTCGATCACCACGCTCTGATCGGCGGTCAACGACTGTTTCAGCCGGTGGAACTTGCTGCCGTACAATAACTTACCGAATATCTTTGGGACCTGGGCCTTGACAATGCCGGGGCCGTTGTCCTG
>QHVJ01000072.1 GCA_003222275.1 Acidobacteriota bacterium | reverse complement strand
GGGTTGTCGAAGCCGAGGAGGTGGCGGTTCTTGACGAAGAACTCGGAGACCGAGATCTCCCGTTGCCCCTTGGCCAGCGATTCCGCGCTGACGCGACGAGCCGGTGCCTTGGCCGCCGTGACCGGGCCTGGCGCCACCTCGGCCACCGGCGCCGGCTCCGCCCGGGCCGGTATCTTGCGGAAGGCGCGAAGTGAATTCGGACCTTCCTCGTCAATCGGGATCGCTTCGCGATCCCTAAGGACGACCTTCCCGGCGCCCTCCTCGAACAGTGCGAGCTGGGGCCGGGTCGGCTTGCG
>QHVJ01000298.1 GCA_003222275.1 Acidobacteriota bacterium | reverse complement strand
GGCCACCTGCGCCGACAAGCGCGCCGCTTCGGTGGGCGTGGCGACGACGACAGCCAGCCCCACCTCCGCGTTTAGAAGCTCCTCGAGGTCCCGGAAGAAGATCACGTCGACGCCCCGGCCACCCAGGTCCGAGGCCCAATAGGCCCCTTCCGCCCCGCTGCCGAGGACGCCGACGCGGAGCCGCTCGGGCTCGCGCTCGCCGGACATGCGCGGGAGTGTAGCACGGAGGTCTGGAGCGTGTGGGATTTCTTCCCGCAGCGGACATCCACAGTTTTTGTGGAAAACCTGTGGATGCCGCTGTCAAAAGAGGCAAAAGACGCCTATGCGCCCGGATTGCACACGCTTGCAGCAGCGGTTCGAAGTTCGAGTACTCGCTTACTCGACCGCGACCTTCCGTGCCCTCCGTCCGGCCTCAGGCGGGCGAGGCGCCCGATCCATGCGTTCGAGCTGCCAGCGACAGAAGAGGATGACTCCCTCCAGCACCTGCCGCCGGACGAGCCGGATCTTTTCCCGGTCGATCCCCGCTTCTTCGAGCATCTCCGAGACCATGCAGCACGGACGCCGGGCCTTCGACTCACGAGCCATGGGCCTCCTTCTCGCCAAAACCGACCCTCAGCCGATGGTCGACGAACGCCGCCCCCAGCAGGCGGCGCGCCGCGAGGCTCCGCGGGAGCAGGACGTGGCGGCGCTGGTTGTCCACCTGCACCACCAGCTCCTCGCCGCGGGTCCAGACCTGGATCCGGTCCTTCTCCGCGAAGGGCAGGCGGATGTAGAGTGCGTAGCCCTTTCCTTCTTTCTTCACCTCCACCGGCTTCTCCTGGAAGAAGACACCCGTGGGATCGGTGTCCCCGAACACCTCGCGGGCGAAGACCTCGAGCAGGGGCAGCCCCACCATCTCGCGGTCGAAGAGGCGAGCCTCGAAGAAGGGAAGCGGGTCGAAGGACTGCCGGGCCTCCGCCAGATGGCCCGCCTGGATGGCCACCCAGCCCTGCAGGTAGCCCGAGCGCGCCTCCGGCGGCAGGACGCGGTTGGCCACGACCGCGTCCACGGGAAAGCCGAAAAGGTTGAGGTACGTGTAGAGCCGCTGGGACTCGTTGATCACCATCCGCTCGGGGTTGAGGACGATGCGGATCGACGAGGTCCGCGGATCCTGGAGGAGCGGGCTCATGCCCTCGAGCTCGTCGTAGACGCGCTTCACCGCGGAGAGGACGTCGTCCGAGGGCAGCGGCATCGACGTGACGCGGCTGGCGACCGGCCGCACCGAGCGCAGCACCGTTTTCTGGATGGGGAAGATGCGCTTGAAGTAGAAGTTCAGGATCTCGGGGACGCCGAGCATGCGCACGGTCTCGCCCGTGGGGGCGCAGTCGATGATCAAGACGTCGTACGCCTTCGACTCGGCGAGCCGCTTGACGCGCAGGAGGCTGAACAGCTCCTCCATGCCGGGCAGGATGGCCATCTCCTCCGCCACCGCCTCGTCGACTCCCTGGAACGTCATGAACCGCGTGAGCCATTCCTGGATCACGCCCCAGTGGCCGGCCAGCTCCTCGTTGACGTCGATCTCCAGGGCATCGAGATGGGGAGCGATCGGGGTGGGGGTCCCCTTCACGGGGACGTCCAGCGCATCGGCGAGGCTGTGCGCGGCGTCGGTCGAGACCACGAGCGTGCGGTGGCCGAGGCTGGCCGAGCGCACGGCGGTAGCGGCGGACAAGCTCGTCTTGCCGACTCCGCCCTTGCCCGAATAAAGGATGATGCGCATCAGCCGCGGGCCTGCGCGGGAAGGTAGGCCCGGCGCCGCGGCGCGCGTGCGCGACCGCCGCCGAGGATCCTCTCGCCGACTTCACGGAGCCCGCGCAAGTCGTGCACGTCGGCGTCCAGCTCGGGCACCAGGATGAGGGGCTCGGCCACGTCCGCCTCCAGCCGCGCGATCCCGCGCCTCTCGCGGCGGGAGACCCGGGACTGGTCTTCCATCAGGCGCAGCAGCCCCCGGGCCAGCGCGGCGTCGACGGTCGCGGGGCGGCGCGGGACGGGGCCGGCGTCCGCGAGCGGGTCGGGGTGCACGCGATTGACGACGAGGCCCACGAAGGGCATGTCCTTCTCGCGCAGCCGGCGGTAGAAATACCGCGCCTCGTCGAGCGTGGCCCGGGCCGGCCCCGCCACCAGCACGAAGCCGGAGTCTTCGCCGCGCAGGAGCTCGTGGACCCTCTCCGCCCGCTCCTTGAATCCCGCGTACATGCCCTCGAAGGCGAGGAAGAACTCCGAGAGGTCCTGCAGGAACTGCAGGCCGAGGAAGCGGTCGGCGAGGTCGAGGGCGAAGGCTCCCGTGCGCGTGGCGACCTTGAGGGTGAGCCGCCCCGCCACGAAGTAGGGCTTGAGGAACCAGCGCAGCACGCTCGTGTCGAGGAACCCCATGAGGCGGTCGGGAGCCTCGAGGAAGTCGAGGGCGTGGCGGGTGGGCGGGGTGTCGAGGACCACGAGGTCGAAGCGATCGTCGGCGGAGAGCTCGAGCAGCTTCTCCATCGCCATGTACTCGTGGCTGCCGGCGAGCGCGGAGGAGACCTGCTGGTAGAAGCGGTTGTCGAGGATGCGGCGGCGGGCGGCCTCGCTCGAGGCGTGCTTCTCGACGAGGGCGTCGAACGTGCGCCGCGTGTCGAGCGTCATGGCCCACATCGCCCCCGCGGGCCGCGTCGCGACCCGCGAGAGGTCGAGCCGGCGGGGCCGGCCTTCGAGCACGGCCAGGCCGAGGCTGGTGGCGAGGCGGCGCGCGGGGTCGATCGTGCAGGCGAGCACGCGCCGGCCCTCGAGCGCGGCCTGGAGGGCGAGCGCCGCGGCGGTCGTCGTCTTCCCGACGCCCCCCGAGCCGCACACGACGAGCACGCGGCGCTCCCCCAGCGCGGCGGCCAGCGACCGGGAGCCGCGGTCGGCGGCGCTGGACCTCACGCCGCCTCGAGGCGCCGCGCCAGCCGCTCGATGGAAGAGGGTCCGATGTCCTCGTCGAACAGGTAGGGCAGGCTGACGGTCGGCAGGGGGAGCACGCGGCGCAGGCGGGCCTGGTAGAACTGCGTGAGCTTGCGGCGGCGGATGTGCCGCCGGGCGGCGCCGAGCGCCGAGCGCAACCCCACTCCGCGCGCGAGACGGCCGGGGGCGTCCTCGGCGGCGAGGCGCAGGATCTCGGCTTCCTGCTCGCGGGTGAAGCGACGCTCGTGGCACTGGTTGAGGACGAGGCCGATCGGCCGCATGCCCAGCTCGTCGATGGCCGCGCGGTGAAGCTCCTGCGCCTCGACGACCGCCATCTCCTCCGGGACGGCCAGGAGCACGAGGGCGGTGCGATCGGCATCTTGCAACAGGGCGAGGATCCGCCGGGCGTTGCTTCCGATCGGCCCTGCGGGCACCGCGCGCGAGGCGGCCAGCGGCACCCCGAGGAACGCGAGGCCGTGGCCGGTGGCGGGGGCGTCGACGACGATCAGGTCGTAGCGGGGCCGCGAAGAGAACCTCGAGGCGCGCGCTTCCTCCAGGACCATGATCTTGCCCAGGACCATCAGCTCCGGGAGGCCGGGCGCGGCGGCGAAGAAGCGGCGGTAGACCGGGCTCTCGAGCACCCGGCGCGCGAGCATGTCCACGCGCACCACGCGCCGGACGTACTCGTCCATCACCGCGGCGGGATCGAGGTTGACCGCGAAGAGGCCGGGGCGGACCTCCGCTTCCTTCATGCCCGCCCGGGTGACGCCCAGATAGCGAGACGCTTCCCGGGGAGCATCGATCTCCACCAGGAGGACGCGCTTGCCCCGCGCGCAGGCGGCCAGCGCCAGGGCCGTCCCCACGACGCTCTTGCCCGTGCCCCCCTTGCCGGAAAGGATCACCAGCCGCCGGGAGAGGAGTTCGTCCAGCACCAGCCCGAGACTAACACGGGCTAGAATGCGCCGATGGCCGCCTCTTCACCGCCTTCGCCGTCGCCGAGGCCGCGCAAGGACAAGGTGGTCATCGTCATGCCGGCCTACAACGCCGCGAAGACGCTCGAGGACACCTTTCGCGCGATTCCGCCCGGCTACTACGACGAGGTCGTGGTGGTGGACGATCACAGCGGGGACGAGACGGCCGAGCTGGCGCGCCGTCTCAACCTGAAGGCGATCCGCCACCCGCACAACGTGGGTTACGGCGGCAACCAGAAGACCTGCTACATGGAGGCGCTGCGGGACGGCGCCGACATCGTCGTGATGCTCCACCCCGACGGCCAGTACGACCCCGCGATCATCCCCGAGATGATCCGGCCCATCCAGGAGGGGCGGGCCGACATGGTCCTCGGCTCGCGCATGATGCTTCCCGGCGGCGCGGCCCGCGGCGGCATGCCGCTCTGGAAGCGCGTCGCCAACCGCTTCCTGACGACGGCGGAGAACCTCGCCATGGGCCGGCGCTTCTCGGAGTGCCACACCGGTTACCGCGCGTACAGCCGGCGCTTCCTGGAGACGGTGCCCTTCCTGCGCAACGACAACGGCTTCGTCTTCGACACCGAGGTGATCTTCCAGGCAGTGAACTTCGGCCTGCCCGTGGTGGAGGTGCCCATCTCGACGCGCTACTTCGCCGACGCCTCCTCGGTCGGCTTCGCCACCGGTGTCGTCTACGGGCTGGGGACGCTGATGACGGCGCTCCGGTTCGTGCTCCACCGCTCCGGGATCGTCCCCTGCGCGAAGTTCCGGTCCTGACGGCGCGGACCGCCCTCTTCACCGGCCTCGTCCTCCTCGTATTGGCGCTGGACCTGCTCCGCGCGTACGCGGGACCGTCCCTCGCTCCCGCGCAGTGGGCGGCGGGCGCGGCCGCGGTGGTGGCGCTGTGGTCGGTCCTGGGCGAGCGGGACCTGCGGCCGCGCGAGCGGCTGCCGTGGGTGGCGCTGGCCGCGATGCTCGTCCCCACGTACGTCGGCCACGCCCGGCGGCTCGACCTCGGCGACAGCATCCACTACTACGCCTACCTGCGGTCGCTCCTCTTCGACCACGACCTGGACCTGGCCAACGACTACACGCTGCTGGGCTGGTACCCGCAGACCGACGTGCTGCCGGTGGGGGCGCCGCTGCTGTGGAGCCCGCTCGTGGTCCTCGTGCACCTCGGGCGGCACGCGGCGCGCCTGTTCGGCCTCGGCCCCCCCACCGGCACGGAGCCGCTCTACCAAGCGGCCGTGTGCCAGGCGACGCTGCTCTACGGCACGGCCGGGCTCTTCCTCCTGATGCACACCTTGCGGAGGTGGGTGGGGCCCGCGGCGGCGTTCTGGGCCACGGTGATCGCCTGGGTCGGCTCGCCGGTTCGCTTCTACCTTTCCGTCCTGCCGGGCCTCGCGCACGGCGTCGAGTTCTTCGCCGCCGTCCTCGTGTTGCGCGCCTACCTGGCCCTGCGCGAGCGCCCCGATCGCCGGCACGCGCTCCTCGCGGGGGCCGCCTGCGGCCTGGTGTTCCTCACCCGTTCGCAGGACGGGTTGCTGCTCGGCCTCCCGGCCATCGAGCTGGCGTACCGATTCTCCCTCGACCGCAGGGGATGGCCGCCGCAGGCGCTCGTCCGGTCGTTCGCCGTCTTGCTGATCGCCTTTGTCGTCGTCGCGCTACCCCAGATCGCGGTGTGGCAGGCGATGTTCGGGACGCCGTTGCTCGTCCCGCACGAGCGCCTTCATGGGACGAGCTTCCTCCATCTCGACCACCCGCAGCTCCTGGGCACGCTCGTCTCCGCGCGCGGGGGGCTCTTCGCCTCGTACCCGATGATGCTGGTGGCCGTCCTCGGCCTGCTCGCCCTCGCCTTCCGTGATCCGCGCTACGTGCTGGCGTGCGCGCCGGTGGTGGTCGCGGGCTGGTACGTCAACTCCGTGGTCTTCGACTGGTACCAGGTGCGTCGCTTCACCGGGGCCGTTCCCCTGCTCGCTCCCGGCCTCGCCGTGGTCCTGGCGCCGGTGACGCGCGCGGGCGTGGCCGTGTGCGCGCTCGTCGCCTTTCTCGTCCTGCGGTACGACGTCGCCGTCGACGCGCTGCGCTCGACCCCGGGCGACCCGGCTCCCCTCCGCGCCGTCGTCGCGCAGGCGGCCGACGGTCTGGCCGCGAGCGGCTACGAGCTCGTCGCCGGCGTTTCGCCGCGGGCGGCGACGCGCCTGCTGGCCACCTATACCGGGCAGCCGCTGCTGGAGGACGAGGTGACCACGGTCGACCTCGGAGGCGAGACCTCGCTCCTGCGCTTGCCTCGGCCGGCCCGCCATCTCTCGGCGCCGGCGGTGGAGGACGGCATTGCCTGCCGCTGGGTCAACGACCGCGAGGCGCGCCTCTTCCTGCCTCTGGCGCGGGAGGGCGCGATCGTCGTCACCTTGCGGGCCCGCGCGCTCGAGACGCCGGAGCCGCAGTTCATGGCCGTGTCGTGGAACGAGGCGGACGTGGGGCGCGTCGAGATGAGCCCGGCGTGGGCGGACTACCGCTTCCACGTCCCGGCGGCCGCCGTGGTGGCCGGCACGAACGTGCTCGTGCTGCGCTTCGACCGCGGTCCCGTCTACCACCGCGTGCGCGGCGAAGGGCCGCGCGAGGTCCGTCCCGCCGCCCTCTCTACCTTGACTCTGCACCGCCAACATTGAGCGGGAAGGCGGCGGCGGTCGCGATCCGACGCTGGCGCGGGGAGCCGCTCGCTTCCCTGGCGGGCCAGTCGCTGATCGCGGGCGTCTTCTTCCTGCCGCTGCTGGCGCGGCTCCACGAGGCGATCCTGGCGGACGACATCTTCATCCGGCCCGGCCAGAGCGACGCCTACAACTTCCTCTGGGGCTACTGGTGGGTGCAGAAGGCCGCCTCGCTGGGGACCTCGCCGCTCCACTGCTCGTGGGTGCTCCCGCCGAACGGCGCCGATCTGCGCCTGCACACGCTGGCGCTGCTCCCCGCACTGATCAGCTACCCGCTGGGGCGCGTGCTGGGGACCGTGGCCGCCTACAACCTCACCGTCCTGGGTTTGCTGGTGGGAGGCGCTCTGGCGGCGCAGTGGACGTTCCGGCGAGCGCTCGGGCTGTCCCCTCCGGCCGCCTTCGCCGCGGGAGCGCTGTTCGGCTTCTCGCCCTACTTCGTCTACAAGGCCCACGCACAGCTTCACCTCGTGGGCGCGGCCTTCTGGGCCGGCGCCCTCGGCCAGATCGCGACGGCCTACGCGCGCCACGACTTCGGTTGGAGACGCGGAGTGCTGCTGGCGCTGTTCGTGTGGGCGACGTTCTGGAGCTCGCTCGCGGAGTGGCACCGCCGGCCGGCCGGCCCTCATGGATCGACCGAATGCGGCTCGTGCTGCCTGTCCTGCCCGGGGCGATCTCCCTCGTGCCCGTGTTGCGCGGCGGGACGGAGCACGTCTCGGTGGCCCTGTACCACGGGCTCCGCCTGCGCAACTTCCTGCGCTTCCCGCCCTTGTCCGCGCTGTCGCCGCCGGGTGTCGCGTTCCTGCCCGAGTTCGGAGGCATGTACCTGCCGCTGGCGCTGGCGATCCCCGCCGCGCTGGGCCTGTTGCTGGCCTGGCGCCGCCGGCGGGATCTGCTCCCGTTCGCCGCCGCGGCGGGCCTGGCGGGGCTGCTGACCGTCGATGCCTTCCACTTGCCGAGCGGTGTGCTGAGATCGTTGCCGCTCGGCCAGGGTTTCCGCGTCTTCTCGCGCTTCTATCCGTTCTTCCTCTTCTTCGCGGCGGGCCTCGCGGGGCTGGCCCTGGAGCGGCTGTGGCGGTCGCGCCGCCGGCCGGTCGGCGCGCTCGGGGCGGTGCTTCTGGCCGCCGCCTTCGTCGCCGAGTACCGGCCCGCCCGGCTCGAGCCGTCCCCCGTCCGCCGCCTGCCGCTGTCCGCGACGCTGCAGGAGGAGATCGACCGCTCGCGCTTCCTGCTGGTGATTCCCCGCCGCGACTATCGCAATGTCCACGACACGTGGCCGGTCACGCTCGACATGCGGAGCGTCCATCTGTCCTTCGTGGGGCGCGAGTTGGCCGCGGAGCGCGACCTGCGCGAGAGTCTCTTCCCGAGCGTCTATCTCGAGCCGCCCCGCCCCCAGGACCCCGTCTTTCTCTCGGAGCTGCGCCGGCTCGACGTCGGCTACCTGCTCTTCGAAAGCGATGGCTCGCCACGCCCGGCTTGGGGCCGCGAGATCGCGCGCGAGGGTGAGATCAGCCTCTGGTCGCTGGCGGGTCGCTGAAACGCCTCTCGGCGCTCGGCTACGTCGGCTGAGGCCCACCGCCGGGCAACCCTGCGGCCGCGCGGGCCTGCTCGGCGGCCTGGCGGCGGGCGGCGAGCGCCAGCCAGGTCAGTGTGGCGGCGGCGAAGATCGCCAGCGGTACGA
>QHVJ01000297.1 GCA_003222275.1 Acidobacteriota bacterium | reverse complement strand
GCCACCCGCCCACGTGGCCCTGGATCTGGTCGGTGGCGGGAATCACCGTGCGCGGCAGCCCGAGCATGAAGTCCGCCATCGAGTAGCCGGTGATGTCGCCGGTGAAGTCGAAGCGGCCGCGCGGGTCGTTGGCCGCGCGCCGGCCGGTGCTGAGCCGTCGCAGGTCGAACCCGCCGCGGATCGTGTGGGACCCCCGCGTCCAGGCGAGGACGTTCGAGACCTGGAACGTCGTGTCGAACTGGAACCAGTTGGTCCCGCCCGCGCCAATGGTCTGGAAGTTGGTGACGTTGACGCTCGGGATCCCCGGGTTGCCGAACTTCGTGTCGCCGTTGAAGCCGGGAATGCCGAGCGACGTGCCCGCGTCCGCTTGCCCGTTCACGGCGAACTGGTTCAGCGTGTCGAAGTCGATGTGGTGGTAGCCGATCCGGAAGTCGTTGTGGAGGTTCGGCCTGAGCGTGTGCGTGTAGCCGAACAGCCAGTTCTTGTTCACGCGCGGCTGGGTCACCGCCACGATCGGGATGAGGGCGTTCAAGGGGTTGACGTTGTAGCTGTCGTGCCAGTTGAAGCGGAGGCTGAGGCGGGCCTTGTTGCCGATATTCTGATCCACGCGCGCGAGGACCTGGTCCACGTTGTCCGAGTTCTGGCTGGGGCCCTGGAAGTTGTTGGCGGTGCCGGCCCGGTTCGCCTCGGGAAAGTACTGGAGGAGCTGGCGCGACACCGGCGAGAGCATCGACGGCGGGATGATGTTGCCGGGGAACGGCTGCCCGGTGGCGGGGTTGCGGATCGGGGTGCTGATCTCGGAGAAATTGCCCTGCCGCATGAGGGCCGTCGGGACGGACGCGATCGGGCTCGTGATCGCCTCGCCGCGCACGCCTTCGTAGGCGACCATGAAGAACGTCCGGTTGTGGCCGTTGTAGACGCCCGGTATCACCAGGGGGCCGTCCAGCTCTGCTCCGAACTGCTTGCTGCTCCTCGGATTCTTGGGGAGGGCAGGGTTGTCGAAGTAGTTGCGCGAGTCGAGCGCGTCGTCCTGCTGGAAGTGGAAGAGCGAGCCGTGCAAGTCGTTGGTGCCGCTCTTCGTCACCACGTTGATGTGGACGCCGAGATAAGAGCCGTACTCGGCCGAGGTGCTGCCGGTCTGGACCTGGATCTCCGTCACGGCGTCGGCGATCGGGCGCATGCTCGTCATCGCCAGCAGGTTGGATGAAGAGTTGATGCCGTCGAGGGATAAGCTGTTCTGGATCTCCCGCTGTCCCGCGCCTCGGAAACTCAGTCCGATATCGCTGCTCGGTCCACTCAGGACTGAAGGCGTCGTGGTCGCCAGGTTCCAGACGTTGCGCCCATTCAGCGGCAGCTCGACGATCGCGCGCTGGTTGATCGTCTCCGAGACCGTGGCGCGGTCGGTGTCCAGCACCTGGGCCTTCGCTTCGACGGTCACGGAGTCCGTGATCGCGCCGAGCTGAAGGGCGGCGTTCGTGCGTACCACCTGGTTGGTGGCGACTTCGACGCCGGTAGCCTTGAAGGGGCCAAAGCCGGACATCGTCACCGTGATCTCATACCGGCCGGGCCGCACGAACTGGATGTGGTAGTACCCCTCCGAATTCGTCGTCGCCTCGTAGGTATCCTTGGTGCCGACGTTGACGGCGACGACGTGCGCCCCCGGTACGACGAGGCCGCCGCTATCGGTCACCGTGCCGACGAGCGCCGTCTGGGATGCGAGCTGCGCCCAGGCGCTGGTGGCGAGGAGCAGGCCGAGACCGGCACACAACGCGATTCGTCGTCGCTTCATGGGCACCCCGCTAGTGAATTGTCGACTTGAAGCTTGCGTATACTCCTCGGCAAGGATCCCTGTCAACTGTTCGGTCGGAGGGGAGGCCGATCGACCATGTTCGAGCGATACACAGATAGAGCCCGCCAGGTGATCTTCTTCGCTCGTTACGACGCTTCGACCCTCGCCAGCTCGTCGATCGACACCGAGCACTTGCTGCTGGGATTGCTGCGCGAGGGAGCGGGAGTCGCCGCCAAGATCTTCAAACGACGGAAGCTTACCTACGAGGTCGTTCGCCGCGAGATCGAGGCCCGAGGCAGGCTGCATGTGGCGACGTCGACCTCCGTCGACATGCCCCTCTCGTCGGAGGCCATGCTCGTGCTCCAGCACGCCAGCGTAGAGGCCGGGCGGATGGATGCGCCGCACATCGACACGGAACACCTCCTGCTGGGGCTGCTACGGGAGTCGGACTGCCTGGCCGCCGACATCCTGACCTCGAAGGGGTTGCGTCTGGAGGACGTCCGGGAAGAGATACGGCTCCAAGAGGCGGAGAGAGAGGCTGCGCCGCGACCCCGCGAGGCGTTCCCCAAGCTGGCCGATTTCCTCCAGCGACTCGAAGAACGCCGAGTGGCGTACCACGTCTCTGTCTTTCGCGAGGAAGCGATCCGGGTGGAAGTGGCCCTTCCCGAAGAGAAATGGGTTGTGTCCTTCTTCCCGGATGGGCGCGTGGCGGTCGAGGTGTTCTCGGCCTCGGGAGCGGTCGAAGACGAATCGGCCCTCGCGCGCCTGCTCGACCGGCTCGGTCCGCCGAAGAAGAGTTGATCCGCGGAGGCCGGCGATCAGCGCGTTCGTCGACTCACGACTTCGACTTGAGGCGGGCGTCGTTCTCCTTGAGAAACGCGCGGATGTCGTCGGCCATGTCGAGAAGCTTCGTCCACTGCTCCTTGTAGAGGGTGACGGGGAAGCGGCCGAGGCCGTAGACGGAAAGGCCGCCCTTCTCGCTGACCTTGAGGCTGACGGCCCGATTCTGCCGCGCCTTCAGCCTATCGTTCTCGTCCTTGAGGCGGTCAAGCTCGGCCTTCATGTCCTCTTCGCTCATAGTGCCTCCGTGGTGCCCGGCGGCCTGGCGAACGACGGGCTCATGTCCATGACGATAGGAATCGTAGCCCTCTCGCCTTGTCTTGTCCCGAGCGCACGAGTTGACCGGGGGGTCTACCGGGCGGACCAGCGCTTCAGGAGTTGGATCTGCCCTGCATGGTAGACGGCGTGACACGTGACGCCGAGCACCAGCCCGAAGCGCTCCGCGGATTCCAATGGGGTTTCCAGGCGGCCGGCGGCGATGTCAGATACGACCTGGAGCACGCGTCGCTGCTCGAGTTCGACCGTCTCGCAGACCCTGGACCAGGTGAGGAGCGTCTCGTTGTCCAGCGGAAACCAATCGTCGCCCTCGAGCGCGAAGGGTTCCAGCGCCGACCCGGTCAGTCGCCCGCGCACGCCGCGGATGCAGTAGGCGTGGTGCAGTGCGATCTCGGCGATGTTGTGGCGGCCCGGGCCTGGACGCCAGTACGCCGATTCCGGCGGGACGTCCGCCAGCGCCGCCTTCATGTCGGCACCGTGCCAGGCTCCCGGGCCGTATCCCTCCTCGAGGATCCGCTCCAGCAGGGTGGCGTCGGCGGTCTCGGCCGTTCGGGCATTCGTCGTCTCGCTTGTCGTCGTCATCGCGAACCTCCAGTGGACGTGTTCTCGGGACTGGGTCGATCACCGCACGGCATAGACGTCGTAGCTGGCGGTCCGCGTCGAAGCGCGGTACTCGCCGACGCCGATGCAGTGCAGCCGGTTCAGCCAGGCGTAGTCGGGATGGGCGGTCGAGAAGCGCGGCGCCGTCCTGATCCGCGCGACGGCGGGAATCTCACCTCGAGCAAAGCCTTCGTATGCGCTCGGGCCGAAGTCGATCGTGCCTCCGTAGGTCACCAGGATCAGGGCGCCGTCGTCGGTCTCGAAGGTCACGCGGACGTCGACCAGGGCCACGCCGTCTTTCCGTACCGTCAGCCAGTCGCCGCCGACCGGCCGCACCTTTCCGCGGATGCGAGGACCGCTGACGGTGCCGCCCGCGTTGTAGAAGTTCACCCGGATGCCTTCGGGCACCGCGCCGATCGCCTCGGGCGCGGTCTCGCCGATTCCGGTGAACGAAAGGACGTGCTCCAGGCTGTAGTCGTTCATGACTCCTCCACTCTCACGCCGTCCGGATCTCGCTCCGGTGTGCTAGAAATGGTGCGACAGGAGAGGAGCGGGGGTCTTGGCGAAAATTGCGGTCGAAACCGACTGGGCGCGGTCGCGCCGCGACCGTGAGGCCTCCTCGGCCCGGCCGAGGGTGCGAATCGTGGGGCAGGGCGATGGCTGGGCGGTGGCCGACGTCGTTTGCGCCGCCGGACCGCACGATCGGCCGTTCGAAGAGCGGCACGAGAAGGCCGCGGTCGCCGTCGTGGCCGCGGGGACTTTCCAGTACCGCTCGACGACGGGCCGCAACCTGATGACGCCCGGCTCGATTCTGCTCGGGAATCCCGGCCAGGCCTTCGAGTGCGCGCACGACCACGGCGCGGGCGATCGTTGCCTCTCGTTCTGGTACGCCCCCGACTACTTCGAGAGGGTGGCGGCGGACGTCGGCGCGAGCGGCGTTCACCTGGGTTTCCGCGTGCCGCGCCTGCCTCCGCTGCGCGCGCTCTCGCGTCTGGTCGCTCAGGCCTGCGCCCAGCTCGGCGGCGCCGCCGAGGCGTCATGGGAGGAGCTGGGCGTGAAGCTCGCGGCGCGCGCGGTGCAGCTGGCGGCGGGCCTGTCCACCTCTGGTCCGGGCGCGCCGCCGAGCGCGCTGGCGCGGGTCACCCGGGCGGTGCGGAGGATCGAGCGCAGCGCCGACACGCCCCTGACCCTCCGCGCGCTGGCGGGCGAAGCCGGGTTGAGCCCCTACCACTTCCTCCGAACGTTCGAAGCCTTGACGGGGGTGACGCCTCACCAATACCTCCGCCGCGCGCGGTTGCGGCAGGCGGCGGTGCATCTCGCCACGGGACAGGCCCGCATCGTCGACGTCGCATTCGACTCCGGCTTCGGCGACATATCGAACTTCAACCGTGCGTTCCGTGCCGAGTTCGGGGTAAACCCGAGGCGCTATCGCGCCCAGTTGGCCGCCGGGCGCTGAAGGCACGGCGGGCCAGCGGCGGATGAGGAGGAACCGCGAGTTCCAGAGAATGCGTCTCTTGCCGGGCCCGTTCCGTAGGGCGGCGACGAGGGTGGCCCGATCAGGCAGCCTGACCCTCGCTCTCGCCGCCTTCGGTGAGGCCGCGGAGCCGCCCCGTCCCTGCTTCGACTTCAGCCTGAAGATCGTCGACCCCCTGAGCACTCCCATCCCGAGGGTCGAGGGCCGGGACAACAGCGCCTTCGGCACGTACCCGAACGGTATCGACTGGGCAGCGGGGCGCGCCCTCGTGGAAATGCCCATCGGAGCGCTGTACGCGAAGCTCCTCGACCACCGCAACGTGAAGGACATGAAGAAGACCACACTCTCCACGACGGTTCTGGAGCGCCCGGGATACCTCGATTTCCATCACGTCGACGTCGTGGTTCTCGTCCGCGCGCTGTTCGTCAGGGTGAAGGTGGCCTGGACCGAGGAGTGGGGCTACAGCCTGGTGGAAGGCACCCGGGAGGCCCCGCGCAAGATCGTGGTGTCCTACCAGAAGATCGGCGGGACCGGGTTCATCAAGCACCAGTGCGGCTCTTACGTGCTGCAAGCCCACGACGAGGCCACCACCGATCTGTCGCTCTACGAGGAGGTCAAGGCGGACCACAGAAGCGCCGAAGACACCCGGAACATGCATGCCGGCATCCTGCGGAACCTTCGCGGCCAAGGGCCATAGTGCGACTACCGGGCGTCGCGCAGCTCCCGGCCGGCCAGGTGCAACAGCCAGAGCGCGCCGGCCTGGATCACGTGGTACAGGTCGTTGTGGCTGAACCACTCGGGATGGACGCCGAGCCTGGCCTGCTGGAGGACCGCGCCCGCAATCGAAAGGAGCAGACCGAAGGTCCCGAGGGCCGCGGCGGGCGACCGGGCGCCGATCCACCGCTGGAGCAGGAAGCCCAGCACGAGCAGAGCCGCCGGCAGCGCGTCGTAGAGGGCGTACCGGAAATCGGGGTGGAGCGCGACCCAGGCCAGGTACGCCGCGAGCTTGACGGCGCAGAGAACGAGCAGGAAGCGCCTTAGCGCTCCCGGCCGGACGGCGGCGAAGACCGCTCCCGCGAGGAGGCACGCGCTGCCAAGGCCCACGCTCATCACGGTCCCCACGCGGAGCACGTGCGTGAGCCGACCGGGCAGCAGCGCCCCGAAGCCGTGGACGCTGCCGCCCGCCAGGGCCGCCAGGCCCGTCACTCCGAAAGCCAGCGCCCACAGGGCCGCCGCCCGGGAGTCGCTGGACCGGTGCAGCGCGCGCGCCAGCATCCACGCCACGCCCGCGAGAGCGTAGTCCGTGAGCATGGTGACCGGTTCGGAGCTCCGCAGGGAATCACCTCTCGCGGGATGTTATCGCCCTGACGCTGCTGTTGCCCGCTGCGACCTGCGGAGGTTGCGCCGCCGTCACACGTAGCCTTTCGCGCGGACTACCATTTGTGGCAACCTGGGGAGGTTCCGTGGACGACCTTCGCTTGGTGTTGCGGACGCTCGCCCGTCAGCCCGGTCCCTTCCCGTAAGGAACCCGCGTGACCTGGTGCTCCTGTACCAACCCGGGCCGCTCGAGGGCAGCTCGTCCACCGACGAGCCGGGCGGGCCGTCGTTCAGCTATCCGGTCTTCCGCGGACTGCTGGGTCACGCTGTTCGGGCGCCTGAAGCCGCCGCACCGGCGGCGGCCACCGTCATCGAGCCTCGCCTGGACTAACGTTTGCTAACGACGTTAGTATTCGTTAGACTATCGGCATGAAGGTCTCGCGTCGCCGTACACGGACGGCTGCGTCTCGCTCGACGCACGCCCGCAAGGTGCGGCGGTCCTCATCGCTTGCGGCGGTGGAGTCCCAGGTGGATATTCCGTTGCCGGCGGCGTTGAGGAAGGACCCCAGCCTTGAACGCGGATCGGTGGCGCTCGTCGACGTGGAAGGGCACAATCTCAAGCTGCGTTTTCTGCGTTCATCTCTCTTGAGCGATGAGGCCTCCACCCTCACCCCTCCCGAAGAAGCGGCACTCACAAAGGGCGGCGTAAAGCCTGTCTCCGACGAAGAGATGCGAGTCCTGCATGCTCGGATGGCGTCGGCGTACCAGCAGCTACGTACCGCCAGCCTCAGTGTGGAAGACGCGGCCCGCCGTCTCGGCGTCAACACCAGCCGCATCCGGCAGCGCCTGGCCGACCGCTCCCTTTTCGGCATCAAGGACGGGACCAGATGGCTACTCCCGGCCTTTCAGTTCCGGGCGAACGGATCAGTGCCGGGCGTGGAGGTTGTCGTACGGAGGCTGCCGGTGGACGTCAGCGCCGTGGCTGTCGCGCGATGGTTCAGAAACCCGAATTCAGACCTGAGTACGCGCGACGATGACGATCGCCCCCTGACGCCTCTGGAGTGGCTTCTCGGCGGTAATCCGCCGGCGGTGGCCGCGGAGCTCGCTGCGGCTCTCTAGTGCCCAAGTTCCCCGGACCGCCGTCTCCGGGAGAGCTCGTGGCTCGTCTTCTACCCGAGCTCAAGATACTCGCCCGAGGCACGATCATCTGGCGTACCTATTACCGAGGCGGAGCCCATCCGGTTGCTTGGAACCGATTCCGATACTGGGGACCCGTGGCGACCGCGCGGTTCGACCATCATCTGATCCCTGCCGGGCCGCAGACGCGCGGGACGATCTACGGAGCCTTGCGCGTCTACACTTGTTTCGCCGAGGTATTCCAGGACACCCGGACGATCGAGCGCTCGCGAAACCGACCCTGGCTCGTCGGTTTCGAACTGATCCGCCCCGTGTCGCTGCTCGATCTCACGCGTACATGGCCTACCAAGGCTGGAGCATCGATGGCCATCAACTCAGGTCGGCGTGATCGGGCCCGAGCTTGGTCCGTGCGGATCTACGAGGACTACCCGACGATCGACGGCCTCTACTATCCGTCCTCGATGGACGGTAATCAGCCGTCGGTTGCTCTGTATGAGCGAGCCAAGACGGCCATTCCCACTCGGCCGCACTTTCACCGAGCCGTGGCGGATCCCGCGCTGAACGCTGCGGTCGTTCGGGCGGCGCTCCTCTTCGGGTACGGCGTCGAGCCGTAAGCGGCCGCCTGGAAGGCGCGATAGTAGTGAACGAGCCTCTCCTGCGCTCCTCTCAGCCTGGAGGAGCAAAAAGAGTCGGGCCTCCGCAGCGCAGGCGACGATCTTCACCAACGACGGATCGGGAGCAGTTGAAGACCTCTTGACTCCCTAGTCCAGACTATATATAGTCGGGACCAGGGAAATGATAGAGCCAGAGATTCCCGACCTCCTTCCCGGCACGCTCTATATGCTCGTTCTGCGCGCGCTGGCGCGAGGCCCCCTGCACGGATATGCGATCGCGCGCCGCATCAAGGACACCTCCGCCAACGCGCTGGAGATCGAGGACGGCTCTCTCTACCCGGCGCTCAACCGGATGCTGGTCAAGGGCTGGCTGCAGGCCGAATGGGGAACCTCGGAAAACAACCGTCGGGCGCGGTTCTACAAGCTGACGGCCGATGGCCGCAAGCAGCTCGAACGGGAAACGAAGCAGTTCGAGAAATTGGTGATGGCCATCCAACGAGTCATGCGGACCGCATGAGCGGCGAGCCCGCAAACCGGCTGATGGCGGTCTGGCGACGCCTGATCCACTTCGGCCGCGCCTCGGCCTTCGACCGTGAGCTCGACGAGGAAATCTCCCTCCATATCGAGATGCGGGCGGAGGAGTTGCAGCAGGACGGGATGACACGTGCGGACGCGCTGGCCCGGGCCCGTCGCGAGTTCGGTTCCTCCCTGCGCGTCAAGGAAGAGACACGGGCGGCCTGGCAGTTCCGATGGCTGGAGGAGACGCTGTCCGACCTGTCGTATGCGGCGCGCGCCCTCCGGCGAAATCCCGGATTCGCGGCGGCCGGGATCTTCTCGCTCGCGCTCGGGATCGGTGCGAACACCACGATCTTCAGCCTGACCATGGAGTTCCTGTTCAGCGAGCCGTCCGGCCGGAATCCAGGGACGCTGGCGGCCATGCGCATCGGAGGCAACAGCCACGCCTACATGCGGCATTACCGTTTCCTACGCGATGCCCACGTCTTCGACGGCCTCGCGGGCAGCAACGAGGAAGCCGAGTCCAACTGGCGCTCGGGCGACGAGACGTATCGCCTGAATGCGATGCGCGTCACGGACAACTTCTTCGGTGTCGTAGGCGTGCCGCTGGCGATGGGACGACCGATCGAGCCGGGGGATCGAGACGTCGTCGTCCTCAGCGATCGCTTCTGGAGGACCCGGCTGGGGGCCGAAACCGACGTGATCGGGAAGGCGCTGACCATCGACGGCCGGCCGTATACCGTGTCCGGCGTTCTTCCCCCCGACCACCGCACGGTGCTCGGCTTCGGGTTCTCGCCCGACGTGTATCTCCCCGCGTCGAGAGAGAACGACGTCGTGGCCCTGATCGCGCGGCTGTCGGACGGGATGTCATTGCCGGCCGCCTACGGGCGGCTCGTCGCCGCGTGCAAGGAGCTGGACAAGGTCTACCCTCCCGAATGGAGTCCGCAGGCTTCGTGGGTCATGAACACGGACGTCGTGCCCGTCGCGGGCATGGCGCGCCTGAGGCACCTCAGCATGGTGCCGTTCGTGGCGTTCTTCTCGATGCTGTTGATCGTGGTCGGTCTCGTCCTGCTGATCGCCTGCGCCAACGTCTCGAACCTGCTGCTGGCCCGAGCGTCGGCCCGCCGGCAGGAGCTGGCGATCCGGCTGGCCCTCGGCGCGGGGCGTCGCCGCATCGTGCGCCAGCTGCTGGCCGAGAGCCTGCTCCTGGCTCTCCTGGGCGCCGGGGCCGGACTCCTGCTCACCCTATGGATGGCCGGCATCCTCAACCACGTGCAGTTGCCGCTGCCGATACCCGTGCATCTGCTGATACAACCGGACTGGCGCCTGCTCTTGTACTCGGTGGTGATCGCCCTCGCGAGCGCCCTCGTCGCCGGTCTGCTGCCCGCTCTGAAGGCGACCCGCGGCGGCGTCAGCGCGGCCCTGAAACGGACCGAACGTCAGGTGGAAGGCCGCTGGAGCCTGCGCGGCGGGCTGATCGTGATGCAGCTCGCGGTGTCGGTCGTGCTCTTGACGATGGGCGTCCTCTTCGTCAGGAACATGACCAAGTCGATGACGATGAGCCCAGGCTTCGACGCCGACGGCGCCGTGTGGGCCTCGGTGCGACTGGTCCCGGAAAAGTACCCAACCGAGGAGCAGGTGCGGAGCGTCACCGGCACCTTCCTGGGCGAGCTACGTGCGCTCCCCGGAGTCGAGGCGGCCAGCGTCGCCCGTGTCGTTCCCTTGAACGGCAACTCCATCCGCGGAGACCAGGTGCTCGCGGACTCGAGCGCGGAGCCCGTGCGGGTGAGGTTCCACAACAACGACGTCGGGCCGGACTACTTCCGGACCATGGGGATTCCGATCCTGGCCGGACGTGAGTTCGTGGCGTCCGACCGGAAAGGCTCGCCCGAGGTCGCCATTCTCAACGAGAACCTCGCGCGCCGGTTGTTTGGTGACCGGAACCCCGTCGGCCACACCGTCCGTTATCCGGCTCCGCACATGAGTGACCCGATAACCGTGGTCGGCGTCGCCGCCAACAGCAAGCACTTCACCCTCGGGGAGGAGAAGCCCCTCGCGATGTACTCTCCCTATTCCCAGGGAGCGGGAGGCAATCTGGCGCCACATCTGCTCGTCCGCTCTTCCCGACCGGAGGGCCTGGTCCGTGAGATCGCGCGAAGGCTGGGGGCGCTCGACCCGTCGGCGGCGATCGAGGTCAAGCCCATGCGGAATGCGCTGGGCTTCGCCCTGTTGCCGAGCCGCATCGGTGCGGCGCTGCTGGGGAGCGCGGCGCTCCTGGGGCTGGCGCTGGCCTCCATCGGGCTGTACGGGGTGCTGGCGTACTCCGTGACCCGCCGGACGCCGGAAATCGGGCTTCGGATGGCCCTGGGGGCGGACGGCCTGGCCGTCATGAGCATGGTTCTGCGCGAGAGCGGGGCGCTCGTGGGATTGGGCGTGGCCGTCGGGTTGGGCATTGCCGCCTTTGCGACTCATCCGCTGGCGATGTTCCTGGTCTCCGAGCTGAGCCCTACGGACCCGCCGACGTTCCTCGGTGTCATCGTCGTGCTCTCGGCGGTGGCGGCGGCGGCCACGCTGGCACCTGCGCTGAGGGCCATCCGCGTCGATCCGATGACCGCCCTGCGGTCCGAGTAGGCGCCGGCTCGGGCTCTCAACCGCCGGGCGCGTCCGCTGCCGGCTGTCACCTCCGAGGCGACGGCGACACCTTGATGTACATAGACTGTGATATCATGTACATCGCTTGAGGAGGGGTCATGGCCGCCACATCGGTATTGCGTCACAAGCACGTTCGCATCGACCAGTCGAAGCTCGATAGAGCGAGGAAGGTCCTCGAGGCGAGCACCGATACCGAGGCCCTCGATCGCGCCTTGACACTGGTCGTGACCGAGGCCGAGATCGACGCCACGCTCCGAAGCGTTGGAGGGAAGGGGAGGCTCAAGAAGGTCTTCCGCTGAGATGCGTCGACTGGTCATCGACACCAACGTCTACATCGACTGGCTCAACAAGGGACGGCACGAGGATGTCCTTTTTCAGCGTGATGCGGTCAAGTACCTGAGCGCCGTGGTCCTCATGGAGCTGCGCGCGGGTGCCGTCTTGAGAGCGGACCGGCGGCGGGTACGGCGGCTGGAGACTGCCTTCGAGCGCGCCGGGCGCATCCTGGCTCCATCAAAGGCGCTGTTCGCCGAAGCCGGCGACACGTTGCGGAGACTTCAGATCGAGGCAGGATACAAGATCGGCGGAAGCCATTCGATCGCGAACGACGTCCTCATCGCGCTATCGGCCCGTTCGATCGGAGCAACTGTCGTGACTCAGAACGAGCGTGACTATCGCGCCATCGAGAGGATCAGGTCCTTCCGCCTCACTGTCGTGCGCTGATGTTGTTGCGGCCGGAAGTGAATGACTCGATGAAGCTGACGTTGGTCGACTCGCACTGCCACATCGACATGCCCGCCTTCGACCAGGACCGGGAAGCGGTGGTCGCTCGCGCGAAAGAGGCTGGAGTCACGGACCTGCTGATTGCCGGCGG
>QHVJ01000332.1 GCA_003222275.1 Acidobacteriota bacterium | reverse complement strand
CGACGGCGCGCGCGGCCGCGGCGTCGCCTTCGCCCGGTACAAGAACCTCGCGTGCTACTGCGCGATGGTCGCCGACGTCGCCGTCGACCGCGCCTGGGGCCGCGTGCGAGTGACCCGCGTCGTGGCCGCGGTGGACGCGGGCCAGATCGTGAACCCCGACGGCGTGGTCAACCAGATCGAGGGCGGGATCATCCAGTCCGCGAGCTGGACGCTGAAGGAATCGGTGCGCTTCGATCGCACGCGGGTCACCACGCGCTCGTGGGTCGACTATCCGATCGTGCGGTTCGACGAGGTGCCGGAGGTCGAGGTCGTCCTGCTGAACCGGCCGAGCGAGCGCTTCCTCGGCGTCGGCGAGGGCGCGCACGGCCCGGCGGCCGCGGCCATCGCCAACGCGCTCGCGCACGCCACCGGACGTCGCTTGCGGGCGCTGCCGTTCACCGCCGAGCGCGTGAAGCAGGCGCTGGCGTGAGGGAGACCATGAAGACACAGGCACAGAGAGCCGACGCCTTCAGAGCGCTGCACGAGCGGCCGGGCGCGTTCATCATCCCGAACCCGTGGGACGCGGGCACCGCGAAGCTGCTCGCGTCGCTGGGCTTCGAGGCCCTCGCGACGACGAGCCTGGGCCTGTCGAACACGCTCGGCCGCGTCGACGGCACCAACACGGTGAGCCGCGCCGAGGTCCTGGCCAACTGCCGCGCGATCTCGGAGGCGACGGACCTGCCCGTCAACGCAGACTTGGAGAACGGCTACGCCGACGAGCCGCGCGCCGCCGCCGAGATGATCCGGCTCGCGGCCGAGGCCGGCGTGGTCGGCGGCTCGATCGAGGACGCCACCGGGGACGCGAGCCGGCCGATCTACGACTTCGCCCTCGCCGTCGAGCGCGTGCAGGCCGCCGTCGAGGTCGCGCGCTCGCTGCCCTTCCGCTTCATGCTGACGGCACGCGCGGAGAACATGATCCAGGGCCGGCTCGATCTGGACGACACGATCAAGCGGCTGCAGGCGTTCGAGAAGGCCGGCGCCGACGTGCTCTACGCGCCGGGCTTGCGCGACCTCGCGACGATCCGCGCCGTCACCTCGTCAGTGCGCAAGCCGGTCAACGTCGTCATGAGCCACGGCGATCCATCGCTCACCCTGGCCCAGCTCGCCGAGGCCGGGGCCAAGCGCATCAGCGTGGGCGGCTCGCTCTCACGGCTGGCGCTCGCCGCGTTCCTGCGCGGCGCCCGCGAGATGGCCGACAAGGGCGGCTTCACCTGGATGCGCGACGCGGTCTCGAGCAAGGAACTCAAGGCCATTTTCAAGACATGAGGCTGGCCGCCGCGCTGCTCGTCGCGCTCTGCGTCTTCGTCGCGGCCGCCGCGGCCCAGGCGCCGGCGCCGATCGTCCTGATGATCTCGGTCGACGGCCTGCGCCCCGATTACGTGACGGCCGCCGACAAGCACGGCCTGAAGATCCCGGCGCTGCGGCGCTTCGTCGCCGAGGGCGCCTTCGCCGAGGGCGTCGAGGGCGTGATCCCGACCGTGACCTATCCGAGCCACACGACGCTCATCACGGGCGTGTCGCCGGCGAAGCACGGCATTTTCTCCAACACGATCTTCGACCCGCTGCGCACGGGCCCGGCCGCCTGGTACTGGTACGCGGAGGACATCCGCGTACCGACGCTGTGGGACGCCGCGGCCCGCGCCGGGTGGGCGACCGCCAGCGTGCAGTGGCCGGCGAGCGTCGGCGCGCGCGTCACCTGGAACATCCCCGAGTACTGGCGCGGCAACGCCGCCGAGGACGCGAAGCTGCAGCGCGCGGTGTCCACGCCGGGGCTGCTCGCGGAGCTGGAGGCCGAGCTCGGGCCGTATCCGCGCGCGCTGGAGGCCGAGGACGACGAGGCGCGCGGGCGCTTCGCCGTCCGCCTGCTCGAGAAGAAGCGCCCGGCCCTGCTCACGCTGCACCTGATCGCGCTGGATCACGTCCAGCACGAGACCGCGCCGTTCAGCGCCGAGACGTTCGCGGCGCTCGAGCGATTGGACGCCGTCGTCGCGCGGCTGCGCGACACGGCCGAGCGGCTGGGGCCCGGCCGCGCCTTCGTGGCCATCGTGTCGGACCACGGCTTCGCGCGCATCGAGGCCCAGCTCAACCTCTTTACCGCCTTCCGCGAGGCCGGGCTCCCCGGGGTCGAGCGCGGCGCGGTCGCGGACTGGACGGCCATGCCCTGGGTCGCGGGCGGCTCGGCCGCGATCGTGCTCAAGAACCCGGCTGACGCGGCCGTGCTGGCCAAGGTGCGCGAGCTGCTCGACCGTCTCGCCGCCGATCCCGCCAACGGGATCGACCGCGTGCTCGACGCCGACGCGCTGCGCGCGCGCGGCGGTTTTCCCACGGCGTCGTTCCTCGTCGGTCTCAAGCCGGGCTGGCGGATGAGCACGACGCCGAGGGGCCCGCTGCTCTCGAAGAGCCAGGGCGGGACGCACGGTCACCTGCCGGACGTTCCCGATCTGCGCGCGGCGTTCTTCCTGATCGGCCCCGGCGTGCCCCCGGGCCGCGCGCTCGGCCTCATCGACATGCGCGACGTCGCGCCGACGCTCGCGCGCCGCGTCGGCCTGCCGCTGCCGACCGCCGACGGAAAAATTCTGCTGCCCTAGCCCCAGGAGGCTCACATGCACTACGGCGTCGTGATGTTCGCCACGGAGTACGCGATCGCCCCCGACGAGCTCGCGCGCGCGCTCGAGGAGCGCGGCTTCGAGTCGGTGTGGTTCCCCGAGCACACGCACATCCCGGCCAGCCGGCGTAGCCCGTGGCCGGGCGGCGCCAACCTGCCGCGCGAGTACTGGTCGTCCTACGATCCGTTCGTCGCGCTGATGGCGGCGGGCGCGGCCACGCAGCGGCTGAAGCTCGGCACCGGCATCTGCCTCGTCATCGAGCGCGATCCGATCACGACGGCGAAGGAGGTCGCGACCCTCGACCGGCTCTCCGGGGGCCGCGTGCTCTTCGGCATCGGCGGCGGCTGGAACGCCGAGGAGATGGAGGACCACGGCACCGCGTGGAAATCGCGCTGGCGCCTGCTGCGCGAGCGCGTGCTGGCCATGAAGGAGATCTGGACCAAGAAGGAGCCGCAGTTCCACGGCGACTTCGTCAACTTCGACAAGATCTGGGCCGACCCCAAGCCGGTGCAGAAGCCCCACCCGCCGATCCTCATCGGCGGCGACGGCGCCACGACCTTCGACCGCGTCGTCGAGTTCGGCGACGGCTGGATGCCGATCATGCGGCCGAACAAGAATCCCGTCGAGCGGATTCCCGAGCTGCGCGAGCGGTTGACCAAGGCCGGGCGCGACCCGAAGACGGCGCCCGTCTCGATCTTCTTCGCGCCGCCCAAGAAGCCCGGGCTGGACGCGCTGGCGGCGGCCGGCGTCGAGCGCGCGATCTTCGGCGTGCCGTCGGAGTCGCGCGAGGCCGTGCTGCCGCGCCTCGACGCGCTCGCGGCCTTGATGTCCTGAGCGAAGCGTGAAGGACGCGGGGAACGCCGACGTCGTGTGGGATGCCGCTGATCTCGCGTGCGGCGTCCTGTTGCTGAAGCTGCGCGGGCGCATGGAGGGGATGCGGGCCGGTCAAGTGCTTCGCCTCGTCGCGCAAGACGCCGGCGCGCCGGAGGACGTGCCGGCGTGGTGCCGGCTCACCGGTCATGCGCTGCTGTCCGCCGAGCCTCCCGTGTACTTGATCCGTCGAAAGGAGGGCTGAACGATGCCCGGTAAATTCTGCGTCAACCTGACGCACAGCAAGGACGACACCGACCGCGCGACCGTGGGCTTCGTGCTCGCGAACGCCGCCCAGGCCTCCGGCAAGGAGACGCTCGTGTTCCTGAGCATCGAGGGCGTGCGCCTCGCCAACAAGGGCGGCGCAGAGTCGATCCACGAGGACGGCTTCCCGCCGCTGCGAGAGCTGATGGATAACTTCGCGAAGGCGGGCGGCATGATCTACGTGTGCTCGCCGTGCTTCAAGAAGCGCAAGCTCGACGAGAACAATCTCGTGGCCGGCGCGAGCATCGTGGGCGGCGCCAAGCTCGTCGAGTTCCTCTCGGACGGGAGTCCCTGCGTGAGCTTCTAGCGCAACTGCGGACTCGCGACCTTCGCCGACAACCCCGTGGCCTCGGCGCGCGTGGCGGAGGCGAAGCTGCGCGCGATCGTCGAGGCGGCGGCCGAGCTGCGGAGGGGCTAACGGCGACGCGAGTGCCTCGGCCCACATGTGGCGCACCATTCAGGTGGCCGACGAAGTACCTATAGCGCCAACGACCCCGGTCCGGTCCGCGAGTTGCGCGCCGCCCCCGACGGGAGTACCGTCCCCGGCCATGGCACGCCGGGCGTCCCTGGTCCTCCTGCTGGTGGGCGTCCTGCTTGCTCTCCCCCCCCTGGCTCATGCGAGCCCTCCGGACCCGACGTGGATCGGGGCCGGGTTCTTCGATGACGCGGACCACGACGATGTCGTCCTCGCGATCACCTCCGCCGTCAGTGTCATCGAGTCCGGAGTGGCGCATGCTGTCGAACCGGTCGCGGTCTGTCTCGGACTGATCAAGTTGGCTGGACCGAAGCCCCTTCCGGCGGGTCCGCTCGAGTCTGTCTCTACCCGAGCTCCTCCTCAGCACCCCTCGTAACGCCGTCCTCGCGCGCGCGGCCATGGGCCGCGACGCTCATACTTCCCAGCGCGAGACAAGGTCCGAGCCAAGTTCGGTCCGCTGACTGATCTGCGCTCGGCGAGCGCCCGCCGGGGAAGAAGAAGGGAGGATGCGTCTCCGAAATCCGTGCGAAATTCGCGCCGGCACGGAGCAGGCAGTGAGGAGCGAACAGGAAGTGTGGCTTCACAACAGCGGTCCTCAAAGCGGAGGCATGCCATGCTACGGAAGGACTCGCTCGCGCTCTCGCTGTTTTTGATCGTCATCATTCCCGTGCTGCTGCTCGGTGTCGGATCGGCGCTCGCCGCTTGCACAGGCCCAGGGGCACCGACCACCACGCAGACCAGATGCCTGACCGCGGTGCAGATCCCGGGCAACCCGCTCAGATCGTTCGACATCAGCTTCGTCAATCCGGATCGCGGTGAGTACTACCTGGCTGAGCGCTCGAACGGGGCCGTCGTGGTCATCAACACCAAGGACCTCGATGCGCCAGTCAGGATGCTCGGCGGGTTCGTCGGCATCAAGAACAACCCCAACGGCACGGTGAACAACAATATCTCCGGACCCGATGGCGTCGCCGCACACGGCCGGTGGCTCTATGGCGGTGACGGTGACAGCACGGTCAAGGTGTTCGATCTCGACGCGCCAGACGCGTCTGCCCTCAAACAGACAATCTCTACCGTACCCCCTACCCAGAAAGACAAGACGCGGGTTGACGAAATGGCGTTGTCGGCGGACGGGAAATTTCTGATCGCCGCGAACAACGCCGAGGATCCCCCCTTTGCGACGCTGTTTGTCGCGAATGGCGACGCCCACACGAGTGCGGTCACCACGATCGTCAGGATCGAGGCGACCCACGCGATCATTCCGCCCGGTTTCGGCCTGTCGATCGAGCAGCCGGCCTGGGAGCCCAAGACCAAGCGCTTCTACGTGTCGGTCCCGACGATTGCCGACAACCCGGCCGGCTGCAACTACGGCCAGCTGGCCGGCCCCGTGACCTGCAGCGGAGGGCTGTTCGTGATCGATCCGCACAACCTGCCGGCCCCGACCCTCGTTGACGGCGTCATGACCTCGGTGATCGGCGCATTCGATCCGGCAACCAACACCGGCGTCCTGCCGCTCAACAATTGCGGACCGAACGGTGCCACGGTCGGACCGAATTCTGATCTGATGTTGGGCTGCACCCCGCAGAACGAGCCGAGCAACACGACCACGCTGGTCATCAACGCGAAGACCAAGAACACCGCCACCGTCAACGGCATCACCGGCTCGGATGAGGTCTGGTTCAACAAGGGCGATAACCGTTACTACCTGGGTGCGAGCAGAGCGTGCGGAAAGTCGGGCGGCTGTCCAGCTCCAGCGGGGACTCGTGATCCCGGTGGGGCCGCGCTCGGCGTGGTCGGTGCGGACAGCGTCCTGATCGAGAAAATACCGCAATCTCAAAACTCGCACTCGGTGGCGGCTGACTCCAAGCGCAACCTCATCTTCGTCCCTCAAGTGGGGCCTAACACGAACCCGTTGGTCGGTATCGGCGGGGATACCACGGACGTGGGCGCGGGCGTTTGCGGCAGCAACAACGGGTGTGTCGCTGTCTACATCCATGATGTCGACGGGGACAATGACGGCGACGACCGGGACGGCGACCACGACCGGCGCGGCGACCACGACCGGTAGTCATCTCGTCGTGACTGGTAACACGTAGTTTCGCTGGGCGTCGGTGGGCGCTGAGGCACAGCGCCCACCGATGTTCATGATCGCCTCCACTGGACGGCGAAGGGAGGGTAACTTGGCGGTTGGGCCAAGATCCGCAATGCCCAAGTGGTTGCTTGCGCCTCGGATCTTCGGCCTCGCATGGCGCGGGTTAGTGCATCGCGGCGGCTGGACCGCGACTGACTTCCTGGCCGGCACGTGGCCGCGGTGGCGGACGAGCTGGCCGACCGCCTGGCGACAGATCGCATTGCGTCGCCTCGTGTTGGCCCATGCGTTGCCAGCGTTGCGCGCACGCGCGAACGCGGCCTTTCAGGCGCGTGTCCGCACGAACCCACCGATGGTGTGGCGGCTCATCATGCTCGCCTTCGTGGCGCTGCGACATATACCGTCCGCACTGAGCGCATGGTGGGCAGCACCCCGGGCGATAGGGTTCGCTCACTCGCCCAGATTCGGAGAATTGCGGGACGGCTGGGCAATGTCCGCGCCGCTGCTCGCACTCAATCTCTTCATGGCCGGCCTCTCAGTCTTCTTTTTCATCACCATCGTCCACACCCCCTCGACCCCGGATTCTCGAACACCCTCTCGCACCGGTCGCGCGTTCGCGGTCACCGCTTCACATAACCACGACGTTGCTGCTCCGGGCTCGCCGCTCGGCGGCGCGTACGACGTGATCGCGACCCGAAACCTCTTCGACCCGAATCGTTCCGACGCGAAGAATCTGGCAGCGATCGTCAAGACTCCGCCACCGGTGGCTGCGCTGGCGCTTCACGGCGTGGTGATCAGCGAAGACACCCGACTTGCTTACCTCGAAGACCCCGCGACGAAGCGAATCGCCGGCTACAAGATCGGGGACAGACTGGCTGGCGGACAGGTGCAACGGATCGAGCCGGATCGAGTGGTCATCATGCGCGCCGGAGACCTCATCGAGGTCAGGTTGCACGACCCAAACAGGCCTCGACCGGTCGTCAGCGACTCGCCCGAGGCCCAGGGGACGAACGAGGGTCGTCGGCGGCGGCCGGGACACGATTCTTAGGCAGCGCGGGTCCCGGCGACCTGCCGGTGGTCGGTCGAAGGCGGTCGGCCTCACCCCCAAACGGACTCGTCCCGTCGTAGAACGGATCCAGACGACTTCGCCCTGGGTCAGCGCGCATCAGCGGACGGGCGGACGGACGAGCCACAGGCCGACGACGTAGAGCGGCGCAAGCACGCCGGCGAAAAGGTAGGTGGCACGGTCTCCGGTGCCGGGCACGGCGATGGGGGCGATGAACCAGACGGCAAGCCAGCCGAGCAGAAGAAACACGAGCACACCCCACGCGAACCTGTCGCCCCTGCGCACCGGGCCCCAGACAAGGGCGATTACGGCCGCCATGATGAGGACGGTGCGGGCAACCGAGAGGTAGCCGTGGAACTGCGCGTGGGGCGGCCAGGCCGGGTTGTACACGTGGCTGGCTGTGAAGTCGACGACGACGCCCGAGATCGCCGCGAAGACGCTCAGCAGGGTGATCCCGACGAGCCCCACCATCTCTTTGTGCGGTTCCCCGCTCACGTCTTACTTCAGTACGGCCTCGGCGATGCGCGTCAGCTGCGCCGCCATCTCGGCGTCCGTCTTCACCGACTCGGG
>QHVJ01000625.1 GCA_003222275.1 Acidobacteriota bacterium | reverse complement strand
GCACACGCATCGCGTCCTTGCCCAGCGTGGCCAGCTCCTCGCGCATGGCGGCGTCCATGAAGCCGGAGGCGACGATGTTGAAGGCCTTGGCCTCGAAGGAGTGCGCGCCGGCGCGGATGCGGATGGCCGAGGCCAGATCGTAGTTGCCGCCGCCCTTGGGATCGCGCGTGGGCCACACGGGTGGATAGGTCGAGACGTGGACCTGCTCGCCCTGCGCCATCAGGGCGAAGCGCGCGAGCGGGTTGGTGTTCTCGCCGCAGATGAGCATGCCGATGCGGCCCAGGGGCGTCTCGCACACGCGCAGGCCTGCGCCGTCGCCGTTGGCCCACGTGAGCTTCTCCCAGAACGTGGGCACGAGCTTCCTGTGATGGTTCAGGATCGCGCCGTCCTCGCCGATGAGGACGTTGCTGTTCCAGAGGCAGCCGACGCTGTCGGCCGTGCCCTCGTTGAAGCCGAGCGACACGATCACGCCGTGGCGGCGCGCGGCGCCGGCGATGCGCTCCAGCTCGGGGCCGGGGCAGCGAAGCGCGCTTGCGGCCAGGCGCTTGAACCACTCGTGGTTGTGGATCGGCGCCGCGACGGCGGACCAGAGCGGGAACGCGGGGATATACGTCTCGGGGAACGCGATCAGCGCGGCGCCGTTGCGCGCGGCCTCCTCGATGAGGCTGCACGCCTTCGCCACCGTCTTCGGCGCGTCCAGGAAGACGGGCGCCACGTGGGCGGCAGCGGTCTTGAATGGCGTCATGAGGCGCCCGCCTTCTTCCACGTGGTCTTGATCCAGTTCACCGTCGCCGAAGGGTCGTTGTGGCCCTTGCCGGGCTTGGGCCAGTTGGGTGGCGCGGTCATCTGGCCGACGGGGATGGTCATGACAGAGCAGATCCGCTATCTGCTGACGCTCTGGGACCGCATCTCCAAGAGACCGGGTGAGATTCCGGTGCCGGAATCTCACCTCGATCTTGCCAAGGAGCGGCTCGCCGCCTATCGGCGAGATCCACACCGGGCGCGGCCCGCTCACGACGTACTCGATCGCCTGGCGAATCCCGATCGGTGACCGAGTATCGGCTGGTTGCCGAGCCGCGCGCCGATCTCGACGCCGCGGCGGCGTACCACTGGTATGAGAGCGAGCGCGCCGGGCTGGGTCTGGAGTTCCTCGACGAACTGCGCGCAACGTACGACCGCATTACCGCTGGTCCTCTCAACTATCAGGATCTCGAGGGCGGAATTCGCCGCGCACTCCTTCGCCGCTTTCCCTACGCCGTGTACTTCGCTGCCGAAGGCGATGTCGTCGTGATTCTCGCCGTCCTGCACGTGAGTCGCGACCCGGCAGAGTGGCAGCGAAGAGGCTGAACTTCCGGATCACGCGCCCGCCTTCTTCCACGTGGTCTTGATCCAGTTCACTGTCGCCGAAGGGTCGTTGTGGCCCTTGCCGGGCTTGGGCCAGTTGGGTGGCGCGGTCATCTGGCCGACGGGGATGGTCATGATGCGCTCGGGATCCCACACGGCGAACGGATAGTCGGGGAGATTCTTGCTGAAGCCGACCTTGACGTCCTTGTACGCGCGGTGATCTTCCTTGCGAATCGTCACGAGGCCGGCGGGCCCCTCGATGCTGAGCCCCTCGAGCTGCTTGATGACCGCGTCGTCCTCGGGCCAGCCGCCGCCGGCCTGCTTGTTGGCTTTCTCGACGGCGGTCTTGAAGAGATAGAGCCCCGTGTACGCGGCCTCGGCGGCGTAGGACGGGTACTCGTTCCAGCGCTTCTGGTAGGCGTCGACGAAGCGCTTGTTGGCGGTGGAAGCGCCGGCGGGCGCGTAGGTGAAGTGATAGTTGGAGTGCACGCCGGCGAGCGCGCCCTCGGGATGGTCCTTGCCGATGGCCTGCGGCACGACGCCGAAGTTGATGTTGCCGGCCAGGCGCGCGCGCCGGAACAGCCCGTGGCCCAGCGCCTGCTTGTAGAACGACACGTACATGCCACCCCACATGGAGGTCACGACGATGTCGGGCCTGGCCGCGACCGTCTTCGTGATGTGCGAGGTGAAATCCGCGGTGTTGGGGAACGGCGCCCACACCTCCGACACGATCTCGGAGCCTGGCAGGAGCTTTTCCCGCGCGGCGTCGAAGTGCAGCTGGAACCAGCGGCCGAACGCGTAATCCGGGTTGATCACGGCGATGCGCTTGACGTCGGGCCACGCCTTTGCGATGGCGAGCGCGGTCGTCACGCCGTCGGCGGACAGGATGTTGGTCATGCCGAACAGGTAGTGCGGGTTGGGCACCTCGACCTCGAACAGCTTGTCGATGCAGCCCTCGGTCATGATCGTCAGCAGCTTCAGCTCCTCGACGACGGGGCCGACGGCGAGCTGGTTGTGCGCGGCGATGACGCCCGAGAAGTAGTCGATCTTCTCGAAGAGCTTCATGCGCTTGACTTCCTTCACCGTCGCCTCGGGCCCGGCCGCCTCGTCGGCCGTGATCGTCTCGATCTTCCGCTTGCCGAGCAGGCCGCCCGCCGCGTTGATCTCCTCGGCGGCCAGCGTGTGGCCCTTGAGCGAGGGCAGGCCGAGGATCGCGCCGGGCCCCGACTGGATCGTGATGTGGCCGAACTTCACCGGCGTCTCGGGGATGCGGCCCTTGGGCGTGTCCTGCGCGGCGGCGTCGCCGACAACCGCGAGATCGCCGAGTGCCGCGCCGCCGAGCGCGACGCCGAGCCCGGCCAGGAAATCACGCCGATCCAGATCGTTGGCCATGAGGCCCTCCTGTCACGGCGACGCTGATTGTATGGATGCGATTGCGGTACCGGCCCGGCGCGGGGACGTCCCACGTATATGTGAACGCCTGCCACTGGTGATCGGCGCCGCGTGGCGCCACGCGCGCCGGCTGCCACGTCTTGCCGCCGTCGGCGCTGACCTCCACCGCGCTCACCGGCCAGGCGCTCCACGCCCAGCCCTCGATCGTGTGCCGGCCGCGCTCCAGCACGGCACCCTCGGCCGGCGCCACGATCACCGCGTGCACGTCCAGCTCGCGCACCGGGCGCATGTCGCCCTCGACGCGCCGGTTGTAGAGCTTCGTGGTGAACAGGCTCTCGGGACGCTCGGCCGCGAGCGTGATGCGCGAGAGCCACTTCACGGCGTTGGTGCCGAAGTAGCCCGGCACGAACACGCGCGCGGGGAAGCCGTGCTCCGCGCTGAGCGGCTCGCCGTTCATCGCCCACGCCACCAGCACGTCGGGCTCCAGCGCGCGCGCCAGCGGCAGGTCTTTCACGTAGCGCTCGCTGTGCACGTTGGCGAAGGAACCGGAGTCGAGGCCCTCAGGACAAACGAGGCGCGCCTCGGGCCTCACGCCGGCGCGCTCGAGCAGGTGCGACAGGCGCACGCCGCGCCAGACGACGTTGCCGACCCGGCGCGTGGCGACTTCGGGCTCCACGGGGTTGCCGAAGCACTCGAGGACCGCGGTGACGTCGGTCGCCGGCAACGACGTCAGCGCCTCGTAATCGAGCTCAAAGGGCCGCTCGACCAGGCCGTCCACCGAGAGGCGCCACGGCTTGACGTCGACGCGCGCGATGCCCATGTGAGCGATGACGTAAACGTCATCGCTCGGCGTGACGGGCGACGCCAGCCGATCGACGGGCACGAGGCGACGAAACGTCGCGCTCGGATCCATGACGACCTTCGGCTTGTCCGCCATCGTGGGCGGATTATGAGCCGGCGAGCCGGGGAGTCAAGAAGACTCCCCGTTGTCGACTACGCCCGCGGGTCGTGCACCGCCTGGTAGCGCGCGTTGCGCAGCAC
>QHVJ01000331.1 GCA_003222275.1 Acidobacteriota bacterium | reverse complement strand
ACGGCTTCGCGAGCGTGGGCGCGGTGGAGATCGACCCGACGATCGTCGAGCTCGGCCGGCGCCTGCACCCCGAGCGGCCCTACGACGACCCGCGCGTGTTCGTCGTCGTCGATGACGGACGCGCCTTCTTCGAGCAGTATCGCGGCGAGCCCTTCGACGTCATCAGCTATGGCCTGGTCGATTCCCACGCGATGTTCAGCGCGCTCTCGACGCTGCGGCTCGACAACTACCTCTACACCGAAGAGGGACTGCGGGCGGCCTGGCGCCACCTGAGGCCCGACGGCGTCCTGGCCGTCAACTTCAGCGTCGCGGGCGGCCCGTGGCTGCGGGACCGAATCTACCGCACGCTCGCGCTTGCGACGGGGACGCAGCCGGTGCTCGTGGCGCACGACCTCCACCGGGGAGCGTTGTTCGTCGCCGCGCGAGAGCCCGCGCGGCTGCAATGGGCGCGGGCGGCGCCGTTTCCGGTCGCCTTCGATCCGCCGGCAACGGTGCGATACGCGCGCGCCACCAGCGACGACTGGCCGTTTCTCTATCTTCGACCCGGCGTCGTGCCCTGGGGCTACCTGATCGTCCTGTCCTCGATCCTCATCGGCGCGGCCGTCCTCGTCACCGCCGCCCACGGGGCGCGGGCGCTGCGACAGGAGTTCGACTGGACGCTGTTTCTCATGGGCGCCGGATTCCTGCTCATCGAGACCCGAGGTGTGACCAGCCTGTCGCTCCTGTTCGGCTCGACCTGGGTGGTCAACGCGGCCGTATTCACGGGGGTGCTGCTCATGGCGCTGCTGGCGAACGCGATCGTCGCGCGGTTCCGCCCGGCGTCGACCCTCGTCCCCTTTCTCCTCCTCCTGCTGTCGGTGGTCCTGCTGTGGTCGGTCGACATCGGCGCCCTGAATCGGTTTCCGCTTGTCGCCCGAGGGCTCATGGGCGGCACGCTGAACGCGCTCCCGGTCGCGTTTGCGGGCGTCGTCGTGTCGACGCTTCTCGCGCGCTCGGCCAACATGGCCGCGGCCCTCGGCGCCAACCTGCTCGGCGCGGTGGTGGGAGGCTGCCTGGAGTACCTGTCGATGTATGCCGGCCTGCGCGCGCTCGCGCTCCTCGCGCTGGCGTTGTATCTGGGCGCCCTCGCCTTGCACATGCGCTCGTCTCGAGCCGCCGCCGCGTCTCCGCTGCCGGTGCGGGACGCGGGGCGAGAGCCCGCGCGATGAGGATCTGACGCGATGGGCAGCGAAGCCGGGCCGGCGGCGGGGCTGGTGGACGTGAAGGTCGCGAGCTTCTCCGAAACGCTGAGCGCCCTCAAGATGGTGATCCGAGTCAAAGACCGCCCCGTCCTGCGATAAAGTTGCCCCATGCAGAATCCACCACGCGTCGGCTTCGCGGGCCTGGGGCTCATGGGCGGCCGCATGGCCCGGCACTTCATCACCAAGGGCTTTCCCCTCGCGGTCTGGAACCGCACGCCGGAGCGCGGTCAGCCGCTGGTGGCGCTCGGGGCGAAGATGGCGAAGACGCCGCGCGAGCTGGCCGAGGTGTCGGACGTCGTCGTGACGTGCGTCGCCGATCCCAATGCCGTCGGCCGCATCGTCTTCCCTGACGACGGCGTGCGGGCGGCGGCCCGCCCGGGCTTCCGCTACGTCGAGACGTCCACCATCTCCCCGGGCCTCGCGCGCCGCATCGCCGAGGTGATGCGCTCCAAGGGCGCCGATATGCTCGAGGCGCCCGTCACCGGCTCGAAGATCGGGGCCGAGAAGGGGACGCTCCTGGTCATGGCCGGAGGCTCGAAAGAGGTGGAGCAGGAGCTGATGCCCGTGCTCTCCGCCTTCGCCGCCAAGGTCATCCACTGCGGCGACATCGGCCAGGCGTCGACGGTCAAGCTCATCGGCAACACGATCATCTCTTTCATGCTCGAGGGCTTCTGCGAGGGGCTCGTGCTCGGCCGGAAGTCGGGCGTGAGCCTGGAGACGATCCTCGAGGTGGTGATGGCCTCCGGCTTCGCCTCGCCGTACTACAGCTTCAAGGGCGCGGCCATCGCCAAGCGTGACTTCGAGACGCACTTCTCCGTGGACCTCCTCGTGAAGGACCAGAATCTCATGCTCGAGGAGGCGCACGCGAACAAGGTGCCGATGCCGGGCCTGGCTTCGATCCGCGAGGTCTTCCAGTCCGCCCGCGCCCAGGGCTGGGGCGAGGAGGACATCGCCGCCGTCGTGAAGGCGCTGGAGAAGTCCGCCGGCCTAGAGCAAGAACCGCGAGCGTAGCGGACCTCGCTTGGCGGGTTCCCGTGGCAAGCTGGCCCCACTCGAACGGGGGAGCCCATGGGCGTCGCGCCGGCGCTGGTCCTGGCCGCAATCGTGATCGTGGCCGTCGCCGCGGCCGCCGTCGTGCTCTCGTACCGGCAGAAGCGCGACGACGCCTCGCTTCCGGTGCTCGACTCGGTCTCGCGCACGCTCGGCCAGCTGCAGAGCGAGCTGGCCCGGCTAGGCCGCAATCAAGAAGAGCTGCGTCAGGACATCCAGCGCGGCCGCGAGGCCTCGATCCTGCAGCTCTCCGAGACCGCCAAGGGATTGCACGGCGAGATCGGCCAGGCGCAGAAGGCGCTGGCCGAGGTGAAAGCGCTGGAGCAGGGACGCGCGCGCCAGCTCGAGCAGGCCTCCGACAGCCTGAAGCGCCTCGAGGCAGTAGTCGCGGGCTCGGCCACCCGCGGCACCGCGGGAGAGAACATCCTCGCGCGTGCGCTGGCCCAGCTCCCTCCCGACCTCCTTGAAATCAACGTGGCCTTCGGCAGCCGCATCGTCGAGTACGCGCTGCGCCTGCCCGGCGGCCGCTTCTTGCCCATCGACAGCAAGTGGACGAGCGTCGCGATCCTGGAGCGGCTGGACACCGTCGCCGAGGACCAGCCGCAGGAGAGGAAGCGCCTCCTCGATCTGGTGGTGCGCGACTTGCGGGGCAAGATCCGCGACATGACGAAGTACCTCGACCCGGAGCGCACGCTCTCGCTCGGCTTGCTGGCCGTCCCCGACGCGGTCTACGTAGCGGCGCCCGAGGCCCACGGCGAGGGCTATCGCGAAGGTGTCCTCGTGGTGCCGTATTCGCTCGCGCTGCCCTACGTGCTCGCCCTCTACCGGCTCACCGTCCGCTTCGGCTGCGCGGTCGACACCGATCAGCTCGCGTCGCGCCTGCGCCAGCTCGAGGAGATCCTGCGCCGGTCGGCCGACCAGGTGGAGTCGCGCCTCAGCCGCGGCCTGGTCCAGGTCGAGAACGCGCGCGACGCCCTGCGCGACAACCTGCTCGAGGCGCGCCGCGCCACCGAGCGCCTGCTCCAGACGGCGGGCGACGAGCCTCCTGCGGCGGCGCTTCCCGCGCACCTCCCCGTCCTGATGGTGGGCGAGCGGGATTGACGGCTGGCGGGGCGGGCGGCTACGCTGCCCCGCGACACGATGAAAGCCCTGGCCATCCTGGTGGCGGCGGGACGCGGCGAGCGCATGGGCGCCGATCAGCCCAAGGCGTTCGTCCCCGTGGCCGGCCAGCCCATGCTGCTCCTCGCGGCGCGCGCCCTCGACGCCGCGCCGTCGCTGGACGGGATCGTGGTCGTGGTCCCCGCCGACCGGATCGCCGACGCCCGTCAGCTGCTGGGCGGCGTGCGCGCGTTGCGCGACGTGGTGGCGGGAGGCGAGACCCGGCAGGACTCCGTCCAGCGCGGGCTGGAGGCGCTGCCCCCGGGCTTCGACGGCGTGGTCCTCGTCCACGACGCGGCCCGCCCCCTGGTCGAGGTGGACCTGATCGAGTCGGTCATCCAGGCGGCCGTCGAGCATGACGCCGCCATCCCCGTGCTCGGCCTCGTCGACACCGTCAAGCGTCTCCGCGACGACCGGGTCGTGGAGACGCTCGACCGCAGCGAGCTCGGCGCGGCGCAGACGCCCCAGGGGTTTCGCGTCGCCCTGCTCCGTCGCGCGTACGACAAGGCGTTCCGCGACGACGTGGTCCTTACCGACGAAGCGATGGCCCTCGAGCGGCTCGGCGAGCCGGTGATGGCGGTGAAGGGTTCGGCGCGCAACCGCAAGCTGACGACGCCGGAAGACCTGGCCTGGGCCGAGAGCCTGCTCCTCAGCGAAGGCCACCCGTGAGCGGGGGCCGTGTCGGCACCGGCTTCGATGCCCACCGCCTCGTTCCCGGGCGCAAGCTGATGCTCGGGGGCGTGGAGGTGGCGCACCCCCGTGGCCTGGAGGGCCACTCCGACGGCGACTGCGCGATCCACGCCCTGTGCGACGCCCTGCTGGGCGCCGCGGGCGAAGGCGACATGGGAAGGCACTTCCCGAGCGCCGACCCGCGATGGAAAGACGCGAGCGGGGCGAGCTTCCTCGAGCGCGCGGCGCGCCTCGTGGACGCGCGCGGCTTCTCGGTGGAGAACGTCGACGTGACGGTGATCGCCGAGGAACCCGTCCTCGCCCCCTACATAGATAAGATGCGCGCCGTGCTCGGCCGCTGCCTGGCGCTGGAGACGGAGCGCGTCTCCGTAAAGGCAAAAAGCACGGACGGGATGGGAGCCACCGGTCGTGGCGAGGGCATCGCCGCCATCGCCACCGTTCTCCTGACCAAGAGGGAGTAGCGTGGACCTTATTTGCGGCATAAACCCGGTCCTGGAGGCGCTGAACGCCGAATCGCGCCACTTCGATCGCCTCCTCATCGCCAAGGGCGTGCGCAATCGCCGCATCGAGGAGGCCATTGCGAAGGCGGGTCGCAAGGGCATCCCGCTGCGCTTCGAGTCCCGGGAGACCCTCGACCGCCTCTCCGGAAGCATCCCGCACCAGGGCATCATCGCCGTCGTCTCCGCCAAGCCGGTGATGGCGATCGAGACGCTCCTCGATCAGGCCCACAAGCCCGGCCTCGTCGTCGTGCTCGACGGCGTCGAGGACCCGCGCAACCTCGGCGCGATCCTGCGCACCTCGGAAGCGGCGGGGGCCGACGGCGTCGTCCTGCCCGAGCGCCACAGCGCCGGGCTCTCGGAGACCGTGAGCCGCGCGTCCGCGGGCGCGCTCGAGCACGTGAAGGTGGCGAGGGTCGGCAACGTGGCCCAGTCCCTCGAGACGCTCAAGGCCCGGGACTACTGGGTGGTCGGCTTCGACGCCTCCGGCACGGAGCGGTGGGACGCGGTCGATTTCAAGCGCAACGTCGCTCTGGTGCTCGGGGGCGAGGGCCGCGGCATCCGCCGCCTCGTCCGCGAGCGCTGCGACCACCTCGTGTCCATTCCGCTGTTCGGCCACGTGGCCTCGCTCAACGTCTCGGTGGCGGCCGCGGTCGCGCTCTACGAAGTGGTCCGGCAGCGAGGCACGGTGCCGAGCCACGTGCGGCCCATCCCGGCGCGCGCGGCGACCGCGGTGCGGCACGTCGTCGGCCCCCGCGACGGTGATGAGGAGAGCGATCCCGGCCAGGGCTACGTCCCCGGCGCCGAAGGAGACGAGACGTTCGACGAGCACTCACCGGAGCCGCTGCGCGTGCTCGGGGACCACGAGGAGGCCGCGTGGTCGGTGCCCACGGTGGTCAAGGCCGTCGGGCACCTCCGTCACGGAGGCAGCAGCCACGCGGCGCAGGCGGCCGCCGGCATCCCGCGTGATGGACCGCGTGGCCGCCGCCGCCGGCGCCACGGCCGTCCGGGGCGCCCGCCGGGCGAGCGTCGCAATCAAGCGGCGGATGCGAGCTCGCGCCCTCCCGCCGAGCCACCCGGCGTGCCCGCGCCAACCGCTCCCGGCGACCCGGCTCGGCCGCCGGCGCCGTCCGAGGGCCCTCCCGCCGGCCCGGGGGGACCCGGTGAGGCCCGACGAAGGCGTCGCCGCCGCCGCCATTAAAAATTTCCCGGCACCACCCTTGCATCAGGCGGCTAAGTTTCGTACAATCGTCGTTTGTCGCTGGCGTAGCTCAGCGGTAGAGCGGCTGATTTGTAATCAGCGGGTCGGGGGTTCAATTCCCTCCGCCAGCTCCAGCCGCGGAGAGCCATCCGGAAGGCCTTGTGGGGTGGGGCCTTGCGGGGGACGCGGGCGCGTCGGCCGGCGGCCATTCGAGCCCGAGCGAAGGTCGCTACGGAACACGGGGAGGTAGCGAAGCGGTCAAACGCAACAGACTGTAAATCTGTCGCCCCTCGGGCTTCGAAGGTTCGAATCCTTCCCTCCCCACCAGTGGTCGTGCAGCGAGCAACAGGAACCGGGAGCAGGACT
>QHVJ01000071.1 GCA_003222275.1 Acidobacteriota bacterium | reverse complement strand
TCGACTCGCACGCCCTCGTCGGCTCCTGCGCGCAGGTCGGCAAGCGCGTGCACCTCTCCGCGGGGGCCATGCTCGGAGGCGTGCTGGAGCCGGTGGGCGCGCTGCCCGTGATCGTCGAGGACGAGGTGCTCGTCGGCGGGAACTGCGGCGTGTACGAGGGCGCGATCGTCGGCCGCCGGGCCGTCCTCGGCTCGGGCGTGATCCTGACGGGGTCCGTCACCGTGTACGACGTCCCCCGGCAGACGACGTACCGGCGGACCGCGGATGGGCCGCTCCGCATCCCCGAGGGGGCGGTGGTGGTGCCGGGCAGCCGCCGCCTGGCCGACGCCTTCGCAGAACGCCAGGGCCTGGCGCTCTACACTCCGGTCATCGTGAAGTATCGCGACGACAAGACAGACGGCGCCACGGCGCTCGAGGAGGCCTTGAGATAAGGATGCGACCCCCGCCCCTTGCCGTCCTCGCCGCCGCGCTCGTGAGCGCGTCGGCTCCGGCCGCCGTGCGCGCGCAGGGCCTCGATCCGCAGAAGAAGCTCGCCCACGACGTCTTCAAGGAGCTGATCGAGATCAACACGACGGATTCGGTGGGCAGCACGACCCGGGCCGCGGAGGCGATGGCCGCCCGGCTGAAAGCGGCGGGCTTCGCGGAGAGCGACGTCCAGGTGCTCGGGCCCAACGAGCGCAAGGGCAATCTCGTCGCGCGGCTGCGGGGCACGGGCGCGCGCCGGCCGCTGCTGCTGCTCGCCCACCTCGACGTGGTCGAGGCACGCAAGGAGGACTGGTCGGTCGACCCGTTCACGTTCCTCGAGAAGGACGGCTACTACTACGGCCGGGGCACCACCGACGACAAGGCGATGGCCGCGATCTGGATCGCCAACCTGATCCGCTTCCGGCAGGAGGGCCTCAAGCCCGACCGCGACGTCATCGTCGCCCTCACCGCCGACGAGGAGGGAGGCGACTTCAACGGCGTGCAGTGGCTCGTCGCCAACCACCGCGAGCTCATCGATGCGGACTACGCGCTCAACGAGGGCGGCGGCGGGTCGATCAAGGACGGCAAGTACGTCAACAACCGCGTGCAGGCCAGCGAGAAGGTCTACCAGGACTTCACGCTCGAGGCGAAGAACCCCGGCGGCCACAGCTCCCTGCCCGTCAAGGACAACGCCATCTACCACGTGGCGGCCGGCCTCGCCCGGCTGGCGGAGTTCGACTTCCCGGTGAAGCTCAACGAGGTGACGCGCGGCTTCTTCGAGCGCATGGCGCCCACCCAGCCCGGGCCGGTAGGGGAGGCCATGAAGGCCGTCCTCAAGAGCCCGCGGCCGCCGGGCGCGGTGGAAACGCTGGCGCGATTGCCCTACTTGAACGCGATGATGCGCACGACGTGCGTCGCCACCATGCTCCAGGGCGGGCATGCGCCCAACGCCCTGCCCCAGACCGCCAAGGCCAACGTCAACTGCCGGATGCTGCCCGGCGAGGCGCCGGAAGAGGTGCGCAAGACCCTCGTCGGTGTCCTCGCGGACGAGGCGATCACCGTGACCCCGGTGGCCCCGGCCAAGCCCAGCTCGCCCTCACCCCTCAAGCCGGAGGTCATGGGCCCGATCGAGCGCATCACGCAGCAGATGTGGCCGGGCGTTCCCGTCGTCCCGGTCATGGGCACGGGCGCCACCGACGGCCTCTACCTGCGCCGCGCGGGGATCCCGACCTACGGCGTCGACGGGATCTTCGAGGACGTCGACGACACGCGGGCGCACGGCAAGGACGAGCGCATCGGCGTCAAGCAGTTCTACGACGGCCAGGAGTTCCTGTATCGGCTGGTGAAGGCGCTCGCGGGCGCGTCGTGACGCCCACGCGCCCTCGGCCGCTTCCTCGCGCGGGCGATCTCAGAATCGCCAGCCCAGGCCGAACATCGCCCCGACGCGGGCTTCGAGGTTGACGTCGCCGAAACCAATGCCGTACGTCAGGACGAAGCCGCCGGGCCTCCCGATGTCCTGGTCGACGCCGGCGTAGGCCCCGTATCCCTCCGTCCAGCGCATGCCCGTGAGGTGAGGCCGCCAACGGCTCTGCGGGCCGTTCAGGCTCAACCGCACTCCGAATGCCCACGGAGCATCGTAGTTTCCGGCCCCGATTCCGCCGAGCGCGGAGAGATGGTTCCCGAGGTCCAGCTCGAGGCCCGCGCCGAAGAGCGGCGTCCCGTACGGCAGGCCGGAGCCGACGCCGGCCTTGCCGCCCGCCCGCGCCGTCGCCGGCATGAGAAGGAGGAGGGCGAGGCAGAGCGCACGCATCATGCGGTCTGGCTTCGCAGCGGCTGCGCCAGGCGAGCCCTGAGCAGCGGCAGCTCGAGGCTGTCGGCCAGCGCCTGCCCGCTCGCTTCGATGATGTTCTTGGACACGCCGAGGGTGCTCCAGCGCTCCTCGCCCCGGGCGGCCTCGATGAGCACGCGCGTGCGCGCGCCCGTCGCCGCCTGCGGGTCCAGGATGCGCACCTTGTAGTCGGCGAGCCGCACGTCCGCGAGCGCGGGGTAGTGGGGGAGCAGCGCCTTGCGCAGCGCGCGGTCGAGCGCGTGCACCGGCCCGTCGCCCTCAGCCGCGGTGTGGACCGTCTCGGAGCCGACCCGCAGCTTCACCGTGGCCTCGGCGATCATCGCCTCGCCCCGGCGACGCTGGGCCACCACCACCACGTCGAGCAGCTCGAAGGGAGCCACGTAGCCCGGCTGCCGGCGCCGCACGAGCAGCTCGAACGAGCCCTCGGCCGCTTCGAACTGGTAGCCCTGGTTCTCCAGCTCCTTGACCTGCGCGAGCAGCTCCCGCTCGCGCCCGTCCGTGGCCACGCCCAGCTCGTCGGCCTTGACCCTCACGTTGCCCCGGCCGGACAGCTCCGAGACCACGACGTGGCGCCGGTTGCCGACGACCTCGGGCGGAACGTGCTCGTAGCTGGCGGCGAGCTTCTCCACCGCCGCCACGTGCACGCCGCCCTTGTGGGCGAACGCGGACACGCCGACGTAGGGGGCGTGCGCATCGGGATTCAGGTTCGCGATCTCGCTCACCGAGCGCGCCAGCTCGGTCAGGTGCGCGAGGCTCTCCGGCGGCACCGCCAGGAGGCCCATCTTGAGCTGCAGCGCGGGGATGATCGAGACGAGGTTGGCGTTGCCGCACCGCTCGCCGTAGCCGTTGATCGTCCCCTGGACCTGGCGGCACCCGGCCTCGACCGCGGCCAGCGCGTTGGCCACCGCCAGCTCGCCGTCGTTGTGGCTGTGGATGCCGAGAGGGGTCGGCAGCCCGCGCCGCACGTCGGCCGTCACGTCGGCGACCCACGCGGGCAGGCTGCCGCCGTTCGTGTCGCAGAGCACGATCCAGTCCGCGCCGGCCCGCGCGGCCGCGCGCAGCGTGGACAGCGCGTAGGCGGGGTCCGCGCGATAGCCGTCGAAGAAATGCTCCGCGTCGTAGATGACCTCCTTGCCGCGCCCCTTGAGCCACCCCACGCTGTCCGCGATCATCGCCAGGTTCTCCTCCGGCGTCGTCTCGAGCACGTGCCGGACATGGAGCGTCCAGGATTTCCCGAAGATCGACACCGCCGGGGTCTCCGCCGCCACGAGCGCGCGAAGGTTGGGATCGTCCTCGGCGCGGACACCGGCCTTGCGGGTGGCGCCGAAGGCGACGAGCCGGGCCCGCCGCAGGCCGAGCGAGCCGGCGCGCCGGAAGAATTCGACGTCCTTGGGGTTGGAGCCGGGCCAGCCGCCCTCCACGTAGTGGACGCCGAAGGCGTCGAGCAGCGCCGCGATCTTCAGCTTGTCCTCGACCGAGAGGCTGAGCCCCTCGCTCTGCGTGCCGTCACGCAGCGTGGTGTCGAAGAGGTAGACCTGGGTCTCCATCCGCTCCTCCCTCAAAACAAAAAAGCCCCCGGCATCGCTGCCGGAGGCCATTTGCGGCGCGCTCGCTGTTCTAGCGGGCGGGCCGGGGCCCCCGGCGGCTAATAATCGCGATAGCCGGGGAGCCCGTCGACGGACGCCGCCCCGCGATGACCGTCACCGCGGCCGGCTGCATCCGCATCACGGTCCGAAGTATAGGGATGGCACCCGGTGGTGTCAAATGGGACTCACTCGCCCTGCGGCATCACGATCCAGAGCACCAGATAGACCACAATCCCCGGGAACGCCGCGGATGCGACGGAAACGATCACGTACAGAATGCGGACGAGCAGGGGGTCCCACCCCAGCCACGCCGCCAAGCCGCCGCATACGCCGGCGATCCAGCGGTTGCGGCGCGAGCGGCGCAGGGGGCCGCTCAGCGCACTCCCTGGCACTTGGCGCAGACGTCGAGCAGGCGCCCCTCGAGCATGTCCTTCTTGCGCTGCTTGAGGGTCTCGCTCTTCCACACGCCCTCGATCCCGTCCGCGAAGACGTTGGCCGTCTTCGTCCGACCCTCGTAATCGGTGCAGCAGGTCGTCACGTCGCCGTTCCACTGGATGACGAACTGGTCGTAGGGCGCCGGACAATAGGTGTTGCCCTTCTGGTGCGGTGGCGCCCCGCTCCCCGCGCCGGCGTTGGCGGCAGGTCCGGGCGCGGCCGCCGCCTCCGGATCGAGCTTATGCTCCCCGATGACGTTGCCCCAGGAGTGGCAGCGCTTCCAGATCAGGTGGACGCCGTCGAGCAGCTCATAGCGGCTGCCGTTCTCGTCCTGGTCGAGGAAGTGCCGGGAAAGAATCTGGTCCCGGTCGTGCGTGCGCGGGGGCAGCCCGTACTTCTCCTCCAGCGACCGCGCGTAGCCGATCCAGTCGTCGAGGAAGGCGAGGGCCTGATCGTCCTCGCTCACGATCTCGTAGGAGTCCGCGTACTTGGTGTTCATGATGTCGATCTCGAGATGCGTGCGCGCCCCCATGGCCACCTTGCGCTCCACCGCCAGGCGGACCTTGTCGCGGTAGGCGTCGAAGGCGAGGCTCGGGGCCTTGCGCGTCTTGAACGAGGCGGCGTCGGGGGTCTGGTACGACAGGATCATGTTGGTCAGTCCCGCGCGGTACAGGGCGTCGATGTTCTCGCGCGTGATGAGGCCGCAGTTCGTGTTCAGCTCGATGCCCACCGCCCGGCTCTCCGCATGCTCGACGATGGCGGGGAGGTCGGGATGCAGGAACGGCTCGCCCATCTGGTGGAGCTTGACCGGAAAGATCGGGCCCAGCCAGGAGCGCTTGCCCGCGATCTCGTCCAGCAGCCGGAACACCTTTTCCTTCTTCATGAACCCGCGGCGGCGGCCCATGATCTCGTCGGGGCACCACGTGCACTTGAAGTTGCAGGCGTTGGTGATCTCGATGAAGAGGTAGTTGATCGGGTAGAACCGCCCGGGGAGCTTCTTCAGGTCCGGCAGCGGGGCGACGAGGGCGAAGTCGGCCGCATCGGCCGGCGGCGCGAGCGTTGCCGTCACCTTGGCGATCAGCACCTCCTGCCGGAACTCCACGCGGAAGGAGGCGCCCAGGTTCTGGGTGCGGCCGGGCGCGAAGTCCGGCAGCGCGAAGAGCGCGCGGCGGAAGCGCCTCAGGCCGGCGGCCTCGCCGCGCCAACGCTGCTCGGCGGGCTTGTAGAGGCCGTCGACGGGCGCGGCGCGGTCCGTGGACGCGTAATGGACACGGAAGAGGCCGTAGCGGTCGCCGAAGTACTCCACGTCGAGCCAGAGGCCAGACCCCCCGCGCTCGGCGGCCCGCGCCAGGAGCTCGGCGGGCAGCGTGAAGTAGAGGTAGTGCGACGACTCGTCGGGAGCGAGGCAGGGGCGGCCGCCGGCCGTCACCACTTCCCACACGCCGTCCCCACCACGGGGCGCGCCGATGTCGCCGTGCGGGCCCTGGGGACCCACGACGAGCTGCGCACGGTCGGCGCCGTGGATGAGGCGGCCGAGGGCGCTGCCGAAGCGGTACAAAGCGGTCGTCATTGCGAGCCGACCTCCGAGCCGACCTTGAGCGTGGAAGCGATCATATCGCACCACTTGACCACGCGGGGATAGGCGTCGTCGCGCGCCTCGAAGGCCAGCGTGTACCCGCGGCCTTCCGCCATCCGGTAGAAGCGCTTGTTGCGCGAGACGGCCATGGGCGTCTCCACCCACACCACGTCGGCGTACCCGTCCTTCCAGGGTGTGTGGCTGAGGACCTTGAACGCGTCGCCGAGCTTCCGCATCGCCTCGTTGTAGAAGCCGTCGACAGTGGCGTTTCCCGGAAGCGGCTCGACGGTGAGGGTGAGCGAGGCGTGGACGGTCTCGCGGCGGTCGGCGGCCAGCGGCGGGCTGGTGAACTGCGTGAGGTACGTGCCGCCCCCCGAAAAGGTCCGGGTGCTGCGCCACGAGGGAGGGACCCGGATGGAGAAGCGCAACTTGTCGTTGCGGACCTCGGGGTACGTGTCGGGGCGCTCGAGGGTGAAGCTGCGCTCCATCTCGTCGATCGTCGGCAGGTAACGCTCGAACAGCGGCGCGTCCGCCTGGCTGTAGAGGCCGTAGACGCGCTGGCCTTCCTGCAGGAGCAGCAGGGAATGGCGCGTGGCCCCGCCGCCGGACGCGAAGCGGTAGGCCTTGCCGCGCGCGCCCGCCCGCGTCTCGTCGCGCGAAGTCGAGGGCGGGTTGCCGGCGAGGTACTTCTGCGCGTACTCGTCCAGCGGCATCGCGAGCGGGCCCGCGAACAGCGTCACCGACACCGCCGGCTTGCGCTGCGTCCCCGTCGGCGGGCCGAGGAAGTAGCGGTACCACATGCCTTCCTGCTCGGCCTGGTCGGTCCGCCAGCTCGCGGGATAGCGGACGCTGAGGCCGTAGTCCCCGTTGAAGTAGGTGATGAGGAGGTCGTGCGAAGAGCCGCGGCACGCCCCCGCCGCTCCCGCCAGCAGCACCACGCCGGCCAGGGAGGCGAAGGCCCTTGCCCGGTTACTCAAGGCGGTAGTTCGGCGCTTCCTTGGTGATGATGACGTCGTGGACGTGGCTCTCCTTGAGGCCGGCCGAGGAGATGCGCACGAAGCGCGAGCGCGTCTGCAGCTCGCGGATGCTTCCGGTGCCGCAATAGCCCATGCCCGCCCGCAGGCCGCCCACGAGCTGCTGCACCATCGCCGACAGCGGCCCCTTGTACGGGACCATGCCCTCGATGCCCTCGGGCACCAGCTTGCCCGTGTCGGTGTGGCCGTCGAACTCCTGGAAATAGCGGTCGCGCGAGCCTTCCTTCATGGCCCCGATGGAGCCCATGCCGCGGTAGCTCTTGAAGGAGCGGCCCTGGCGGAGGATCAGCTCGCCCGGGCTCTCGTCGGTGCCCGCGAAGAGCGATCCGATCATCACCGCGGACGCGCCGGCGGCGATCGCCTTCACGATGTCACCCGAGAACTTCACGCCGCCGTCGGCGACGACCGGAACTCCCGCGGGGCCGGCGGCCTTGGCGGCGGCGGCGATGGCCGTGATCTGCGGCATGCCCGCCCCCGAGACGACGCGGGTCGTGCAGATGGAGCCGGGGCCCATGCCGACCTTCACCGCGGAGACGCCCGCCGCCACCAGGTCGGCCGCGCCCTCCTGCGTCCCCACGTTGCCCGCGATCACCTCCAGCTCGGGGAAGCGCTTCTTGATCGCCTCCACCGTCTCGATCACGCGGGACGTGTGGCCGTGGGCGGTGTCGACCGCGATCACGTCCACCTTGGCTTCCACCAGCGCGGCCGCACGGTCGAGCACGTCGGGGGTCACGCCCAGCGCGGCGCCCACGCGGAGCCGGCCCAGCGAGTCCTTGCACGCGCTCGGGTACTTGATCTGCTTCTGGATGTCCTTGACCGTGATGAGGCCCTTCAGGTTGTAGTCCTTGTCCACGACCAGCAGCTTCTCCACCTTGTGGCGGTGGAGGATCTCCTTGGCCTGCTCGAGCGTCGTCCCCACGGGGACGGTGATGAGCTCGTCCTTCGTCATCAGCTCCGAGACGGGCAGGTTGGTGCGGGTCTCGAAGCGCAGGTCGCGGTTGGTGAGGATGCCCACGAGCTTGCTGCCCTTGGTCACGGGCACGCCACTGATGCGGTACTTCGACATCAGCTCCAGCGCCTCGGCGACCTTGGCCGTGGGGGAGACCGTCACCGGGTCCACGATCATCCCGGACTCGGAGCGCTTGACCTTGTCCACCTCGCTGGCCTGGGCCTCGATCGTCATGTTCTTGTGGATGAACCCGAGGCCGCCTTCCTGGGCCATGGCGATGGCGAGGGGAGCCTCGGTCACGGTGTCCATCGCCGCCGAGACGACGGGCACCCGGAGCGTGATGGTCTTCGTGAGCTGGGTGGTGATGTCGACCTCGGAGGGCAGGACCGCGGACTTCTGCGGAACGAGGAGGACGTCGTCGAACGTGAGCGCTTCCGGGATCCGTTCGTCGAGCATCAAGCCTCCCGTGGTTCCGTGCACGTCCACGTGAACGTGCCCGTCATGCCCCGTGACACTTCTTGTATTTCCTCCCGCTGCCGCACGGGCAGGGATCGTTCCGGCCGACCTTCTTTCCCTCGCGGCGAACGGTCTGGACCTCGCCGTCCATCCCGCCCCGCGCTTCCGCCGGCTCCACGGCCGCCGCTCCCCCCAGCGCCGATCCCGAGCCAGACAGGACCGCCCCGGGGTCGTTGAAGGTGAGGTTGCGCGGACGGCCGCGGGCGCCCGCGATCGCCAGCTCCGGCTCGCGGACCGGACGCGGCTCCGGCAGCGGCGAAGGCGCCTCATCATGTCGTAGCGATATCGACCGCTCCACCGGTGCCGCCGGCACACCGCCGCCTTCATCCCCGCCGCGCATCGGCTGCGCCAGGTAGATCCAGCGCAGCATCTCCTCGTCGATGCGGTCCATCAGGGCCTGGAACATGTTGAACGATTCCTTCTTGTACTCGACGAGCGGGTCGCGCTGGCCGTAGCCGCGCAGGCCGATCCCCTCCTTCAGGTGGTCGAGGGCGTAGAGGTGGTCCTTCCACTGCGTGTCCACGATCTGCAGCATGACCATGCGCACGAACAGGTTCATCGCCTCCGGGCCGACCTGGGCCTGCTTGTCCGCATAGAGCTTGCGGATGCGCTCGCCGAAGCTCTCGACCATCTCCGTGCGGCCCATGCCCTTGAGCTCGCTGAGGGGGACGTCGAAGCCGTAGGTGTCCTTGAGCGCGGACTGCAGCCCGTCGAGGTTCCACGAATCCGGGTCGTCCTTCTCGGGGGCGTAGTTGTCCAGGAACCAGTCGAGCACCTCGAGCGAGAGGTTCACGACGTACTTCTCGGTGTCCTTTCCCTCCAGGATCATGCGGCGCATGTCGTAGACGGCCGTGCGTTGCTTGTTCATCACGTCGTCGTACTCGAGCAGGTGCTTGCGGATGGCGAAGTTCTGCGCCTCCACCTGCTTCTGCGCGCGCTCGATGGACTTGGTGACCATGCCGTGCTCGATCGGCACTCCCTCCTCCATGCCCAGCTTCAGCATCAGGCCGCTGATGCGGTCGGAGCCGAAGATGCGCATGAGGTCGTCTTCGAGGGAGAGGTAGAAGCGGGAGGAGCCGGGGTCGCCCTGGCGGCCGGCGCGGCCGCGGAGCTGGTTGTCGATGCGGCGGGCCTCGTGGCGCTCGGTGGCCAGGATGTGCAGCCCGCCGAGGGCCACCACCCGCTCGCGCTCGCTCGCGTCGAGGAACTCCTCGATCTTGGCGAAGCCGGGATCGGCGGCGATCCGCTCGATGTCCGCCCTCATCGGGTGGACCTCGAGGAAGTCCACCGGCTTCTCGCCCTGCGGATAGAAGTTGTGGGCGATCTTCGCCTTCAGGGACCGCGGCAGGGCCGCCGCCGTCTCCAGGAAGGTGCGCAGGGCAGGAATGTCCTGGGCGAGGGCCTCGGTCGACAGCACCGAAGGGTGATCGGGGGCGAAGGATGCGAGCAGGCCCACGTAGCGCTTGCCGAGCGTGCGGCGCTCCTCGGCGGAGGGCTTCTTGTCGACGAGCGTCTTCTTGTAGTCCCGCGCCATCTCGGCCTGGGCCTGCGCGAAGGCGGCCGCCCGCTCCTCGGCGGGTGCTATCTCGGGGTCGAGCTGCTTCTCGACGAGGACGGCCTTGGCCCGGTGGTCGGGCACGCCGCCGAGGATGATGTCGGTGCCGCGGCCGGCCATGTTGGTGGCGATCGTGACCGCACCGTAGCGCCCGGCCTGGGCGACGATCTCCGCCTCGCGCTCGTGGTACTTCGCGTTCAGAACCACGTGCTTGATGCCCGCCTTCTTCAGGAGCGTCGAGAGGTGCTCGGACTTCTCGATGGAGATCGTACCCACCAGCACGGGGCGGCCCGACTCGTGGAACTCCTTGATCTCGGCGACGACGGCCTCGAACTTCTCCCGCTCCGTGCGGTAGACGGTGTCGGGGTTCTCCACGCGGATGAGCGGGCGGTTGGTGGGGATGGCCAGGACTTCCAGCTTGTAGATCTTGTCGAACTCCGGGGCCTCGGTCTCGGCGGTGCCGGTCATCCCCGCGAGCTTCTTGTACATCCGGAAGTAGTTCTGGAAGGTGATGGTGGCGAGGGTCTGGTTCTCGCGCTCGATCTTCACCTTCTCCTTGGCCTCCACCGCCTGGTGCAGGCCGTCCGACCAGCGCCGGCCGGGCATGAGCCGGCCGGTGAACTCGTCGACGATCACCACCTGGCCGTCGTTCACCACGTAGTCCACGTCGCGCTGGAAGAGCGTGTGCGCACGCAGGCCCTGGTTGACGTGGTGGAGGACGTCCATGTTGGAGGGGTCCCACAGGTTCTGCACGCCGAGCAGCTTCTCGGCGTGGGCCATGCCGGCCTCGGTGAGGGTCACGGTCTTGGCCTTCTCGTCGACGATGTAGTCTCCCGTCTTCTCGAGCTCCGCCCGCTCCTCCGCCTTCTTGTCGCCGGTGATGCGGGCGCCCGGCTTCAGCTTGGGGATGATGGCGTTGATCCGGTAGTACTTGTCGGTGGACTCTTCGGCGGGGCCGCTGATGATGAGCGGGGTGCGGGCTTCGTCGATGAGGATGGAGTCCACCTCGTCCACGATCGCGAAGTTGTGGCCCCGCTGGACGTAGCCGGCGAGGTCGAACTTCATGTTGTCGCGCAGGTAGTCGAAACCGAACTCGTTGTTCGTCCCGTAGGTGATGTCGGCCGCGTAGGCCACCTGGCGCTCGGCGTCCCCGAGGTGGTGCTGGATGACACCGACGCTCAAGCCCAGGAAGCGGAAGATGCGACCCATCCACTCGCTGTCGCGCTTGGCCAGGTAGTCGTTGACGGTGACGATGTGCACGCCCTGGCCGCCGAGGGCGTTCAGGTAGGCGGGAAGGGTGGCGACGAGGGTCTTGCCCTCGCCCGTCTTCATCTCCGCGATCGTGCCGCGGTGCAGGGTCAGGCCGCCGATGAGCTGCACGTCGAAGTGGCGCATGTTGAGCACGCGCCGGCCCGCCTCGCGCACGACGGCGAAGGCCTCGGGGAGGAGGTCGTCGAGGCTCGTGCCGCCCCCGCCGCCGTCACCCCCGCCCTGAAGGCGACGCTTGAACTCGTCGGTCTTGGCGCGGAGCTCGTCGTCGGACAGCGGGACGATGGAAGGCTCGAGAGCGTTGATCCGCTGGACGACCGGGCGGATGGCCTTGAGGTCCCGCTCGTTCTTGGTACCTATGATCTTGGTGAGTACGGTATTAATCAGAGGGCGCCACCATTCTTAGCCCGTCAGAATAGCAGCGCGGGTAGCGGAGGGTCAAACCGGCCGGGACACGTTCACGTGCACGTGAACGTGCGCGTTCCCGTCCGTCGCAACGCTGGCCTAACCGAAGCTGCGGTACTCGTCGAGGATGTAGTGGATGGGGTTCTGGGCCTGGTCGCGGACCCAGACCTCGTAGTGGAGATGGGGGCCGGTGGAGCGGCCGGTGTCGCCGACGAACCCGATCACGTCTCCGCGCTTGATCCGCTGCCCCGGCTTCACGTTGAAGCCGCTCAGGTGGCCGTAGCGCGTCACGATGCCGTAGCCGTGATCGACGATGATCGAGTTGCCGTAGCCGCCCTTCTGCCCGCACGAGACGACGACGCCGTCGGCGGGCGCCTGGACCTTGGTCCCGACGGGGGTGGAGATGTCGAGGCCGGTGTGGAAGTCGCGCTGGCCGGTGAAGGGGTCGATGCGGTTGCCGAAGCCCGCCGCGAGGTATCCGCGGACCGGCCAGATCGACGGGGTCGAGGCGAGCAGCACGCTCTGGTCGCGATAGAACTCCTCGAGACGAGCGGAGCGTGCGGTGAGGGCGGAGACGCTACGGTCCATCTCGTGGAGGGCGGCGGGATCGAGCGCGGGCGCCGTCGACTCGGTGCCGATGGCCCCGCCCACGCCGCCCACGCGCGTATCCGGCAGGGAGTGATCGAGCCCGGCCATGACGCCGAGCTTGTTCACCATGCCTTGCAACGTGTCGATCTTCGAGCGGAGCTGGCCCGCGTTCTGCTCGTACTCTTCCGTCTTGACGCGCAGCGCCCGGTTCTCCGTCCGCAGCCGGCGCAGCTCGTAGACCTCGGCGGTGATCCAGACGTAGTGGACGAGCACGCCGGAGATGGCAAGGACCGCGGCGGTGCTGATGCCCGCCAGCCATTTGGTCAGGCGCACCGAGACGTGAAGACGCCGGAACCGTGCCTTCGCGTGGGGCACGATGATGAGGGTGTAGAACTCGTTGGCCATCTCTCGCTCCGAGTGAGCCCCGCGGGCGTGCAAGACGCCCACGAAGGGAAGAGCCACCCCACGACTTTGGGAACCGACGAAAAGCCCTGGGAAACTACCACATGGCCCCAGGGGGGTCAACGGTTTCCTCCAATAAGTTGGAGAAAAGTGCATCCTTCTGTAACGGGGATCACATTGGAGGGGTGGTGTTATCGTTTTGGCTTGGAGGCTCTCATGATCGACGTCGTTGCGAGCGTCTTGGCGGCAGGGCTCTGGGCGGGGCTTGCCCCCCCGCCCGCGGCATCGACAGGGTACCGGGTGATCGACACCCTGAAGGTGGGGGGCGACGGCGGTTGGGACTATCTCACCTTCGATCCCGCGTCGCGGCGCCTGTTCGTCTCCCACGGCACGCACGTGGTGGTGGTCGACGCCGACACGAAGGCGGCGGTCGGTGACATCCCCGATACGCCGGGCGTGCACGGCATCGCGATCGCCAGCGACCTCGGACGCGGCTTCATCAGCAACGGGCGCGGGGGGACGGCGACGATCTTCGACCTGAAGACACTGGGCAAGATCGGAGAGGTGAAGACCGGCGATAACCCCGACGCGATCCTGTACGATCGCGCCTCGGGCCGCGTGTTCACGTTCAACGGCCGGAGCGGCGATGCCACCGCCTTCGACGCGGCGCACGGCACGGTGGCCGGCACCATTCCCCTCGGCGGCAAGCCGGAATTCGCGGTCGCCGATGGCAAGGGGCGCGTCTACGTGAACATCGAGGACAAGAGCGAGATCGTGGCCCTGGACACGAAGGCGCTCGAGGTCAAGAGCCGCTGGCCGCTCGAGCCGTGCGAAGAGCCCTCCGGCCTGGCCTTCGATTCCGCGCACGGACGGCTCTTCACGGTTTGCAGCAACCGCCTGATGGCCGTGGTCGACGCCACGACCGGGCGGGTCGTCACGACGCTGCCGATCGGTGGCGGCGTCGACGCCGCCGCCTACGATCCCGCCACCGGCCTCGTCTTCGCCTCCAACGGCGAGGGCACGCTGACCGTCGTCCACGAGGACTCACCGGATTCGTTTCGAGTCGTCGAGAACGTCCCCACCCAGGCGGGCGCCCGCACGCTCGCCCTCGACCCCAAGACCCATCGGGTCTTCCTGTCGACGGCGCAGTTCGGCCCGCGGCCGGCGCCGACCGCGGAGGTGCCGCGCCCGCGGCCGAGCATCGTGCCGGGCAGCTTCGTGGTGCTCGTGGTCGGGAAGTAGAGCCTCACGGCTCGGCGGCGGCCCTCGCCCCCCGGAACTGGAGCGCTTCCGCCACGTGGCGGCCGGCGACGCCGTCGCGGCGCTCGAGGTCGGCCAGGGTCCGGGCCACGCGGAGGAGACGGTCGTGCGCCCGGCCGGTCAGGCCGAGCCGATCCATCGCGCGCTCCAGCAGCCGCTGGCCGTCGGCGTCCGGACGTGCCACTCGCAGCAGGGCCGCGCAGCCGAGGTCGGCGTTGGTGAGGACGCCGGTGAGGGAGGCGCGAGCCAGCTGCCGGGCCCGGGCGTCGCGCACTCGCCGTGCGACGAGCGAAGACCGCTCGCCCGGAGGACCCGACATGTCGGCATAGGGCAGCGCCGGCACCTCGACGTGCAGATCGATGCGGTCGAGGAGGGGCCCGGAGATCCGGGCCTGATAGGTCTGGAAGCGTCCCGGAGGGCAAGCGCAGCCTCGGCGTGGATCTCCCCTCCCGCCACACGGACACGGATTCATGGCCGCCACGAGCTGGAAGCGGGCCGGCAGGCGGATCCGTCCTCGCACTCGCGCGACTGTGATCTCCCTGTCTTCGAGGGGCTGGCGCAGCGCCTCCAGCACGTGCCGACGGAACTCCGGCAGCTCGTCGAGGAAGAGGACTCCGTTGTGGGCGAGGCTCACCTCGCCCGGCCGGGGAACGCTCCCGCCCCCGACGAGCGCCGCCTCGCTGGCGGTGTGGTGGGGGCTGCGGAACGGGCGCTCGGTGATCAGCGCCTCGAGGCGCGCACCCCCGGCCGAGTGGATGGCCGTGGTCTCGAGCGCCTCTTCGGGCGTGAGCGGGGGAAGGATCCCCGCCAGCCGCCGGGCGAGCATCGTCTTGCCCGAGCCGGGAGGTCCCGAGAGCAGCAGGTTGTGGCCTCCGGCGGCGGCAATCTCCAGCGCGCGCCGGGCGAGAGCCTGACCGCGCACGTCGGTGAGGTCCGGCACCACGCGGATGGGCGGGATCAGGGGCGAGGGCGGGGGAGGCTCCGGCCGATCGGCGCGTCCGGCGAGGTCGACCGCTTCGGGCAGCGTGCGGACCGGATAGACCCGAACGCCGGAGACGAGCGCCGCCTCGGCGGCGTTTTCCGCCGGCACGACCGCCGCGCGCAGGCCGCGGGCGCGCGCGGTGAGCATCATCGGAAGGACGCCCGCGACCGCCCGCACCGTGCCGTCGAGCGCGAGCTCGCCGACGAGGAGCAGGTCGGCCAGCGGCGGCGCGGCGAGCGCGCCGTCGGCCGCGAGCAGGCCCACCGCGGTGGCCAGGTCGTACGACGAGCCCATCTTGCGCAGGCTGGCGGGCGCCATGCTCACGGTGATTCGACGGTCCCATTTGAAGGCGTAGCCGCAGTTGCGCAGCGCCGCGCGGATGCGACCCTCGCTCTCCTTGATCGAGGAGTCGGCGAGGCCCAGCATCGTGAACTTGGGGAAGCCGGCCGCGGTGTCGGCTTCGACGCGGACGAGATGGGCTTCGACCCCCACCACCGCCGCGGTCAGGGATGTGGCGAGCATGACTCTCCGTTCCGCCGGCAAGAGGGGGAGAGCCTGCGCCCAGCACGCCTAGCCTAGGCGCGAGACCGGTCGGGGGAGGTCCGGGCCGGCCGCTAACGGGTCCGGTTCAGTCGGCGCGGTTGGTGAAGAGGGTGAGGGTCTCGCCGGCCGCGACGCGGGTGCCGCGCAGCCGGTTCCAGGTTTTCAGCTGCCGGATGGTCGTGCGGTATTTCGTGGCGATCGCGGCCAGCGTGTCCCCGCGGCGCACCTTGTACGTCACGCGCCGGCCGGAATCGTCGCCGGTCCGTGCGTGAGGGGCGCTCTGCGCGCTTGCCGTTCGCACCACCGCCGCCGTCCGGCGCACGGGCGCCGAGCGCGGGTCGATCGGGATGATCAGCTCGGCACCCTTCGCCACGGTCTTGCCTCTCGTGAGGCCGTTGGCGTCGGCGATGGCCGCCGGCGACGTCCCGTACATCTTGCTCAAGCTGGCGAGGGTCTGTCCGCGCGCGACGACGTGGGTGCGGAACGTGACGCGCTTCTCCGGAGGCAGGTTCGCGAGGCACTCGCCGGCGGGCTCCGCGGCGCCGGTCGGGACCTTCACGTTCCAGGCGCGGCCGGCGGGTGTCGCGAGGCGCCGGAGCTCCGGGTTGAGCATCTGGATCTGTCCCACCTCCGTCCCCGCGCACTCGGCCACCACCCTCAGGTCGACGGCGTCCTTCACCGGCACCGTGTCGAAGGTGAGGAGGGGCTCGGGGTTCACCTCGAACCCGTACTTCGCGGGCGCCTTCGCCACCACGATCGCAGCATGGATCATGGGAACGTAGTTCTTCGTCTCGCGCTTCAGGCCGCGCGTGCGGCTCAGCTCCCAGAAATCGTCCACGCCGTGGCGGTCGAGGCTGCGGCCCACCTTCCCCTCGCCCGCGTTGTAGGCGGCGAGGGCGAGGTTCCAGTCCTGGAACAGGTCGTAGAGGGAGCGCAGGTACTGCGCCGCCGCGCGCGTCGCTTTCTCGGGGCTGCTTCGCTCGTCGACCCACCAGTCCTGCTTGAGCCCGAAGCGCTTGCCGGTGGCGGGCATGAACTGCCAGACGCCCTTCGCCTTCGTCCGCGACAAGGCGCCCGTCTTGAAGGCGCTCTCGACGAGCGCGACGTAGGCGAGGTCCTGGGGGATGCCTTCCGAGTGGAAGACCTCCCGGATACGCGGCAGGTAGCGACCGCCACGGGCCAGCGCTTCGGAGAACCAGTCGCGCAGCGGCCCCTGGTAGAGGTCGATGCACGAGAGGACCTCGTCGTTGATCTCGATCTTGACGTCGTTGACCTCGATGCGAAGGGCTTCTTCGGCGATCCGCCGGGCTTCCTCGCTGGGGGTGCCGGCGGCGACGGGCAGGTCGGCGACGTCGTCGATGGCCGCGGGCTCGGGCAGCGTCTCGCTGAACCCGTCGCCGGCCGCCAGGGCTTCGAACTCGCTGAGCTGGATCGCTTCGAGCGTCCGCTTGTACGCGTCGGCCACCTTGGGGTTCGCGTAGGCCCCGCCCGGGGCGTTCAGGTACAGATCGAGCGCCCGGTCGAACTCCTCGCGGGCGCGGTTCAGGTGCCCGGCGCGGCTCTGCTCGACCCCGCCGGACAGGCGAGCGTCGGCCGAGGCGATGAGGCGGCTGAGGGGGTCTTCAGGGGCGCGGGCGGCGTCGCGGGCCGAGGTCTTGAGCGGGCCGCTGCCGGCACACCCCGAGGCGAGGGTACCGATGGCAACGAAGAGGACCCACTTCCCTGGCCTGGACATTACCGTCCCCTCCCGACCGGACCCGAAAACAAGTGCCGGATTCTAGCACGCCGGGAAGAACCTGCAAACGGCGCGGGTAACATCTTTCAAAGCTCGGCCGGAAACGACAGAAGGATCGTGGCTTAGCTCCCGTCGACGACGAGTACGTTGCCGCCGGCAGCGGCGTCGCGGGCGGCCGGGGTGATGATCGCGCGGGGGGCGACTCGGATCGTCCGGCCCTCGCGAAGTGCCCGGCGCACGTCCTCTTCCGACACGAAGTCGACCGCCGGAGGCTTGGGGGTCACGCCGGGGGCAGGGGGAGCGGGGCCGGCAGCGGGTGCCTTCGAACCCAGCCGGTCGTCCAGGAAGGCGGCGACCTGGTCGCGCAGGGGCGCCGACGCCCTCACGGGGGTGGGCCGGCCCCGAGCCTCCCGGGGAAGCTCATACGCCAGCCGCTTGATATTGATGAGGTGGAGCGGGGTGATGTTGTCGGAGGTGATGTTTCCGGCATACGCCCCGCAACCCAGGCTCATCGAGGGAGCGAGCCCGGTCGTGTAGCCGGTGGCCCCCATCGAGGTCTGGCTGTTGGCGATGATCCGGTAGACCGGCTTCCGAAGCGCGAACTCCCGGATCACCGCGTCGTCCCGGCTGTGGATGCCGAGCGTGTGGCCGGTGCCGCCGTAGCGGAGGAGCTGGAGGCAGCGCTCGCAGCCCTCGTGCCAGTCCCTGACGACGTAGAAGGCGAGCACCGGAGACAGCTTTTCGATCGACAGGGGAAAGTCGCGGCCGACGCCGGCGAGCGGCGCGACGAGGGCGCGCGTCTCGGGGGGGACCTTGATCCCCGCCTTCTCGGCGATGTAGGTCGCCGGCTTGCCCACGATCTCGGGGTTGGCGAGGCGCTGGGGAGTGACGACGACCCGCGATACCGCCGCGACCTCGGGATCGCTCAAGAAGTAGCCGCCGTTCTTCTTCACCTCGGCGATCACCTGGTCCTTGATCGCCTCGTCGCAGACGATCGACTGCTCGGACGAGCACAGCGTCCCGTAATCGAAGGTCTTGCCGTCGAGGATGTTCTTGACCGCCTTCGGCACGTCGGCCGTCCGCTCCACGTAGGCCGGGACGTTGCCCGGTCCCACGCCGAAGGCCGGCTTGCCGGAGGAGTAGGCCGCGCGGACGAGGCCGATGCCGCCCGTGGCCAGGATGACGCCGGTGTCGCGGGCCCGCATCAGCTCCTGCGTTCCCTCGAGAGATACCTCGGTGAGGCACAGGAGCGCATCGGCGGGCAGGCCCGCCCTCACCGCGGGGCCGTGCATCACACCCACCGACTCCAGGATGCAGTTGCGGGCCGAGGGATGGGGGCTCATCACGCACGCGTTGCGGGCCTTGATCGAGATGAGCGCCTTGAAGATCGCGGTGGAGGTGGGATTGGTCGACGGCACGACCGCGGCCACGACCCCCATGGGCTCGGCGATCTCCACGACGCGGGCCTGCGGATCCTCGCGCAGGATGCCTACCGTGCGCAGGGGTCGGATGTAGTTGTAGACGTCCACCGCCGAGAAGAGGTTCTTGGCCGTCTTGTCCTTCGTGTTGCCGAAGCCCGTTTCCTCGTGGGCGAGGCGGGCCAGCCGCTCGGCCTCGGTGCGCGCGGCCTCGGCCATCGCTTCGACGATCCGATCGACCTGCTCCTGGGTGAGCTCCTTGAGGGCGGCGGCGGCCTTCTTGGCGCGCGCGGCGAAGCTCCGCGCCTGCTGGATCGAGAGGAGGTCCTTGTCCTCGATGGCCATGGCCTTCTCGCCCGGGGCGGCTAGCCCTTCTTGCTGCCCCCCGCCGCAGGAGAGGGGGTCGGGGGCAGGACCTTCTCGACCTCCTGATGGGGACGGGGGATCACGTGCACCGAGACGAGCTCGCCGACCCGGCGGGCGGCGGCGGCTCCGGCGTCGGTGGCCGCCTTGACGGCCCCCACGTCGCCCCGCACGTGCACGGTGACGTATCCCGCCCCGATGTACTCCTTGCCGACGAGGAGCACGTTGGCGGTCTTGACCATGGCGTCGGCGGCCTCGATGGCCCCGACGAGACCCTTGGTCTCCACCATGCCCAGCGCTTCCATGGCCATCGCGCTCTCCTTTTTTGCGGCGGGAGCGGAGTGTAGCACGTTGACACCGTGCGCGCCCATCCGGTATTGTTCACGGGTTTGTCCGACCAGCATCGCGCACTCTAGCTTTCTAACAGGAGATTTTCAGATGCAGCTCGGTCGTTCCGGCTGGAGGATCCTCGTCGCCGCCGCGGCGTTCCTGGCCCTCATTCCTGCCTTCAACGCGTGCCGCCGCCGGAAGCCGGCGGAGGTCAATGCCATCGTCCCCTCGTTCACCATCAGCCGCCCGCGCGCGCCCCTGGGCAGCGCGGTGGAGATCACCTACAACTGGAACGTCGAGCCGTCGGCCAAGAAGCTCGGCAAGGACTACAAGGCCCTCGTCCACTTCCTGGATTCGCACGGTGTGATCCTGTTCGACGACGACCACATGCCGACCCCGCCCACGACGGCGTGGGAGCCGGGCAAGTCGTACGGCTACACCCAGACGAAGTTCATCCCGATCTACCCGTACGTGGGTTCGTCGGAGATTCGCATGGGCCTCTACCGCGACCGCGAGCGCGTCGCCCTCAAGGGCGAGGACGCGGGCATGCAGGAGTACAAGGTCGGCCAGATCGAGCTGCTCCCCCAGACCGAGAACATCTTCCTCGTCTACAAGGAAGGCTGGCACAACCCCGAGTCGCGGACCGACAACCCCGGCCTCGAGGTGACGTGGACCAAGAAGGACGCCCTCGTCTCGTTCAAGAACCCGAAGAAGGACGTGATCCTCTATCTGGAGGCCGACACCAACACCAAGGCGTTCGACGCCCCGCCCGTCCTCACGATCGCAGCGGCGGGCAAGGTGGGGCTGGTCGTGCCGATCGAGAGCTCCGAGGTCTTCCTCAAGAAGGTACGGGTCAAGGCCGGCGACCTCGGCAGCGACGAGTGGGTGGACCTGCGCCTGTCCATGAACCAGTCGTTCGTCCCCAAGCTCAAGGGCGTCAACGCGACCGACGACCGCGAGCTGGGCCTGATGGTCTATCACCTGTACGTGGGCGAGGCCGACAAGCTGGGCAACGTCCCGAACGTCGTGGACGCGGTGCCGGTGACCCTGCCCGCGCCGTCCGCGTCGCCGTCGGCCGGCAAGGCTCCATCGCACCGGCCGGGAGCGAAGCCCGCGGTGAAGGCCAGTCCTTCGGCGAAGGCAAGCCCGAAGAAGCCTTAGACCTACTCCTTACCTTTGATCTCGAGGTCGAGGCGCAGGGTAAGACGCTCCAGGCGTTGGTTGCCGGAGAGCTTGACGATCACGGCCTCCGGCACCGACTCCTCGTTTCCGTCCACGTCGAGCCCGAGGTGGATCTTGAGGACCGAGGCATCCTTCAGCAGGGAGGCGGGCACCTCGACGCTCGCCTTCCGCTTGATCTCCTGCCGTGCGCCCTGCTCGGGCCCGAGGATG
>QHVJ01000624.1 GCA_003222275.1 Acidobacteriota bacterium | reverse complement strand
ATCGTGACGGCGCGTCTGCTCGACAAGCGCCAGCTGCGACAGGAGGTCGGCCGGGCCATGCGCGTCGGCGCCGGCGGGCTCGGAGGCGGATTCGGCTGGCTGTGGACCCAGAAGCGCGGCGTCGTGCGGATGTACATCTCGCGGACCGATGGCTTCGTGTGGATCGAGCGGCGCGCCGACCGCCCGTGGCTGATCACGCCGGAGCGCCCGGAAGCGTTCGTGCGCGCGCTGTCGAGCTAGAAGTCATTTCAAAACCACCGCTTTTGAGCCTGATATCAGGACGTTGGGATCGGCGGGTTGGTGGCCTGGCGCGCGGAGTCGTCGCAAGCTCTCCAGTATGGCGGCCAACGTCGGGCGTCGTGATACGGTGGAATTTGACGGTGCGGCTCGTCATGTCAAAACCCTACCCACACCTAGCGATTCTCTTAGTGGTACCGACGTTACTCGTAGGCGCTAACGGCACTGCGGCTCGAGCCGATTGGCAGACACGAGTGCCGTATGCAGAAGGCGTCCTGTTGTTGCATTGGCGTCACATCTATGAAGGCAAGGACACAGTGGACCGGCTGGAGATTAAACCGACACAGGCGTCGTCGACCGTTTTCATAGTAAGTGGTCAACCAGTATTCGACGCGAAGAAAAGGATGGTCGCATTTCCGTACTGTGCAGATGACGGGTGCGAGAGCAAGATCGACCTTATCGACTTGATCGAGCGCAAAAGGCTACCGGCCATAACGCTGAACTACAATGGCCAGTTCTATCTCGAATGTAGGTGGGTCGACAATGTGCTGCGCGTAGCAGTTGAGCATTCATTTCAGCGCGACGGGACACCAACGAGGACCGTCCACAAATTCGTGGTCGCCACGTCCGGATCGGTACGAGAAATCACATTGCCTTGAACGAGGTTGCCGTGTCGGGCTGCCGGATGCCAAAAAATTTTGGGACGGAGAAGCTCGACCCATAGCGTGGAGGCATGGCGTGGCGAGCGCTCACCGACGCGCAGTGGGACCGGATTCGACCGCATCTACCTCGTGAGAATTGCCAACCGCAAGGAGGACGGCCCCGCGCGGATCCACGCCGGTGTTTCGAAGGCATCCTCTGGATTCTGTGGACCGGCGCGCCATGGAGCGAACTTCCTCCGCGGTACGGCAGCCCCACCACGTGTTGACGTCGTCTGCGCCAGTGGGAAGAGACCAGCCTCCTCCTGACGCTCTGGCGCGCTTTCCTTAAGGAGCTCGATGACCGACAGAAATCCGCTGGAACGAGTGCTTCATCGACGGCAGCTTTGCCACGGCGAAAAAAGGGGCGCTAAAATCGGCCCGACGAAGCGCGGCAAGGGAACAAAGTGGATGGTACTGGTCGATGGCGCAGGTACTCCGCTGGGAGCACACCTGGACGCGGCGTCGCCCGCGGAAGTCACGCTCGTCGAAAAAACTCTCGCGACCCAGCCGATCCGCGGGAGGCCTGACTGGCTGATCGGGGACCGTGGCTACGACAGCAACGCTGTGCGGCGGTTCCTCAAGCGTCGGCGCATTCGGCCCATCATTCCCGCTGGCTCGAACAACACCAAGGCGACAGATCAAGACGGCCGCTGCCTACGCCGTTATCGGCGCCGCTGGATCGTCGAGCGCACGATCGGCTGGCTCGGCAACTTTCGCAGGCTGACAGTGCGCTATGACCGGTTGCTCGTGACCTATGGCGGTTTCTTTCACCTCGCCTGCGCGCTTCTAGTCCTCAAGCGGGTTTTGAAATGACTTCTAGTCAGGAGCCTGTCGGAGTATCGAGGGGTGCCACGGCTTCGCCGGGGCGCCCCGAGCGTGTGGGGGGGTTGGGGGGCCATTTCGGGGCCCCCCATTTACTAGACGATCGGGCCGCCAGAACCTAGCCCGTGTAGCCCTTCGCCTTCATGCACCCGACATACGCGGAGCGATACGCCTCGTCGTGCTTCTTGTCGTCGTAGATCCCGTAGAGCGTGCCGGCGCCGGCGCCGACCCCGCCGCCGATGAGCGCGCCCTTACCGCCGCTCGCGATCGCGCCGCCGAGCGCGCCGACCGCCGCGCCGCCGAGGGCGCCGATGCCGGCGTCCTTCGCGGTGTCGGTGATCTTGTCGTTCTTGCTCCGCACGGGCCCGCCCTGGGCGGCCGCGACGCGGTTGCACTCGGCGACCGCCGACTGGGACGGTACGCCGGTCCGCGCGGGGGCCGACGTCGCGGGCGCCGGAGTGGCCGGCTGGGCAGCCGGAGTCGTCGGCGCCTGGGCGACCGTGGCCGAGGGCGACGCCGACGGAGCGGTGACTTTGGTCTCGGTGGTGCTGGTCCGGTTCGCGACGACGATGCCCGTCACGACGGCGACGATGGCGGCGATCACGAGACCGATCGACGTCGTCTTCCACAAGTCACGTCTGTCCTCGGCCATGGCGGTATCCTCCTGAGCCCCAGCAGCAGTCGCCATGCCAGCGACTTCAGCTGCCGGCGCGGGAGGGCTCGCCGCTCTGGCGAGACGGCTCGGAAGGCGCCAGGGCCACCGCGCTGCGCACGACCAGCACCGCCAGCGGCTCCGCGCGGTTGCGCAGCGTCAGCTCGTGGCGCGGCAGCCCCTCGGTCGCCACGCCCGCCCGCCGGGCGACGGCGTCGGAGACGACCAGCTCGCAGTCATAGTCCTTCGTGAGCGCCTCGAGCCGGCTGGCGACGTGCACGGTGTCGCCCACCGCCGTCAGATAGACGGCGTCCGCGTAGCCCATGCGGC
>QHVJ01000341.1 GCA_003222275.1 Acidobacteriota bacterium | reverse complement strand
CGCTACCGGATCAGCTAGCGAACCTACCGAGCCCAACGCGGAGACGCGCCGCACCCGGGTGCGGCGCGTCGTCCCGTCGTCGTTACGCTTACTGGAGCGGGGAGAATGCGGCGGGCAGGAGAATCTTGTTCTCCTGCGTCAGCAGGTGATCGCCGCCGCCGGGGGGCGGCCAGATCCCGCGCTTGCTCGCTTCGCCACGAACCTGCGCGCGCTGATCGAGGCTCGAGTACGCCCAGATGTGCACGAACCCGTTGGCGCGGCCGAACTCGACGCCGCCGGCCAGCACGAGCGGCGAGAGCTTCGTGCGCTCGGGCAGAGCCTGCTCCCACCGCTTCGAGACCTCCGGCAGCGTGCGCGGCTTGAGCGTGTAGTAGCGCAGCTCGAAGATCGGCCCCACCTTGCCGCGCGCCTGGGGGACGAAGTTGAAGGGCACGATGATCTCCGAGCGCATCTCCCGGATGAACTCCTGGATGCCGGGGTTCCACTTCGGATCCTTGGCCGCCTCGCCGCGGATGCGCTCGCGCTCGGCGTGATCCCGGTACGGCCACACGTGGACGATCTCGTTGAGCGATCCGATCTCCGTGTGCCAGAAGGCGAACAGCTCCGAGTACTTCTTGCGGTACTCGTAGGCCTCGCCGAAGCGCTTCTCGACCTCCGGCAGGCTGCGGGGGGCGATGCGATAGGTGCGGACCTCGTAGATCATGCGGGTCTCCTTTCGTGCCGGGGACGATCGATCGCGACACGTCTCACGAGGCGCCAGCCTACGGGCGCGCACGCCCCGCGTCAACCGATCGAGGGTATCGGACTTTGGACGCGCGGCGAGGCTCGCGGGTCGTTAGAATGACCGCAACGATGGGACTCACGTACATCGAGGGCGTGGTGACGGGACCGACGGGCATCGCTCGCACGGTCACGTTTCTCGTCGACAGCGGCGCCAAGTACAGCCTCCTGCCGCCCGACGACTGGCGCGCCATCCGGCTGGCGCCGCGCCGCCGGATGACGTTCATCCTCGCCGACGGCACCCAGATCGAACGCGACGTGTCCGAATGCTACATCCGGCTCCCACAGGGCGAAGGCCACACGCCCGTGATCCTCGGGGAAGCGGGCGACGAAGCGCTGCTCGGCGTGGTCACGCTCGAGATCCTCGGGCTCGTGCTGCATCCGTTCAACCGCACGCTGCAGCCGTCCCGCATGCTCCTCGCCTGAGACGAGCTAGCGCCGACGCGAGAACGATCGCCGCTGCGAGCCGGCCCATGGAACGGGGGTCAGTGGCCATGGGGAACCTCCTGCCGGATACAGATTGTCTTGCTGGCCCGCCGAGGGTAGCATCCCTGCACCTCGTCCCGCGGCACTGAAAAGATCCGGCCCTCTACACACAGGAGGACCGCTCATGAATCGATCGTTCGCGATCGCTCTCGCGCTCCTGACCGCGTGGTTCTCGCTCCTCGCCGCCCCGTCGAGCGTGGCGGCCAAGCCCGAAGGGACACTGACGGTGGCGGTGGCGACGTTCGGCAACGAGCGCTGGCTGCCTCACCTGTACGTCGGGGCCGAGGACGTGGTCCTCAAGCCGATGTACGAGAATCTCCTGACCCGTGATCCGAAGACCGGGGAGCTGGCCCCGATGCTCGCCGAGCGCTGGCAGGTCCTGGACGGCGGCCGCACGTGGAGGTTCCACATCCGCAAGGGTGTGCGCTTCCACAACGGCGCCGAGCTGACCGCCGAGGACGTGAGGTTCACGTTCGCCTCGATCGCCAAGGAAGGCTCCGCCAACTCCCTGGCGCCGGAGTTCCGGGCGATCAAGAGCATGGAGGTCGAGAACCCGCACACGCTCACCGTGCACTTCGACAAGCCCTTCGTCGTGTTCGGCAACAAGGTGAACCAGGGACTGTTCGCGTCGTGCGCCTTCATCCAGTCCAAGCGCCACATCGAGGCGGCCGGAGAGCAGGGCGCGGAACGCCAGCCGATCGGCACCGGCCCCTGGAAGTTCGTCGAGCACGTGCGCGGCGATCGCATCGTCTACGAAGCGGTGGAGAACCACTGGCGGGCGACGCCGCACTGGAAGCGACTGGTGTTCAGCAAGGTGCCCGAGCCGGCGACCCGCATGGCCATGCTGCGGGCCGGGTCGGTCGACGTCATCGAGATCGGCGGCGAGTACGTCGACGAGCTGAAGAAGGTGAACGTGCGGACCATCGTCATGCCGAACGTCTCATGGGTTTACATCATCCTCGGCGGGCAGTGGCCGACCAAGGCCACCTACGATCCGAAGGTCCCCTGGGCGCAGCCCGACGCCGAGCGCGCCCGCAAGGTGCGGCTGGCGCTCAATCTCGCGGTGGACAAGCAGGCGATCATGCAGCGGGTGCTGGGCGGGCTCGGCACCGTCCTTGGATCCTGGCTCGCGTACCCCGCCGACCCGTGGGCGAGCGAGACGCTGAAGAAGCCATTCCCCTACGAGCCGGCGAAGGCCAAGCAGCTGCTGGCCGAGGCGGGCTATCCCAACGGCTTCGAGGTCACGATGAACCTCACGGCCTGGCCGGGACGCGGGTATCTGCCCGACGTCGGCGAAGCGGTGGCGACCTACTGGGAGAGAGTGGGTATCAAGGTCAAGCGGCGGCCGGTCGACCGCGCGGTCTTCTCCGCGGACTTCCGCGCTCGCGCGTACTCGGGGGTGACGCTGGCCTATGCCTCGCCGCTGGTGGCCCCGGAGATGTGGGAGGTCCTCTACCGCGGCGCGTACACCAAGGCCTCGCTCAACCTGTTCATGGAGCATCCCAGGCTCGACGAGTTCATCGATCGGCTGGCGGTTCAGCCGAATTACCAGGAGCGGGTGCGGATCATGCGGGACGAGATGGGGCCCTTCCTCCACGACTACATCCCCGGCGTCGCCATCGGCGCCGCCCACGCCATCGCGGGCGTCGGGCCCAAGGTGGGAGAGTGGCCGTTGATCGCCGGCCACATGGGCTTCCACAACTGGGAGTACGTGACCCGGAAGTAGCGCGATGGAACGAAACGTGGTCGACGGGCGCGCTTCGAGCGCGGGCTTCGCCCGCGCAATCGGCCTTGAGCTGACGATGCCGCGCATGACCGGTGGGGGGTGTCGGGGGGAGCGGCGCCGCTCCCCCCGACGCTGAGATGGCGAGCTATCTCGTCGGGCGGGCGTTTCAGACGGTGCTGAGCATGCTCGTGGTGGTCAGCATCGTCTTCGTGCTCACCCGCCTGTCCGGCAATCCTATCTACCTGCTGCTGGACGTCAACGCGACGCAGCGCGATCAGGAGATCCTGACGCGCCATCTCGGCCTCGACAAGCCGCTGCCCGTCCAGTACGGCATCTACGTGATGAACGTCGCCGTGGGCGATTTCGGGAACTCGATCATCTCCCGGCGGCCGGTCACCGAGCACATCTGGGAGCGGCTGCCCGCGACGGTGGAGCTGGGCTTCGTGGCGATGTTCCTGAGCGTGCTCATCGGCGTCCCGCTCGGCATGTACTCGGCGGTGCGCCGCGGCGGCGTGCTGGACACCGCGGCGCGCGTGTTCGCCGTGCTCGGGCAGTCGATGCCCACGTTCTGGCTCGGACTCATGCTGATCCTGTTCTTCGGCGTGGTGCTGGGCGTGCTGCCGGCCGGCGGACGCGGCGGGCTCCTGCACCTGGTCCTCCCCGCCTTCACGCTGGGTTACTTCACCTCGGCCGCGATCCTGCGTCTCACGCGGTCCGCGATGCTGGAGGTGCTCGGCTCGGATTACATCAAGTTCGCGCGGCTCAAGGGGCTGCACGAGCAGGTGGTGCTCTGGAAGCACGGCCTGCGCAACGCCCTGCTGCCGGTCGTCACCTTCGCCGTCCTCCTGTTCGTGCAGTTCCTCGGCGGCGCGGTGGTGACGGAGACCGTGTTCGCGTGGCCGGGGCTGGGGCGGCTGATCCTCGAGTCCATCACCACGCGCGACTACCCCGTCGTGCAGGCCGGCGTGCTGGTGCTGAGCGCCCTCTATCTCACCGGCAATCTGTGCGTGGACCTGCTCTACAGCTACCTCAACCCGAGGATTCGCCATGTCTCCTCGTAGGCGACGACTGCCGTGGTTCGCCGGCCTCGTCCTCGCGGCACTGGTGGTGGCGGCGGTGTTCGCGCCGTACCTGGCGCCCCACAGTCCCACCGAGGGCGACCTCATCAAGAAGTCGATCCCGCCGATCTGGATGGAAGGCGGCAACCCGGAGCATCCGCTGGGCACCGACCGCTTCGGGCGTGACGTGCTGAGCCGCATCATCTGGGGCAGCCGGATCTCGCTCGTCGTCTCGCTGGTCGCCATCGGCGTGGCGGGAACGCTGGGCACGCTGCTGGGCCTCGTCTCCGGGTATCGGGGCGGGCGGACCGACGCCGTGCTCATGCGGCTGACCGACATCGGCCTCTCGCTGCCCACGATCCTCATCGCCGTCGTGATGGTGGCCGTGTCGGAGCCGAGCTTCCGCAACGTCGTGCTCGTCATCGCGCTGCTGCTCTGGCCGCGCTTCGCGCGCCAGGTGCGCGGCGAGACGCTGGCGATCAAGGAGCACGACTTCGTGGCGCTCGCCGTCGTGGCCGGACGCTCGAGCGCCTGGATCATCCGGCGTCACATCTTCCCGAACGTGGTGCCCACGCTGCTCGTCATCTCCACCCTGCAGGTGGGCTACGTCATTCTGTTGGAGGGCACGCTGTCCTTCCTCGGCGTCGGCGTGCCGCCGCCGAATCCCGCGTGGGGGCTGATGATCGCGGACGGCCGCGGCTTTCTCGCGACGGCGTGGTGGATGTCGCTCTTCCCGGGCCTGGCGATGCTGCTCACGGTGCTCGCGGTCAACCTGATGGGCGACTGGCTGCGCGATCACCTCGATCCCAGGCTCAGGCAAGTCGGCCCACAGGTCGAGCTGCTGGGACCGGCGGTGACCCAACCCGAAAGCACTCCGGCCCGGGGCATCGCTGCGGCCAGCGGCGAGCCGTGAGGAGTAGATCTATGAGACACGTTCGAGGCCTCGTCGCTTCGTGGCTCGTCCTCACGATCCTGGCGGTCGGGGCCGCGTCGGCCGCCGCCGCGCCCGAGGGTCAGCTGACCTGGGCCGTGCACATCTCGCTGGCGCCCACGTGGTTCGACCCGGCCGAGACCTCCGGGATCATCACGCCGTTCATGGTGCTCTACGCGTTACACGACGCGGTCGTGAAGCCCTTGCCGGGCAACCCCATGGCGCCCGCTCTGGCCGAGTCGTGGAATGTGTCGCCCGACGGTCTCGTCTACGAGTTCGTCCTCCGGCGCGGCGCCAGGTTCCACAACGGCGATCCGGTCACCGCCGAGGACGTCAAGTTCTCGTTCGAGCGTTACCGGGGCGCGGCCTCCAAGCCTCTCAAGGAGAGCGTGGCGGCGATCGAGACTCCGGATCCGTCGCGTGTGCGCTTCCGCCTCAAGCGGCCGTGGCCCGACTTCATGACCTTCTACGCCGGCGCCACCGGGGCCGGTTGGATCGTGCCGAAGAAGTACGTCGAGAAGGTCGGCGACGAGGGCTTCAAGAAGATGCCGATCGGGGCGGGCCCCTATCGTTTCGTGTCCTTCACGCCGGGTGTCGAGCTCGTCGTCGAAGCCTTCGATCAGTACTGGCGCAAGTCCCCGAACGTGAAGCGGCTGGTCTTGAAGTCGATCCCGGACGAGGCCACACGTCTGGCCGCGCTGAAGCGCGGTGAGGTGGACATCGCCTATAACATTCGCGGCGCGATGGCCGAGGAGATCCGGCGAACCGCCGGGCTGACGCTGAAGCCCAACGTCGGTCAGGCCACACACTGGGTCTACTTCTCCGAGCAATGGGACCCGAAGTCGCCGTGGCACGATCGGCGGGTGCGCCTGGCCGTGAACCATGCCATCGATCGGCAGGCGATGAACCAGGCGGACGCGCTCGGATATTCCAGGATCACCTGGAGCATCATTCCCAGCAGCTTCGAGTTCTACTGGCAGCCGCCCGGCTACTCGTACGATCCCGCCAGGGCCAAGCGGCTCGTCGCCGAGGCCGGGTATCCCAACGGCTTCGACGCCGGAGACTACTTCTGCGACGCCGCCATCGCGAACGTCGGCGAGCCCGTGGTCAACTACCTCAACGCGGCCGGCATCCGCGTGAGGCTCCGGCCGATCGAGCGAGCGGCCTTCTTCAGGGGCTGGGCCGACAAGAAGTACAAGGGCCTCATCCAGGGCGCCAGCGCCGCCTACGGCAACGCGGCCACGCGGATCGAGGCCTTCGTCGCCGCGGGCGGTGCCTACGTCTACGGCAGCTACGCCGACATCGACGGCCTCT
>QHVJ01000070.1 GCA_003222275.1 Acidobacteriota bacterium | reverse complement strand
GCCGCGCGCGCGGCGGCCCTCCGGCGCGTGCTCGCGGTCAAGCTCGCGGGCCTCCGACGCTGGGACGAGGCCGTCGAAGCGTATCGGGACGCGGCCCGTGCGCGTCCCACGGATGCCGACGCGCAGCTGCGGCTGGGCCACGCGCTGCTGCACCTCGCCGGCCGGCCCGCCGAAGCCGTCGCGCCCCTGCAGGAAGCGATCCGCCTTCGTCCGGACGATACCGCCGCCCACGTCGAGCTGGGCACGGCCTTCGCCGCCCTCGGGCGCGCGAGCGAAGCGGTGGCCGCCTTCGAGGAGGGGGCCCGCCTCGACCCCGGATGCCTCGAAAGCCGTCCGGCCGCGCAGGCGACATTCGACGCGGCCCGGCGGGGCCAGCGGTGGCCATAGAGGGCGCTCCCCGGCGCGTCGCCGTCGTCGACATCGGCTCGAACTCCGCGCGCGTGGTCGCCTACGGCCTGGACGCCGCCGGCCAGCTGCGCATTCTCGCCAGCAGCCGCGCCGCCCTCCGTCTCGTCCGCGACGTGGACCGGGGCCACCGCCTCTCGCCCGAGACGATCGAGGGCGTCGTCGGCACCCTGCGCGACTTCCGCGCCCTCGCCGTCGGCGCGGGCGCGGAGAAGATCGTCGGGGTGGCGACCGCGGCCCTTCGCGACGCCGAGAACGGCCCCGCGCTCATGACCCGCCTCCGCGACGAGCTCGGCTTCCCGGTCGAGGTCATCGAAGGCGAGGCCGAGGCGCGCTACGGCTTCCTGGGCGGCATCCGCGGCATGCCCGTCGAGCACGGGCTGCTCTTCGACCTCGGGGGCGGCAGCCTCCAGCTCACGCGCTTCTTCCAGCGCGCCCTCGACCGGGCGTGGAGCCTGCCCCTCGGCGCGCTGCGCCTGAGCCAGTCGTTCCTGGCCTCCGACCCGCCCTCGGAAGAGGAGCTGCGGCGCCTGCGCAAGCACGTGCGCCGGGCGCTCGAGGACGCGGGCGTGCCCGCCCTCCGGCCCGCGGAGGAGCTGGTCGGCACCGGGGGGACGGTGCGCAACCTGGCGAAGATCGACGCCCGCGCCAGCAGCTATCCCATCTCGCGTGTCCACGGCTACGTCCTCGAGCGGGAGGCGGCGCGGGCGATCGCGAGCAGCCTCGCCTCCCGCCGCCTGGAGAAGCGCGAGCGGACCGCGGGCCTGAGCGGCGAGCGCGGCGATTCGATCGTCGGGGGTGCGGTCGCCATCGAGACGCTGATCGGCCAGGTGGGAGCGGCGCACGTGCGCGTGTCGGGTCAGGGCGTGCGGGAAGGGCTCGCCTACAGCCTCCTCGGCCAGAGCCTCCCGTCGCCGGCCGAGGTGCGGGAGCGCTCGGTCATCTCCCTCACCGCGCGCTTCGCGGGCTGGGATGCGGGGCACGCCGAGCGCCGGGTGGCGGTGGTGGAAGCGCTGTGGAGCGTGCTCTTCCCCTCCGGTGACGCGGCCACGAAGGAGGCGGTGCGCCACGGGGCGCGCGTCCTCGACATCGGCCGCGCGGTGGACTTCTTCGACCGCCACGAGCACGCGGCCGACTTCGTGATCGCCTCCGATCTCGACGGCTTCACCCACCGCGACGTCGCGCTCCTCGCGCTGGTGGTCCGGTCGGCAGGGGACGAGGACGCGGACCCCATGCGGTACAGCCCGCTGCTCGGGCGGGAAGACCGCGACACCGTGGAGCGCGCGGGGGTGCTGCTCGCCCTCGCCGACGACCTCGAAGAGCGCTGCCCGCCAGGCGTCACGCTCACGCTGGCCGCTCGGCTCGTCGAGGGCGGGGTGGTGGTGGAGATGCCGGCGCTCGGCGGATGGCGTCCGCGCGCCTTGAACAAGCGCTTCGCCCGCGCCTTCGGGCGTGAGCTGATAGTCAAGCCCGGGTCGGCCTCTTAGCGCGGAGGGCACCGAACGAACGGAGAGATCGCGGAGGATCCCTGGTGAATCCGTTCTCCGCGTCCTCTGCGTTGGCCAGGTGCTGGGAGACGGCCGGCTGGGAAATGTCGGAGCGCGCGGTCAGGCAAGTGCCCGGCGGCCGATCCCGCCGGGCACTCCTCGGCTGACGCAAGCGCCCGAGGACTAGGGGGTCACGCCTCCTCCCACGGCAAAGACGAGGTCGTCGCGGTCGTTGCTGACTCCCGTCGCGCAGCTGTCGCTCGTGCCTTGCCCACGGTATTGCACGCGCACCGCCTGCAGTGCGCCCGAGGGCAGACGGTACTTGACCGGGAGCACTTGTCCTCCGGCCACCGACGGCACGACGGTCGCGATCCACTGCCAGCTCGGGCGGGTCGCGTCGGCGGCGTAGAAGAAGTCGACGGCGTCCGTCGACGGCGTGCTGGACGCCCAAACGCCGGTTTCGACGAGCACCGTCTGGCCAGCCGCGAAACGCGTTCCCGCCTGGCCGGAGATCCGGATGCGGTCGACGGCATTCCATCGACCGGAGGTCGGTGCGGTCGCGCCGTCCGCGCATACGCCGCCGATCGTGTTGGGAGCGTTCGGCTCTCCACCCCCCGCGGCGCGGCTGAACACGAGCGACGTGCCGGTGTCGCAGGAGGCGCCGGCGCTGGCGCAGACGGGGGCCTTCAGCTTGGCATCGAAGACCGCCATCGGGCCCCCCGTGCCCCCCGGCGGCGGCCCCACGGGATCGATGGTCAAGGCGATCGGCGTGTCGTGGCTGGGGTTGAGCAGATTCCCGGAGACGCCCTTGGCGCGGATGGTGTAGCTGCCCGAAGCGGCCATCCCGGTCGAGAGGATCAACGCGCTGTTCGCGGTACCGTCGGGGGCAGGCGTGACGCTGAGCGGGCTGAAGCTGCACGAGGCGCCCGCCGGCAGGTTGACGCAGCTCAGCGTGACCGCCTTGGAGAAGCCGCCGGTTGACTTCACGGCGCAGGATCCGGTGCCGCGGCCGCCAGCGGGCAGTCTCAGGCTGGTCGGCGTGCAGGCGAGGCTGAAGTCGCCGGGCGGGGGCGGCGCCGCGGTGTTGTCCATCCAGACGGGGTTGGTGAACGCGAGGCGCTCGATGCACTGGCCGCTGATCTGGGCGGTCCCTCCCTGCGTGGTCAACTGATCGCCGCTCTGCTCGCAGAGGGCTCCGGCCTTGCGTACGGTGCGAGCGAAGGCGCGCACGAAGACGCGGTCGGGCAGGGAGACGTTGTCGAAGTGGTAGATCGCGGGCGGAGGCGTCGTGCACACTTCTTCGCACAGGTCCTCGAATCCCGGCTTGTTGCAGTAGCTGTTCAAAGTGCAGACGGGCTCCTCCTGCTCCACGCGGCGGCGACCGACCACGAAGTCGTTCGCCCGCAGATGCACGACCCGGCGGCCGGCCGTCGCTTCGGCGGCGGACAGGCTGATGTGGAGGCCGCCGGTGGGATCGAGCATGTAGCCGTCCCTCAGCTCGCGGTGCGTGCCGCCGGCGGCGTCGACGTACGCGTTCGGGCTGACGGCGCTCAACAGTGAAGACCCGTACACGCCGTTGTTCTCGGGAGCGTACATCAGGCCGGTGTCCAGCGTGTCGCTGGTGGCGCCCACGTACAGGTCGATGCCGGCCAAGGGCCCGAACTCGTCCGTCGATTTCCACTCGACGACGAACGGCACGTAGGTACCCTTGGAGGGCAGCTGGCTGACGCCGCCCATGGTCACGTCGCCCTCGTCGATGACGCCGTTCGCGTTTGCGTCCAGAGCGATGTGCAGCGCCGGGCCGTCGGTGACCGCGAAGTTGCCGCTGGCGAGCGCGGCCGTCACCTGTGACTGGCTGACGCTGCCGTAGGCGGACTGCGCCGAGTCGGTCACCGTCTCGGGCCGCTCCGGCCCGACGTGCACGAGGTTGCGCGGCTTGCCGATGGCGCTGTCCACGATGGCCGACACGCCGAACAGGCGGCCCTGTCGCCGGTAGTTCCAGTCTCCGTGCGCGTCCGAGCCTCCGGCCATGAACACGCGGCGCGGCTGCCCGGCCGGTAGCCAGGCCAACCCGGCCGTCTGCGACGGGCGGATGCCCCAGAGCAGCATCCGGTCCCACATCGCCAGGCCGTGGTACAGCTCCGTGTAGGCGCCGGGCAGCAGACCGCTCCACTTGCCCCACAGCCACTTCGATCGGTTCGCTGTGGACGGCGGGCCCGGCCCCGGGTCCGGCGGGCTGTCCCAGCTCTGGAGCGGGAAGCCGGGCAGCAGGGGTGAGTTCGCGTCCGTGGTTCGAAGCCGCGTGTCTTCGTTCCAGAGCTGGAGCCCCAGGATCGACGGCGACTCGAAAGCCGTCCGGAGCTGCACGTCGGAGTAGGGGATGAGGTCCGGGCCCAATCGCGTGATGCCGGTCCCGGTGTCACCGTCGGCCGGGTGGGCCAGGAAGGCGTAGCCCTTGTCCACGATGGTGTTGAAGTAGCTGGGATCCACCAGGTCGCTCAGGTGCTCGTGTGCACCGCCGAACTGCGACGTGTCGCCGGAGACGAAGGCGTCGTCTCGCGTGCCGTCCAGCGGGAGGTAGACCATGTGCTGGCGGGCATAGTAGGAGTCGTCGCCCAGTCCCTGGATGTCGTGCACCGAGTACCGTCCGGTCGCGGGATCGAGCTCGCCCAACGCGTCGGGGGAAGGGCAGAAGAGCGACGTCGTGTGTTCGTGGATCAAATCGAGGATTTCGGTGTCCAGGAGGCAGTTCCTCCACAGGTAGCTGGCGCCGTTCCCGTAGAGGATATTTCCCGACGCCTTCTCGCGGGCGCTCATCTCGGGGACCACGTCGACCTCCCCGCCGAGGAAGATGCGCGCGGCGCGCCCGGCGCCGGGTGCCTTCATCACTTCGGCGTTCGCGCCGGTCGGGAACGTGTGGTCGTTGATGACCTTTACTCCCGGCGGGTCGTTGAGCAGCGCGCGCAGCGCGGTGAAGCGCTGGCGGTTCATGTCGCGGGCCGCGTAGCTCCGCGTCTCCTCGTGGAGGGGAATCGAGTCGATGATGGCCTCGAGCCAGTCGTGGATGGGTCCCGGCACCCAGTCCGGAACGATGTTCCGCAGGTAGATCAGGTTGACGTCGGTGATCTGTTCCGAATCGCTCGCATGCTCGGTGGCGAACAGGAAGTCGAGGCCCATCGCGCGCATGGCCTGCAGCGTCGGCCGATAGGCGTAGGCCGATTCGCCTTCGTTGTCCGTCCCCTGCGAGTGATAGTGCAGGTCGCCGTAGACCCAGCCGTCGTCGAAGCGAGGCAGCGCCGCTTCGCCGAGGTGCACCGAAAGGCGATTGGTGATCACGTAGGAGGGCGGAACGTTCTCGTAGATCTGGCGCAGCCCGAGGCGGTCGAAGGGCGCGTTGTCGACGATGGGCGCGGCCGGGCCGCAGCTGTCGCCGGCGCGGGCGACGCGGACCTGGACGGTCAGGTGGACGTCGGTTCCCGCAGTCTGCGTGTGCGGCGAGTAGAGAAGCGTGCCGTGCCACTCCGCAGAGGGTCCGACGTCCAGATCGGCGGCGCCGCACGTCTCGCCGGCCCACCGCCGGCACAGCCGGTGGTTCGCAGCGGGGGCCGAGCTGATGGGCCACTTGTCGCTGCGCTCGATCTCCGAGAGCCGGTCGGCCTTGAAGTAGTCGGTCGACATCGCGGCGCCTTCCTCGCGGACGGCCATCTCGCAGAACACGCCGAGGGCGACGGTCGGCCCCTGGGTCGATTGCAGGCTCGAGTCGTGGATGCTGACGACGATCGGGATCCGCGGATAGACGGGAGTCGCCGCGAAGTCGGGCTCGAGCCGCCACGGCGCATCGATGGCGGCTTCGACGCCGCCCTCGACGCTGGCGATCTGCTGCGTCACGGTGCCCGTCGTCTGCGCCACCCCGTTCGGCGCGTGGGCGGAGAGCAAGGCCGCCCCGCACAGGATTCCGAGACCACGTAGCGGCCGAAGTCGCTGGACATGTTCGCGCATGCGTCACTCCTCCTGTCTGGACCGTCACTTGGAAGGCGTGACACGGGTGTGCCATCGGCGGGGCAGCGAGAATCACCGTGACCGGCGTCACTCGGTGAACGCGGAACGTGCTCTGGATCCTGGCCGCGATTTGGTGGTAGCGTCGCGCCAATGCCCCAGGAGGAGCGACCGGAGGTAGGCCTCGCGCGCTCACGCGGCCAGCCGGCACATGCGAGCGAAGGACGACTACGGGGCGGACCGGCGCCCCCGAACCCCCTCGTCGGTCGCGACGCCGAGCTCGATCACCTGATGCGCCTGCTCGGCGCCGCCGAAGCCGGTGAGCCACAGCTTGCGGTCATCCATGGCCCCCCCGGCATCGGCAAGACCAGGCTGGTCGAGGAGGTGGCGGAGCGCGCCCGGAGCCGCGGGGCCCGGATCGGCATCGGCCGCTGCGCTCAGGAGGGGGAAGCGCCACCCTTCTGGCCGTGGCGCGCGATCCTGCGCGACCTCGGAGCGCCCGAGGGGCTGCTCCAAGAAGGGCCGGCGCAGGAGCGCTTCGCGAGCTTCCAGGCTGTGCTCCACCACCTGCGCTCGGGGTCGATCGACGCGCCGTCCGTGATCGTCGTCGATGACGCCCATCTGGCCGATTCCGCCAGCCTCCTGCTCGTCCGGTTCTTGGTGCGCGAGCGCGGACTCGCCCTGCTCATGCTCCTCACCCGCCGCGATCGAGCGCCGGAGGCGGCCCCCGAGGTCCGGGGACTCCTGTCGGAACTGGACCCGGCTGCGCTCGCGATTCCGCTGTCGGGGCTTTCCGAGGCGGCGGTGAGCGAGTACCTGGCCTCCTTCAACGCCCCGCCGCCGGATCCAGGGCTGCTGCACGCGGTGGTTGCCGTCACGAAGGGCAATCCGCTCCACCTGCGGAGTATCGCCCTGCGGAGTGATCTCCGCGCCGGCGGCGTGAGCGGCGGTCTCGAGCGCGCGATCCGTGGCGTGATCGAGCGTCTTCCCTCCCGCGACCGGCGGCTGATCGCTTTCGCCGCGCTGCTCGGGCGGGAAGTTACGGCGTACGAGACGGCCCGCATGGCGGACGTCTCGCCGACGCTCGCCGCCGAGACGCTGGTGCGCGCGGCGGACCTGGGCCTCGCCGTACGCTCCGAGACGGATCGTTTCCGCTTCGTGCACGACCTGATTCGAGACGTGGTCACCGCCTCGCTCGACGTCTCCGATCGCCTGGCCGCCCACGCGCGGGCGGCCGCGCTTCTGTCCGGCGACGACCCGGAGCGAGCCTCGCGCCGCGCCCAGCACGCGCTCGCCGCCGCGAGCCGGTCGAGGGAGGACGCGGAGCGGGCGGTCGGGGTCGCTCGTGAAGTGGCGCGCACGCTGAAGCGGACCGATGGATTCGAGAGCGCGGCCGCGCTGCTGCGCCGGGCGGCGGAGATCCAGGTCGCCGCCGGGCTGACGAGCCCGGCGGCCGAGCTGGCGGTCGAGCACGCGGAGTGCATGCTCGCCTGCGGCCTTCTGGCGGAGGCACGCCCGCTCTTCCAACTCGCCGCCCGGACGGCCGAGAAGGAGCAGGACCCCGTGGCCCTGGCGCGCGCCGCGCTCGGCCTGGGCGGAGTGTGGGTGGGCGAGCACCGGTTGACGCACGACGCGGAGCGCGTGCTCGCGCTGCAGCGCCGCGCACTCGAAGCGCTGCCCGTCGAAGGGGCGGTGTTGCGCGCCCGGCTGAAGGTGCGGCTGGCGGCGGAGGAAGCGTACCGCGGCGGGAGCGTGAGCGCGGTCCTGGCCGCCGTGGAGGAGGTCAGGCGCGCGGGCGACGGGCATGCGCTGGCCGAAGCGCTCTCTCTCGCTCACCATGCACTGTTGACGCCCGAGCATACCTGGCGTCGTCCCGCCATCGCGAAGGAGCTGATCGCGCTTGCCGCGGCGGCCGAGGACGGGTTGCTCTCGCTCATCGGCCTGTGCTGGCGTGCCGCCGACCTCTTCCTTCTCGGAGACCCCGCGGCCGGCGCGGCGCTCGAGGAGCTGCGGGTCCGTGCCGACACGCTGCGCTGTCGCAGCGTGCTCTTCATCGTGCAGGCCATGGATGTCATGCTGGCCATCCGCGCCGGTGAGTTCGCGAATGCGGAAGCGGCGGCGGCGAGATGCTTCGCCCTCGGCACCGAAGTGGGGGACGCCGATGCGCAGGCCTACCACGGGGCCCACCTCTGTGCGATCCGAGCGTTCCAGGGCCGCGAAGCGGAGCTCGGCGACGTCGCCGCCTCGATGGCCGCCTCGCCGACGCTGATCGGCGAGCGGGACTACGCGTTCGCGTCGGCGGCCGCGCTCTTCGCGCTGCGTGGCGGGCGCGAGCAGCCGGCCCGCGCGATGCTGGAGCGGCTGGCGCGCGACGGCCTGAGCTCGATTCTCTCGTCCAGCTCGTGGCTCTTGACGATGCTCGTCGTGACGGAGACGGCGCACGCCCTCCAGGACGAACGCATCGCCAAGGCCGCGTACGATGCGCTCCTGCCCTATGCCGACCTTCCGGTCATGGGCTCGCTCGCGGTCGTCTGCTTCGGATCCGTCCATCGCCCTCTCGGCCTCGCGGCCCTCACGTGCGGGAAGCACGATCTCGCCATCGAGCACTTCGCCGCCGCCGTCGCCGCCAACGAGGCGCTCGGCCACCGGCCGGCCGCCGTCCAGGCGCAGGCCGAGCTGGGCCTGGCGCGGCTGCAGCGAGGCTCGGGCCGCGCGGACCGCCGCGGCCGGGCGCTGCTACAGGACGCCTTCGCCGCCGCCGCCGCGGCCGGCATGGGCGGTCTGCTCGCGCGCTGGCGGCACATCGCGGAAGGCACTGGATTCGCAGGCGGGGCGGACGAGCCAGGCGCGGCGTTGATCACCCTGACGGACGCAAAGAGATGGCGTGTCGTCTTGGGGGGAGAGGTCGCTTTCGTTCGGGACCGCGTCGGCATGCGCTATCTCGCCCAGCTCGTGACCGCACCCGACCGCGGCGTACGCGCGCTGGCCCTCGCGGTGCAGGGCGGCACCGAGGGCGTGGAGCAGCCGCACGACCCGCTGATGGACGGCAAGACGATAGCCGCGGTGCGCGCCCGCATCCGCGACCTCAGAGCACGGACGGCGCTCTCGGAGCGCGAGCAACACGAGCTGGCCGTCCTCACTCGGGAGTTGTCCCGCGCCATGGGCCTCGGCGGCCGGACGCGATCGTTCGCGGACGCTCCGGAGCGCGCCCGCACCGCCGTGAGGAAGGCGATCAAGCGTGCGATCGACGAGATCTTCCTCGTCAATCCTGCGATCGGCCAGCACCTCGCGCAGCGGATCGAGACCGGAGCGGTTTGCTGCTATCGGTTGGAAACCATCCGGTCCGCTGACGACGAGTGAAATGAATCCCTCGCTCGCTGCTCGCGGCCGCGTGCTCCTTGGGTTAGAACACGAAGCCGGCGCGGACGTACAGGCCGGTGCGCTCCTCGCTGGTCGCCACCGCGAGCGTGAACGTCGCGTCGCGGTTCAGGAACGAGAGCCAGATCCCGCCCCCGGCGGCGGTGTGCCACTTGTCGGACGTCTCGCCGGCGACGTAGACGCGGCCCGCGTCCGCGAGGCCGAACACGCCCAGATCCGCCGGGAGGACGATGAAGACGCGGGCGATCCTCAGCCTCAGCTCCGCGTTGCCGTAGACGGCACCGTCTCCCGCGAAGCGCTGCGCCCGGAAGCCGCGCACGGTGGAGCTCCCGCCGATGAACGCCGCCTCGAAGAACGGGTAGTCGCCCCAAACGCGCTTCCCGCCCGCGCGTAAGGCGAGCGTCGGCTGAAGGTACGACGAGGAGGCAGAGAGATATGTCGCCACGTCGCCGTGGACCTCGCCGAACGCCGTCTTCACGTCCCACATCTTCGGGTAGAAGCTGCCCGCCGTGTCGAAGAGCAGCCCGCGGGTGGCGTTGGCCGGGTGGTCGCGGCTGTCGAAACGCAGCGCACCGCCGAGCCCGGCTTCCCCGAACTTGTCGACACCGTACGGCGGATGTGCCGTGATGAAGCGGCCCGGCGCGAGGTCGGTCTTGGCGTACTTCACGCGGGGACCGAGCGACAGCGTCAGGCGCGGCGTGAGGAACACGCCCACCGACGGCTCCAGGACGAGCTGGTCCTGCCTGGCCTTGTAGGACTGATCCGGCCCCGCGTTGGAGGTCTCGTTGCCGAAGCCGTAGAAGCGCAGGATCTCGATGCCGGAGGCGCGGGCGAACAGGCTCGTGAAGACCGCCGAGTTCGACCGCCGGAACTCGCCCTCGTACTCGACCCGCCCGCTGCGTGCCGTCGTCGCGTAGCCCCCGCGGATGACCTGGCGGCTCGCGTATGGGTCCTGCCGGAAGCCGAAGGCCCTCGTGTCGAGCTGCAGCCCGAGGAACACGCCGATGTCGGGGTTGAAGCCGACGAGCCCCTGCGTGATCGTCTGGCGTCCCCAGTCCCGCGGCGGGATCCAGGGAGCGGCCTTGTTGGGCGGCGGCGGGACGTACTCCCGCCGGTCGAGGCGGGTGCCGGGACCGGCAACGAGCCGCGCCCCCGCGGAGTCGGAGAAGCGCGTTCCCCCGCCGGCCGAGTCGTCGAAGACGTCTTCGCCGCTGCCGCCCACCACGCGCACGACGATCCCGCCCGCCCTCCCGCCGGTGACGGCGACGCCGTCGTTGCCTCCCCGCAGGTCGATGCGGATCTCGTGCGTCTCCGACGCGTGGAAGCGGCGACGGAAGAAGGCCTCGCCCCCGCCCTCCGCGGGCGCGAGCACGACCTCCACGTCGCCGCCTTCGAGCCGGCGGATCTGCGCGGCCTCGGCCTGGTCGGTGCCCTCCACGTACGCCTCGCGGGCCAGGTGGCGGTAGAAGCGGGCCGCTTCCGCGGGGAGAGCGTCGCGGCGGGCCTTCAGCGCCTGGGTCAGGCGGGCGCCGTCGTGCCGGTAGTACTCCTCCGGCATCTTCCGGGCCGCGTCCTCGATCACCGCGTCGGTGAGGCGCGCCTTGAGATCGGCCGCGATCTCGTCCCACGCGGGCTTTTCCAGCTCCGTGAGCAGCCGCCGGTCCTGGTCCCAGCCGTTGAAGGTCAGGCCGACGATGCCGGGATACTCGGGGCCGAAGTCGACGAAGCGCGGTTGGCGCGGACGGGCCATGCTGAGCACCAGTCCCTCGAAGCGCGAGAAGGCCTGGTCCCGGTCCTCCGGGATCGGCTGCCAGAGCGTCTGGCCCGGGATGTGCGCCCAGCGCCACTGCTTGAGGTGGCGGTCCCAGTCGCCCACGAACATGTCCATGAGCCGCGCGCGCAGGAACGCCCTGGTGTCGACGCGCGTGCGCGGACCCTCGCGCAAGCGCTTGAGCATGTCGGTGCCGTTGACGATCTCGGTGGATCCCGCGAAGCCGGGATGGTCCTTCGTCGCGGGCTGGGGGTATTCCTCGATGAGGCCGACCAGGCCCGCGAAGATCGGGCGGAACTCGCCGAGCGCCGGGTCGTCGGGCATCACGACGATCCGCGGCGTCACGTGGAGGACGCCGGCGGCCTCGAGCAGCGGGGCCACCACGACTGGCCCCGCGGGCTGGCCGGAAGCGATCTGGTCCTGCACGATGCGCTCGGCGATCGTTCCCTGGAGGTCGGGGGGCAGGATGCCGGACGGGTCCTTGTCGACGCCCCGGAACGTGTAGTCCCGGCCGTCGGCTCCCTTGAACGCCAGGCCCTTGGTCTCCTGGCCTCCGACCCGGAAGGCCGGCTTCAGCCCGCCGGCGTAGCTCCGAAGGTCGAGCACTTCGACCCGGATCGGCATCGTCCACAGGTCGCGGTAGTCGTCTCCGAGGAAGAAGCGGTGCAGTCCCCCGGCCTTGTAGCGCGCGCCCGCGGCCACGACGACCGTCTTCCCGGGCACGGCGTCCTTGGCCTGGGCGCGCCCCGCGACGGGGAGAGCGAAGAGCACGGCGGCGAGGAGGGCGGCAGACGGCGCTCTCACGATCACGACGGCTCCTTTCTCAGGTGTCTCAAGCGGCTTCGGTCCTCCGCGTCTGCGCGACGACGCGGCGGTGCTCGCGCAGCAGCAGCCCCGCGACCGCGAGCCAGGCGACGATGAGGACCAGGTTGCTGAGGGCGAAGCCTTGCACTCCCAGGGCGACCCAGGTCGTGCCGACGTAGACGAGGCCGGCCGAGAGCAAGTCCCCCGTGCGCACGAAGAAGGTGTCCACCGCCTGCTTGGCCTTGTACTTCTCCTCGCGGCGCGTGGGCAGCCACAACATCTGCTTGCCCGTGTTCATCACCGAGTAGTCGGTGGCGTTCTCCGCGGTCTTGGCCCACCGCACGACGGCAAAGGTCGCCCCCAGCGCGATGATCGAGTACGCGCCGAACGCGACCAGCGGCAGGGCCAGGATCACGCCCGCGATCCCGAGGTACTTCACGATGCGGGAGACGAGGAAGGCCTGGATCAACACCGCGGCGATGTTCGCCCAGAAGAAATAGCTGCCGTAGAAGCTGCCGATGAACGCCTCCCGGCTGAGCGCAGGATCGGCCGCGATCGCGGTGTTGGCCGCGCCGACGACCAGCCGGCCGACGATGTATTCGCCGGTGGTGTTCACGAGGTTCAGGAGCACGAGCAACAACGCGATGAGGCGCAGGTACGGGCTGTTGAACACGAGGCTGAAGCCGCCCGGCCCGCCGAGCGTCGTCTGGGCGGCGCCCCGGACCTGTCCGGCGCGGCTCGCTTCCCGGCGGTTCACCAGCCAGTAGAGGATGAGGTGGACGACGAGGATCGCCACCGTGATGTGCAGCATGTTGTAGAGGTGGACATCGGCCTTGAAGAGCTCCTCCGCCACCCAGGACCCGACCGGGCTGCCGGCGGTGGCGCCGATCGCGATGAGGGGGAAGAGCCGGTCGCCGACCTGCTTCGGGTAGAGGTCGTTCGCGTAGGCCCAGAACTGGGCGATGCTGGCCAGCGAGAAGATTCCCACGAAGATGAAGAATGCGAAGCCCACGTTCGGGACCGCCGCGCGGGCGCCCAGGAAGAAGAGCTCGATGACGACGATGAAGAACGCCAGCAGGGAGACGATCAGCTTCAGCCGGTCCACGCGGGAGGCGATCCAGCTGTAGAGGGGCACGAAGCCCATCAGGGTCAGCGCCTGGCCCGCCGAGGCGTACGCCTTCATCTCCGCCCCGCCGGTGGCGAGGATGAGCGGCTCGCGTATCGTCTTCAAGATGTAGTAGCCCACCAGGAGCAGGAAGAGGTTGACGAGGAGGAGGAGGGCGGTGCCCGCCTCGCCCGGCCGCACATCGCTGAAGAGGCGGAGCAGCCGGTCGAGAAAGCCGGGTGCAGGAGACGTGTTTGGGGGCGGTTCGGAGGGCATCGACAGGATCGCCGAAGGATAACGCCGAAGGATAACACCGAAACGTCAGGCCGGATCTTCGCCGGAGTCCACGCAGCCGTACACGCGCTCCAGCGCCTTGCCGGGCGCGGAGACGCGCAACTCGAGGAGACGCATCTGCGCGCGGGCCATGACGGCGAGGTAGTCCATCGCCATGTCGAAGTTGTCCTCGAAGACGTCGATGAGCCCTTCGACGCTGCCCTGGAGCGCGGTCACCTTCGTCTCCGTGGTGGCGGTATACCAGCGCGCCCGCTCGGCGATGGACTCCACCGCGCCGAGGGGCGCTCCCGGCCCGGTCGTGAAGACGGCCTCGCCGTCCCGCGCCGTGCACCTGATCGTGCCGCTGACGAGAAGGAGCCCCGTGCCCGACGCCTCACCCTCGTCCCACAGCCGGGTCCCGGCCGGGAAGGAAACCTCGGCCATGCCGCGCGACAGCTCGGCCAGCGCGTTGATACTGCTCTGGGCGAACGGCGAGACCTGGCGAAGGAACAGGATCCGCTCGACGAGGTCGAGATCTCCGGCGGGGGCGAGCGGGGCTTCGAAGCGGGGGAAGATGTCGCCGTAGCGCGCCGACGGCAGCCGGCCCACGAGATCGAGGAGCCACCGGCACACCTCGCGCAGCACGTGGTGGAGGATGGGGAAGTGGTCCTCGAAGATCTCGAGGGTGGCGTCTGCCTCCAGCTCGAGGGCGAGCGTGTCCGTCTCGGCCACCGCCGAGAGCCCCTCGGGGTCACGCGCGAACATCGCCGCGCCGCCGACGAATCCGGCCGAGGTGACGTGGCCCAGCTTCCGCCCCTGGCGGGCCACGTGAACACGGCCGTCGAGCACCGCGTAGAGGGCCGGGATCGGCTCGCCTTCGCGGAGCAGGACGGTTCCCTTGGGGAAGAAACGCTCGCGGCCGTGCTCGGCGACGACCGCGAGATCCTCGGGGGAAAGGCCGGCGAGCATGGGAATCCTCTTGAGCGACAGGATGCGCTCGACGGTGCCGACGGTCGGCGTGTTAGTGGGCATGGACCGCGTCCTGCGAGGGGTCGCCGAGCTGGCGCAGCGCGCGCTCGATCACCCGGGAGACGAAGAAGCCGGCCCCGCGCCGGTCGATGCCTTCGAGCCGGCCGCGCAGCGTCGTCAAGCCCAGCTCGCCCACGTGGTACGCGGCCAGGCTCTGCACGGTCTCGCTGTCGCCCTCGAGCAGCGTGACGAGCACGGCCTCGTAGTCCAGGGGCGGGGCCTGGTAGTAGTGCGCGGCCTGGGCGAGGCGGACGCCGGCGGGAGCATCGTCGACGAGCGCGAGGACCGCCTCCCGCAAGGGCGGGTGGAGGAGGTTCTCGATCAGCTCCCGGCTGCCCGACCTCACCTTGGGGTTGCTGTTGCGCAGCCCGCGGTGGATCTGCCGCAGGTTCTCCCCGCGGTACTGCAGGCCGAGAAGCCGGAAGAGGCGCTCGCCAGCCTGGACTTCCTTGTCGCGCAGCAGGTCCAACAGCAGGCCGTGGCCACGCGTGGCCCTTCGCGGGTTTTCGCGGGCCCCCTTCTCCAGGACCGAGCGCCAGTGCACGAGCCGGAACGACGCTTCCAGCGTGCGCGCCGTCGCTTCTTGCAGGACGGCGGTGTCCAGCCGCACGTCGGGATTGTCGGTGGCGATCCGGCCCAGCCCCCGGATCATGCGGAAGCGGACCATGCCCGCCGGCTCCGGCAGCAGGTGACCCAGCAGCATGGGCCCGGCCTGGCCGGCGGCGAAGCGGCTGATGGTGCGGGGAAGGTGGCGCCGGATGTCGTGGGGCAGCGCCCAGTCGCCGAGCGCCTGGTCGAGGAATCGCAGCGCGTCGTCGCCGTGCTCCAGGAACGCGGAGCGGACCGCGTGCCGGGCCTCGCGCGTGCCCAGCATGGAGAGGAGCGCGGGCAAGAACCGCGGGCTCTTCACCGCGCCCATGGCCTCGGCGGTGAGCGCCTGCACTTCGGGAGAGTTGGCCTCGGCCAGGCTGAGCAGCGCGTCCTCGAAGGCGGCGCTCGGCTGCCGGCGAATCGCGCGGGCGAGCGCCGCCTGGGCCTCGACCGAGCCCTTGAGCGATTCCTCGAGGCCGGAGCCCGCCGCGGCCCAACCGCCGGAGACGAGGCCGACGAGGGCGGTCGCCCGCACGACCGCGCTCGGGTCCTCCATCGCCTTCGCCAGCACGCTCTGCTCCGGCTTCGCGGCCGAGCGGGCGCGCAGCGCCGCCGCGCGCACCTCGGGGTCGGCGTGATCGAGCAGGCGGTCGGCCACGGGGACGAAGTCCGTACGGCCGGAGGTCTCGAACAGCTCCAGCGCACGGAGCACGACCGGCCGCGAGGGATGATAAAGGATGAGGACGGGGACGAGCCGCTCGCGTCCCTCGGCGGCGAGCAGATCCATCGCTCCCACCACCTCGGCGTCGTCGCGGCTGTTCAGGCCGGCGATGAGCGTCTCCAGCGACGCGAGGTCCAGGTCGGGCAGATCGGCGCGGTCCCGCATCGATCCCTGGCGGAGGGCGGTCCGGAAGAGCTCCAGGTAGTGGGGCTTCAGCTCGAGGGCCCACGCGATCCACACGATGCAGAGGAGCGCCGCCACCGATGCGAGGACGACGTCCCCCCGGTGCAGGGTCAGCTCTCCGAGGATGAAGATCGAGGCCAGGGCCTGGCCTCCCCGCTGGCCGACGACGTCGATGAGGGGCTTGGCCCGGGCACGCAGGCCGTCGGGAATCGGCAGGAACAGCAGCTCGGTGGTGGTGCGGTGAAGCGAGGGACGAAGCGCGCCGTCGGCGCCCTTGAGAACGAGGGCGGCCAGCAGCCCGCCCCCGAAGGCCACGCCCGCCGAGCCCAGCAGGAGCAGGCTCGGCAGCACCCACAAGGCGCGGTGCAGGCCGAGCACGCGCAGCAGCCAGCCCATCGCCACGAGCTGCGTGGTCAGGGCGAGCACGTTGAGGACCATGTAGAAGGTGGCGAAGAACGTGCCCAGCTCCGCCGCCGTGACGTTCCTGGCCACCGCGCTCTTGAAGACGTAGTCGGCCAGCGTGACCGCGACCGTGGAGACGAGCACGAGGCCGGAAAGGCGCGTGAGGTAAGGGTGGTCGCGCATGAACTGCACGGCCTCGGACAGGTTCGACGGCACGGTCTGCGAAGCCGTCTCGGCCCCGGCCCCCTCGGTGCGGCGCAGAACGAAGGCCGGCCCGAGGCCGGTGATCGCGAGCGCGGCCGCCGAGGCGAGCACGAGATACGAAGTCGGCAGGGTGGCGCTGATGAGCCGTGCCACGCCGGCTCCCGCCACCGCTCCCAGCACGCTGCCCAGTCCGACGACGCGGTAGATGCGCTTGGCCTGGGTGATCGTGTACATCTCGCCGAGGACGAGCCAGAACTGCAAGCCGGCCAGCGTGCCCACGAGGCCCGTCCAGATGTACAGCGCGCGCAGCGTCCACGGGTTCCGCCACGAGCCGAAGAGCCAGAACAGGAACGTGACTGCCGCGCACGAGAGGAGCAGCTGCGAGAGGCGGTGCGTTCGGGTCAGCCCTCGCGCGCCGTCCCCCGGACCGAGCGACAGGCCGACCGCGACCACGGCCATCGCCAGGTACACCCAGGGGAGTTGGGACGGCGCGAGCCGGGCGAGAAAGAGCGCGTCACGCGCGGTCTCGAGCAGGGTATGGCCGGCCAGGATCCCGAAGAGGGTCAGGAACGCAGCGGTGACACCCGGCCGCTCTTCGGGACGAACGTCGGCGAAGGAGCGCAGCATTGGGATCGGACCCCGAGAAGATGGCAGACTACACTGCGCGCGTGTATCATCTCAACCCGGCCCCCAGTGAGCCATGAAGGAATGAGCAAGAAGCAGCGGAGCGCCCGATTCATTCGGGCGCGAAGCGACGGGGGGGGAGGACGAATGTCCGCGGGGGGGTGCTCTCGTTTTGTCTGTACCCCCCCGGGTTGACCAACGGATCAGGATGGCCGAGAACCTGAAGCTCGCCCGCCTCTACCTGCTGGTGCTCGCCATCTTCACCGTCGGACGCTGGCTCCTCGGAACCTTCGGCGTGCCGTACGAGCGGAGTCACTACCTCTTCAGCATCGTGATCATGACGCTGCACGCGGCCTTCTTCTACGGGGCCTTCTGCCGGCGATGGCGGCGGTTCCGGCTGTGGCAGGCCGCCGGGCTGGCCCTGACCATGGGCCTGATCAGCCAGCTCGTGATCTTCGCCGCCACCGTCCTTTCCTACGCTCTCGGCCTGCATACGTACTTCAACCATCCGACGGCCCTGAACGCGGCCGCCGACGTGCCGTTCGGAACCGCCGTCCTCACGCGCGTCGGGGGCCTGGTGGTGAACCCCATCATCACCGGCATCGCCGGTGCCCTCGGGTGGGCGGCGGGCGGCCTGTTACCCGAGAACTAGAGGCTGTCCACCCGCTCCCTCAGGGCGTGGAGGCGGTCGCGGAGGCCGCGCAGGGACTCCCGCGCGTCGGCGAGGCGCTCGCGCTCGCTGCGCACGAAGCGGGTGTAGGGACCCATCGCTTCCCCCAGGCGCAGGAGGCTCCGCTCCCGCTCGTGGTCGAACTGCGCCGTGAGAGCGCCCATGAGCCTCTCCCGCATGGCCGCGACCTTGCCCCGCAGCTCGTTCTTGGCCATCTCGCGCTTGGCGGGCAGGACGAGGAGGCCGATGAGCGACATCGCCCCCGCGGCCAGGATCCCCGTCACGTCGGCCATGGTGGTGGTGGCGAGGATGACGACCACGGTGCCGAGGCCGAGCGCCCCGACCTGCAGCGCGGCCACACTCGCCACCGCCGTCTGGACCGAATCCGCCAGCCGGCTCGCCTCCGCCTCCCGGTCGTAGGTCTCCACCGCCTGCTGCGCCTCGCGGCGCACGCGCTCGAGCAGGCGCGCGCGGTCGTGCTCGAAGCCGCCCCCGACCCGGCCCACCATGCGGTCGGCGTGATGGAGCCGGCGGCGCTCCAGCCGCTCCATCACCGCCTGCCACTGGCGCATGTCGCTCGCGACCATCCAGTCGATCACCTCGTCCACGCGGCGCTCGACGAGGCGGGGCAGGTCGGCGATCACGGTCTGCTCGAACTCGCGCTTGAGCTTCGACTGGTTGATGAGGTCGAACACCCGTCCCAGGCGAAGGGTCGCGTCGAAGAAGTCGAGGCCGCGCCGCTCGAACTCGAGCAGCACCTTCTCCACGTCGGAGAGCCGGAAGCGGAAGTCCCGGGTCAGGTCCTCCTTGTAGAGGGTGAGCTGACGGTCGATGTCGTCCACCGTCGCCACGTCCTCCCTCAGCAGCTCCAGGCGCTCCTCGGTCACCGCCAGGTGCCGGTCGAGAAGGTGCGCCCCCACGCCGAGCGGGTTGAGCAGCTTCAGGCGCAGCCGCTCGTCCGCGTCGAGGGTGGCGGAGACGTAGCGCTCCAGCGCCGGGAAGCGGCTGGGAGCGAGCGCGGCCGGCTCGCCGCCCTTGGCGCGCTGGGCGAGCCGGGACGACACCGGGAAGACGTCGGGCGAGAAGCCGAGAAGGGCCCGCATGCGGTCGGCCACGAAGGCCACGACCTCATCCACCTGCTGGTCGGAGTCGAGGATGTCGATCTTGTTGACGACGACGACGATCTTCTTTCCCCACTCCCGGATCGCCTGCACGAACGCGCGCTCGCTCTCGGTGAACGGGCGGTCGGCGGAGCTGACGAAGAGGACGAGGTCCGAGCGGGGGACGAAATCGCGGGTCAGGGCCTCGTGCTCGCGCGCCACCGCGTTGGTGCCCGGGGTATCCACGATCGCCATGCCCCGCAGCACCTCCACGGGCGCGGTGAGGTGGTCGAGCCCGGCGCCTCCCGGCTCGCGGCCGACCGCGGGCCCATGGCGCAGAAGGCCCACCCGCGTCGTGGTCGGCGTGACGCCCTCCTCGAGGATCCGCTCCCCGAGCAGGGCGTTGATGAAGGCGCTCTTGCCGGCGTTGAACTCGCCCACGACCACGAGCAGGAACAGCTCGTCGAGCTGGGCGATCGAGCGGGCGAGGGCCTCCTGATCCTCGGCGGGCAGGTCAAGGCGCGCCAGCTGCACCTGCAAGGACCCGAGCAGGCCCCGTTCCTCCGCGAGGAGCGCCTGCTGGCGGGCGTCGAGGACGGGAGCGAGCATCCGGAGGGACGGGGAAAGGCCTCACGGCCAGTCTACGTCTTTTTTCCAACGGTCCGAGCAGGCGCTCCGTCCAAGCGTGTGGTACGGAGGGGAGGACGCGACGTCGGACTGGACCGCTCCCGGCAACCCACTGCTGAGGCTTGACTTCTTCGAGGAGGCGAGCTTGCCCGGTCAGGACGAGGTCGTCTTCTTCGAGGAACTGTACCGGAGCCATGGGGCGCGCATGAAGAGTGTGGCCTACAACATCCTGGGCAATCCCAGCGACGCCGAGGACGCGGTACAGGAGGCATTCCTGCGCGCGTATCGGGGGATCGCGGCGTTCAAGGGCACCGCCCAGGGCAGTACCTGGATGTACCGCATCCTCGTGAACGCCTGTCACGACATGGGACGGCAGCGCCGCCGCCGCCGGGACGAGACCGAGCTGGTGCCCGAGGACCAGCTCCCGGCCTCGACGGCCCACGCGGCCACCGACGCGCCGCTGCGCATGACGCTCGAGAAGGCGGTCGCCGCGCTGCGCCCGCGCCACCGGGACGTCTTCCTGCTCTTCGAGGTCGAGGGCTTCCTGCACCGGGAGATCGCGGAGATCCTCGACATCGCCGAGGGGACCTCGAAGTCGCTTCTCTTCGAGGCCCGGCGCGAGCTGCAGTCGACTCTGGGAGACGTGCGGGGGAGGCAGGCGTGAGCTACACCGACGAAGAGATTTCCCGAGCCGCGCGGCAGCTCCGCCGCGAGTGGGAGAGCCCCGAGCTCTGGCCGCGCATCCAGGCCGCCCTGGCGGCCGAGGCGGCGCGGATCGAGCGGCGCCGCGCTCCTTCGCGCGTGAGCGCCTGGCTGACCCTCGCGGCGGCGGCGGCGGCGCTCGTCTTCGGTATCACCGTCGTCCTGCGCGGGCGCGCGCCGCAAGCGGGTGCCCCGCCCGCGGAGGCGGAGCGCCGCCTCCTCACCGACAGGGCGCTGCGCGAGGTCGAGCGCACCGAGGGGGACTACGTCCGCTCGATCGAAGCGCTGTCCCGCGTGGCGGAGCCCAAGGTGGAGGAGGCGGGCTCGCCCCTGATGATGAGCTACCGCGAGAAGCTCCTCCTCCTCGACTCCGCCATCGCCGAGTGCCGGGCCGGGATCGACCGCAACCGTTTCAACGCCCGCCTCCGGCGGGAGCTGCTGTCCCTCTACCAGGAGAAGCAGCACACCCTCCAGCAAGTCATGAAAGAGGACCCGGATGCCCTGTAGCTCTCCCGACGGCCGGCGGCGCCGGGCCGGCGTGGCCGTCAGCCTGCTCCTGCTCGTGATGCCCGCGGCCGCCTCCGCCCGCGCGGCCCGCGAAGAAGTGGCGCGCGAGTTCTCGCGCACGGTGCCGATGCGCGCGGCCCAGGCCTTCCAGCTCGAGCACCAGCAGGGCGACGTGGTCATCGGCACGCACGCGCTCGCCGAGGCCCGGATCGTGGCCCACATCCGCGTCTCGGCTCCGAGCGCGGCCGAAGCGTCGGCGGCGTCGCAGCAGGTGGCCATCGACGTGCAGGAGACTCCCGCCGCGCTCGCGGTACGGACCCGCTATCCCGACGAGCGCGGACGGAACGTGTCGTACGCGGTCGACTACGAGATCACGCTGCCCGAGACGGCGTCCCTGCAGGCGCGGAACCGCTTCGGTGACGTCTCGGTGAAAGGGCTGAAGGCCGAGGGCGACGTGCGCGACTCCCACGGCCGGCTGACCGTCACCGACGCCCGGGGCCGGCAGCGCCTGGAGAACTCGTTCGGCGCGGTCGAGGTGGCCCGCATCGACGGAGACGTCTCGATCACCAACCAGAACGGCCCCGTCCGCGTCACCGAGGTTCAAGGGGCGCTCGACGTGAGCAACCGCTTCGCGAGCGTCGAGGCGCGGAGCGTGCGCAAGGGAGCGGTCGTGGTCAACAGCAACGGGAGCGTCCTCCTCGCGGACGCGGGCGGCCCGAGCCGGATCACCAACTCGTTCGGAACGGTGGAGGCCAGCCTCATTCGCGGCGATCTCGCGGTCCTGAACGGGAACGGGAACGTGAGCGTCCGCGGCGTGAGCGGTGCGGCCGACCTCAAGACCTCCTTCGGCGCCCTCACCTTCGAGGACGTCGGGCACGCGCTCGTCGCGGTCAACAACAACGGGCGCGTCGGAGGGCGGAAGGTCGGGGGGTCCGCGGAGATCCGGACGAGCTTTGGAGCGGTCGAGGTCTCGCTGGTGCAGGGCGACGTCACGGTGA
>QHVJ01000069.1 GCA_003222275.1 Acidobacteriota bacterium | reverse complement strand
GAGCATGCGGGCCGACTCCACCGCGACCGCAGCGGCCGCGGCGCGCACAGAGCCGCCGAGGCCGCGGACGGGCAGCGCCTCCATGGCCGCGCTCACGCCCTCCACGTCGAGGGTCAGGCCGTGTCCGATCGCCACCGCCATGCGCAGCGTCTTCGGCTCGTTGCCGGGATGGCCGTCCCAGTGCCGCGCCGATGACGGCGTCAGCAGGGCGTAGACGATGAAGGCGATCAGGCCCAGCGCCCCCGCTCCTGGCGCCGGCAGGCGGAGCCGGGGAGCGTGGGCGGCCACCAGCACCGCCAGCGTCGCCGCGTCCTGCGCGACACCGAGGTCCTGGCCGAGGGCCACGGGGAGCGTGAACGCGTAGGGATACGAAGGCTGCAGCGCGAGCGACACGAGCGCGAGAAGGGTGAGGGCGGGCCTGAGGTAGAGCGGCGCGAATCCCCGAGAGACCGGATCGAGAGCCGTTGCGAACGAGCCGCCTTCGCGCGACGCGCGCAGAAACGCGAGGGCGGCCCAGAGGACGGCGCCTCCCACCGTCCAGAGCGCCACATGACGGAGAGAGGCCGCCGGATCGACGAGGCGCAGGGCCTGCCGCACGAAGTCCGGAAGGTCGAGGCTCGAACGGAGCAGGAGCCCTGCCGCCGCGTCCACGTCGCGGGCCAGGGCGTGGAGCGCGAAAGGGATCAGGGCGCGGACGGCCGCACGGGGCGAAGGCACCGTAACGGACTTTAACGCAGAGTGCGCCGAGGGCGCAGAGCGTGAAACGGGATAGGAAACGCCTATCTCCTCTGCGGGCCTCTGCGCTCTGTGCGTTGAAAAGCAACGGCCCTCATGCCGTCAGCCGACGGTCGAGGGACTCGCGCACCGACCTGGGCAGGAAGCCCAGGGGGATGCGGGCCCTTCGCGGATCGAGGGGCAGGAGGAAGCCGCCCCGCCTCCCGCGCTTCAGCAGCAGGACGGCGTGGGGCGGCAGGCGCCGGAGGTCCGACGCTTCGAGCTGGACCCGCACGAAGACCATCTCTCGCGTGTACTCGAGCTGCGCACGCTCGCCGAGCGCCTGAAGCAGAGCGGCCAGGATCACCGCCGGGCCGTCCTCGATGCCGGCCAGGGCCAGGAGCACGTCCGCGCCGTCGCGCGCCCGGCCGGCCCCCGGCACGTCCACGAGCAGGCCCACGAAGGTGAAGACGCTGGCGATGCGTCCGATGCGATCCCGCGGCGAGACGCGTTGCACGATCCGGCGGGCAAACGCGACGAGGTTGGGTTGGCGGGCGAGCGAGAGGCACAGCCGATGGAGGACAGCGCGGCGCCCCCCCGGGCGGCGCAGGACCCCGAGCGGGCCCTGGTTCAGGCCCGGTCCTCCAGCAAGCGCTCGAGGATGTTGTTCAGCACGGCCGGCTCCATGTCCCGCACCTGGCGGGCATAGGCAAGCACCATCTGAACCTGCTCGTCGGTGAGCGACTCCAGGACTTCCCGGGTCTGGCTCTTCAGCTCCTCGACCATAAACCCCCGCCTGTCGTGGCTGACGCGTAACGTAGCGCTACATCTTGGGGTTGTCAAGGAAAATGTGGCGCCGCAGGGGGAAGCTCAGAAGGCCAGATCGGCCTCGACGGATTGGAAAAGCGTGTTGTTCTTGTCGTCGATGAACTGCACCCCGAGGATGATGCGGAGCTGGGGCCGGGGCCCGGCGGCGGGGATCGGGTAGCCGGAGACGACGGGCTGGAAGCCGATGCCGGCCTTGGCCTCGAGACGGTTCGTTCCCGCCTGGCGAGCGACCCAGTCCGCCCCGAGCGTGATCTTGGTCTCGTCGCGCGACAGCGTGACGTTGCGGATCGTGACCTCGACCGAGTTGATCCGCCCGCCGATGCCGGCCGTTTCCTTCACCGTGACCGTCGGGTTGAGGGAGGCGAGGCAGAAGGCGGGATTGGTCGGCGCCGGGCAGTCCACCTTCACCGGGACGGGCGAGGGCGCGATCGTCAGCTCGATGCGCGCCGAGGTCGGCGGGGGTGGCGACGGGCTGGGCTGGGTGGTGGTCTTGGCGAAATCGCACGCCGGGGCGAAAAGCACGAGCAGCAGGACGACGGAAAAACGGTGCAGGGAACCCACGGGCTGGCCCTTCAGTACCCCCAGGTGCGGCCTGGGGCTACGCGCTTGAGATAGGACGCCATCCACGCCACCGCTCGTTCGGCCCCGGCGAGGCGACGGGCCGGCGCTCCGGCCTGCTGCAGCTCCCAGATGTCCCGCGGGGCCGCGAGCTGCCGCAGCGACGCCTCGAGGTCGCCGACGTAAGGCAGGCCCGACTGCTCCAGGGCGGCCCGGCAGGCGCTCTCCACCGCCATCAGGCACGCGGTGGCGACGAGCGCCTCCGGCCGTCCCTCGTGCACGAGCAGCCGGGCGATCCCGAGGTTGTTGCGGCAGTGATCCCAGAAGACGTCCCGCGGCGGCGCGGAGTCCATCATCGGCGGCGCCGTGCTCGGCGTCGGCGTCCCCCAGGGCCTGTCCTCTAGCTGCACCCGCTGGTGCTCCCGCAGTTGCTGCAACGGTAGCAGCTCCCGTTGCGCGTCATGATCGCGCCGCAGTAATGGCATGACGGGGCGTCGGCCTGGCTGCGGAACGTCGGGCCCGCGGCCGCGACCTTCGTCGGCGCCGTCGGCGCCGGGTCGGCCTTCCCGGAGGCCGCCACCGACTGCACGCCCACCGCCTCCTGGTGCTCGGCGGACAGGAACTTCGAAGCCAGCCATCGGAAGATGTAGTCGGTGATGCTCTTGGCGTAGGGGATCTCCGGGTTCTTCGTGAAGCCGGAGGGCTCGAAGCGCACGTGCGAGAACTTCTCCACCAGCGTCTCCAGCGGCACCCCGTACTGGAGCGACATGGAGATCGACGTCGCGAAGGCGTCCATGAGGCCGGAGATGGTGGAGCCCTCCTTCGCCATGACGAGGAAGATCTCCCCCGGCTTGCCGTCGTCGTACATCCCCACCGTGATGTAGCCTTCGTGGCCGGCGATCGAGAACTTGTGGGTGATGGCCCGGCGCTCGTCGGGCAGCTTGCGCCGCGCCGGACGCGCGTCGGCGGCGGGCGCCGCGGCCGTCTCCTTCGCTTCGGTCTTCGACGTGCTGAGGGGCTGGCTCCGCTTGCAGCCGTCGCGGTACACCGCCACCGCCTTCAGGCCCCGCCGCCACGACTCGACGTACGCGCTCGTGATGTCCTCCGGCGTCGAGTCGGCCGGCATGTTGACGGTCTTGGAGATGGCTCCGGAGAGGAAGGGCTGCACCGCCGACATCATCTTGATGTGGCCCATGTAGTGGATGGACCGCTTGCCGCGGGCGGGCGGGAACGCGCAGTCGAAGATGGCGAGGTGCTCGTCCTTGAGGTGCGGCGCTCCTTCGATCATCTCTTTCTCGTCGATGTAGCGGAGGATCTCCTCCATCTGCGCCGGCGCATAGCCGAGCTTGCGCAGGACCCCCGGGACCGACTGGTTGACGATCTTCATGACCCCGCCCCCTACCAGCTTCTTGTACTTGACGAGGGCGATGTCGGGCTCGATGCCGGTCGTGTCGCAGTCCATCATGAAGCCGATCGTGCCGGTGGGCGCGAGCACGGTGACCTGGCTGTTGCGGTAGCCGTGCTGCGCCCCGAGGGTGTAGGCCTCGTCCCAGACCGTCAGCGCCGCGCGGAGCAGCTCCTTCGGTACGAGGGTCGAGTCGATCATGTGCGCGTGCTGTCGGTGCTTGTCGATCACGCGCAGCATGGGCTCGGCGTTCTTCGCATACCCGGCGAAGGGGCCCATGGCGCTCGCGACCCGGGCGCTCTGCGCGTACGCCTCGCCGTGCATGAGGGCGGTGATGACCGCCGCGTAGGCCCGGCCGGCGTCGGAGTCGTAGGGCAGGCCCCGGTCCATCAGCAGCACGCCGAGGTTGGCGTAGCCGAGGCCGAGCGGCCGGTAGTCGTGGCTGTTGCGGTCGATGGACGGCGTCGGGTAGCTCGCGTTGTCGACGAGGATCTCCTGAGCCGTGATGAGCGTCCGGCTCGCGGCCGCGAACGCCTCCGCGTCGAACTCCCCGTCCTCCTTCCGGAACTTCATGAGGTTGAGCGAAGAGAGGTTGCACGCGGTGTCGTCGAGGTGCATGTATTCCGAGCACGGGTTGCTCGCGTTAATCCGACCCGTATTCGGTACCGTGTGCCAGTCGTTGATCGTCGTGTCGTACTGCAGGCCGGGATCGCCGCACTGCCACGCCGCCTCGGCCATCCGCTTCATCAGGTCGCGGGCCCGGTAGGTCTGGCAGGTCTCGCCCGTGAGCACGTACCGCGTCCGCCACTCCTTGTCGTCCTCCAGCGCCCGCATGAACTCGTCCGTCACCCGCACCGAGTGATTGGCGTTCTGGAAGAACACCGAGTCGTACGCGCCGCCCTTGACGTTGAAGGCGCCCTCGTAGCCGGCCTCGATGAGGGCCCAGGCCTTCTTCTCCTCATCGGCCTTGCAGGTGATGAACTCCTCGATGTCGGGATGGTCCGCGTTGAGGATCACCATCTTGGCCGCGCGCCGGGTCTTGCCCCCGCTCTTGATCACGCCCGCGAACGCGTCGTAGCCCCGCATGAAGGAGACCGGTCCCGAGGCGGTGCCGCCGCCGGCCAGCGGCTCTCGCGAGGAGCGGATCGAGGAGAGGTTCGAGCCGGTGCCGGAGCCGAACTTGAAGAGCATTCCTTCGGTCTTGGCCAGGCCCAGGATCGACTCCATGGTGTCGTTCACGGCGTTGATGAAGCAGGCAGAGGCCTGGGGGTGCTTCTCGATGCCCACGTTGAACCAGACCGGGCTGTTGAAGGCCGCCTTCTGGTTCACGAGCAGGTGCGTCAGCTCGTCCGAGAAGCTCTTGAGGTCGTCGGCCGTCGCGAAGTAGCCCTGCTTCTCCGCCCACGCTGTGATCGTGTCCACCACTCGCGCGATCAAGACCCGGACGCTCGACTCCCGCTCCGGCGAGCCCAGCAGCCCGCGGAAATACTTCGAGGCCACGATGTTCGTGGCGGTCTGGCTCCAGGTCGCCGGGACCTCGATGCCGTGCTGCTCGAAGACCGGCTGGCCGCGCTCGTCGTTGATCACCGCCGAGCGTGTCTCCCAGACGAGCTCGTCGAACGGGCTCCGGCCCGGCTTGGTGAAATACCGGCGGAAGGAAAGCCCCACGCGACCCGCCGTTGGATGAGTCCGTTCCTCAGGCGAAGTCTTCTCGGGGAGGTGCGTGGACATGGGAAACGCCTCCAACTGTTGATTCGATTTTCTCTTGCCCGTGCCTACTTAGGCCGGATTACCTCAAGTGACTTATCGAGACGAAGTGACGGGAGTATGCGGTGGATGTATCGGGACTGTCAAGAGAAAAAAATACCACATCTTGGGGTCTGCGACAACCACCCAACAACAGAATGAGTTAAGGCACATCCGTCGCATAGCCCTCCGTCCTGAACGGCCGGAACCCGCGCGCCACGTAGTTGGGCAGTGCCGCCGGATCGTCCAGCGTACAGGTGTGGAGCCAAACGCGTCGCGCGCCCTGGGCCCACGCCAACCTCACCGCCTCGGTCAGCAGGTGCTTGCCGAAGCCGCGGCGCGTGAACTCGGGGAGCAGCCCGAAATAGGCGATCTCGACCGAGCCGTCCTCGTGCCGTTTCAGCTCGAAATAGCCGGCCGGCGCGCCTCCGCAATAGAGCACCCAGAGGGTCACACCGGGAGAAGCCAGGTAGGCGAGCGTCTCTTCATCCGTCCATTCGAGCCGATCGACCCAGTGGTAGGCACGGCCCACCTCGGCATACAGGTATCGGTGGAACGAGGCCGGACACTCGTCCACGCGCTCCAGCCTCAGGCGCGGGTCGGAGCTGGGCGCCGCCACCAGATCACCGGGCTTCAGCAGCTCGAGGTAGGTGCGGGTGACTTCGATTCGCGGCATGGGAGAGCGCTCACGATCATGGCACGACGGGATACCGCCGCGGGTCCGGCGATGACCGGTCAGACAGGAGCCGGGAGGAGCGATCGTTGATAGCCCTCCCACTGCGACTTCAGGCGCGAGAGGAGAGCCTGGAATGCGGGGTCGCCGTGCAGGCTCGCCAGGGCTGGATCATCGCGGTAGAGCGGGTAGCACGGCAGCCCGTGGGCCGCCGCCCGTTCGAGCCACTGGACGGCCGCCGCCTTCTTGCCGGTCAGCGCATAGACGGTGCCGATCGCGTACTCGGTATGGTGGTAGTGCGACAAACCGCGGTCGGCCTTGATGGCCCGCTCGGCGTATTGCTCAGCCCGGGTGATGTCTCCGGCGCGGGCGAGCACGAGCGCGTAGCTGCTGGTGCAGGTGGGGTCGTCCGGCCCCTTGCGCAGGCAGGCCTCCGCGGCCCGCTTCGCTTCCTCGAGCCGGCCGAGATGGAGCAGCGGGCTCACGGTCTCGTCATCGAGCTTCTCCGGCGACATCTTCGCGAACGCGGCGAGCGCCTCCTCGTAGCGGCCCTGGTAGCCGTAGACCATCCCCATGCGGTTGAGGCTGCGCTCCTGGTCGGGCGCCAGGCGCTGGGCGATCTCGAACTGCGCCAGGCTGGCGTCGAGCAAGCCGACGTGCGCATAGATCCGCCCGAGCAGCCAACGGGCATCGGCGAGGTTCGGGTTCACGTCCAGCGCGCGCCGGAGGTCGGCCGCCGCCGTCTCGTGGGGAAAACCATTGGCGAGCGTCCAGGCCAGGAGCGCCCGGGCTGCGTAGGCTTCGGCGAGGTCGGGATCCAGTGCGAGGGCCCGCTCGATCGACACGTAGGCCTTCTCCTGGTACTCCTTCTTCGCCTCCACGTAGAAAAGAAGCGATGCGTAGGTCTCCCCCAGCGCGGCATGGGCCTCGGCGAAGCGCGGATCGAGGACGATCGCCTTCTCGAACCAGGCCCGCGCTTCCTGCCCGTCCGGCTCGGCGTAGGCCGAGGGCACGGCGTAGAGCTTGTTGAAATGGAATCGCCCGCGCAGGTAGGCGTCGTAGGCGGCCACGCTGCTCGTGGGCGGCGAGGGCTCGTGGCCGGAGCTCGCGCGAAGGCTTACCCGAAGTGCCGCGCCGACGCTGCGCGCGACGTCGTCCTGGAGGGCGAAGACGTCCTTGGTCTGCCGATCGTAGCGGTCCGACCAGACCTGCCGCCCCGTCGCGACCTCGGTGAGGCGGGCCGTGATGCGCATGCGGTCGTCCGCGCGCTGAACGCTGCCCTCGAGCAGGTGCGTCGCTCCGAGCTCCCGGCCGGCCCTCTGCGGATCGACCGCGATCACCATCAGGCCGCGGGCCTTGGCCAGCTCGGCGCCGATCGCCTCGGTGATTCCGGCCGCGAAGTACTCGTCGCCGGGCGTGCCGGTCAGGTTCCGGAAGGGCACGACGGCGAGCGAGCGAGCGGCCGCGGACGCGTTGGCGCTCGGCGGCGGCCGGCGCGCGGCGAGCTGCCATGCGAGCAGCGCCGACAGGCTCACGGCGGTGACCGCGAGCAGCACCGTCCGCCATTGTTTCGCGGTGGAGCGCGGGGACACGACGGGCCCCGACTCCGTGCGGATCGCCTGGTCGCGCACGCGCTCGAGATCGCGGACGAGGTCGCGGGTCCCCGCGTAACGGTGCTCGGGATCCTTGGCCAGGCAGCGCTCGACGATCCAGGCCAGCTCGGCCGGCGCTCCGGGCGCGGCGCGGGCCAGCGGCTCCGGCTCCTCGTGGAGAATGGCGCCCAGCGTGGCCACCGGCGTCGGCCGGGAGAAGGCCCGTCGGGCGCTCAGCATCTCGTAGAGCACCCCCCCGAACGAGAACTGGTCGGAGCGGAAGTCCACCGGCTCTCCGCGAGCCTGCTCGGGCGACATGTAGCCCACCGTGCCCAGCACGGCGTCGGTGTGGGTGACCGATGCGGTGGGAGCGGGGGCACCCGAGTCGCTGTCGTCGGCCGCCAGCTTGGCGAGGCCGAAGTCGAGGACCTTCACGAAGCCGTCCCGCGTGACCATCACGTTTTCGGGTTTCAGGTCGCGGTGAACGATCCCGGCCCCGTGGGCCTTGGCCAGGCCGGAGGCCATCTGCACGGCCATATCGAGGGTCCGGCGGACGGACGGCGGGCCGGCGGCGAGCACGTCCCGCAGCGTCTTCCCCTCCACCAGCTCCATGACGATGAAGAGCCGGGAGTCGGCGGTGCCCACGTCGTAGACAGTGAGGATGTGCGGATGGTTCAGGGCGGAGGACGCGCGCGCCTCCTGTTCGAAGCGGCGCACACGCGACGGGTGGGCGGCCATCGCTGGGGGCAGCAGCTTGATCGCCACCTCGCGGCCCAGGCGCAGGTCGCGGGCGCGGAACACCTCGCCCATGCCGCCGGCGCCGAGGAGGGCCAGCACCTCGTAGGGACCGAGCCGCGAGCCGGGGCCGATGGGCAGGGCCGGCGCTCCCGGGGCGGCCGCGCTCATCGCTCGGCCGCCGTCTCGGTGGAGCCCGCCGCCGGCCGGGACCGGAACACGACGAGAACCGATCCGAGGCGCACCTCGTCCCCGTCGCCCAGGGGCGTGGGGCCGGTGATGCGGCGGCCATCGACGTAGGAACCGTTCTTGCTGCCGAGGTCTTCGAGCACCGCCTCGTCGCGCGCGACGCGGATCCGCGCATGTCGCCGCGAGACCTTGCCCGAGGGCAGCGCAAGAAGGCAGTCCTCGCCTCGGCCGAGGAGGTTGTCGCCCTCGGCGAGCGGGTAATCCCGATCGCGCCAGACGAGCCAGCACGACACGCCGGCGGGCGCGGCGCGAGGAGCGCCCCAGGCCTCCACCTCCCCGGCGAAGGCGTAGCCGAAGCGATGGACGGTGCGGATGAGCCGCGGCTCGGAGACCGCGTCCCCCACCGCCCGCCGCAGCTCCGCGATCAGGCGAGCCAGGCTCGACTCGGCGACGAAGGTGTCCGGCCACAACCGGTCCTGGAGCGCCTGCTTGGAGACCGGCTTCGGCCTCTGCTCCAGCAGCGCCGCCAGCAGGAGCAGCGTCTTGGGCGGAAGGTCGATCGCCGCCTCACCCCGCCGGAGCTGCCGCATCTCGGAGTCGAAGACGCAATCTCCGAAGCGGACTTTCATCATCGTCCCCAGGAGAAGGGAAGGAAACCGAAGACTTTCCGAAAGACTTCGCGGTCGCCGGGTCCCATTCTAAGCAGCGTCGGCGGGACCGGCAACCGGACGGCCGGGGGCGGGACGCCGAAATGAAAAGGAGACGGCCATGACAATCAAGTCCAGGCTCGGAGCGCTCGCTTTCTTGCCGGTGCTGCTCGCCGCGGGGGCCGCGGCCGGGGGGTTGCCCGGCGGGAACGGCACCGTCTTCGTCACCGAACGGCAGCTCGGCTCGGTCGCGGCCTTCGATGCCGGCACCGGAAAAGTGCTCTGGGTGAGCAGGGTCGGCGCGGCGCCGATCGGCGTGACGCAGCCTCACGGCACGGGCAAGGTGTATTCGTCCGACGAGGGCTCGAACCAGATGTCGGTGCTCGACCGCTCGACGGGCGACCTGCTCCGCACGATTCCGATGGGGCCTCTGCCCCATCATCTGCTGGCCAGCGCCAACGGGAACTTCATCTACGTCGGCGAGTTCGGCCACAACGAGATCGGCGTCGTGGACACCTCCGTCGACGAGCGGGTCGCCGGCTACGTGGCGAACCCCCTCCCCGCCGCGCGCACCCACGCGGTGTGGATCACTCGCAACGGCGAGGACCTCTACGCCACCAACTCGCGCGCCGACCGCAGCCAGCCCGGCGACGTCGCGCACCTGGACGCCCGCACCGGAGCGCTCCTGTGCAACACGATCGTCGGGGCGGACCCCAGCGAAGTGCTGGCGACGCCAGACGGCAACACGGGCTACGTCTCGGTGCGGCGCGAGAACAAGGTCAAGGAGCTGGACTTGAGCGGTGACTGCCCCGTGCTGACCGGACGGGAGGCGGTGGTGGGGACGATGCCGGACACGCTGCGGCTGACGAACGACGGCGGCACGCTCGTCGTCACCCTGCGCGGAACGCCGGCCCAGATTTCCCTCATGGACACCCGCAGCTTCGCCGTGCAGCTGGTGGACATCCCCGGGCATACGACCACCGGGCATCACTGGCTGTCGGCCAACGGCAAGTACACGTTCGTCGCGGTGGAAAGCCCGGGCGGCCTTGCGGTCGTCGACAACGAGACGGGCGCCGTGCTGGCCGACTACCCGTACCCGGTGCCCCCGGGCGGCAACCGGCCGCACGGCGTCTACTACCTGCCCGCCGCGTTGCGGTGAGCTGCGGAACGAGCGGCCCGGGCGACTTCATGAATTTGTAAGGAAATGGTCATGACGGGGGCACGCCGGAAGAGATATCTTCCCCCACGTCGAAGAGGTATCTTTTCCCCCCCTCCAAGAGGAGATGAATATGACCCGGCTCCGCACTCCCGTGGTCCTGCTCCCGCTATCCCTCCTGCTCACGACAGTCGTCTCGCCTCCACCCGGGGCCGGGTTCACGCCCCGGCCCTCGCTGCCCGCCGCCTCCGCCGACGACGTCGTCCCGTTGAACGCCCAGATCGTCGCCACCGGAATCCCGGGCGCGGGAGCGATTTGCCAGATCGGCACCTTCCACCTGGGCGGTCCCTTCCACGACAACGCCGCCTTCTCGCCGTTCACTGAGCCCGGAGAGATCCTGGACGGGAGACGGCTGCTCGTCGCCAGCTCCTCGAACTTCGGCGCCCCGCTCGGGCGGACGGATCAGGCGCCGGGCGCGATCCTGTCCATCGACCTCGGTGGCGTAGCTGTCGACGTCCCCCCAGACTTTGGCGCCGGCGGCGGCCAGGCCAGCGGCCTCGGCGGCCGGGTCCGTCTCTATACCGCCAACAGCCCGGCGTTTTTCAACAGCGTCTTCAGCCCGAACGCCGCCACCGCGAACGAGGTCGCGGTCAGCCTCCCGCTCGGCATCTCGCTCAACAACGCCTTCGGCCGCCCCTGGTTCGCCAACGCCCCCCTGGGTGACACCGGATACGGAACCATCAGCGTCATCGATCCCGGCGGCCAGCCCTTCAAGAACCCGCCCGATCTGGTCGCGGGTGGAGTCTTCGCCGGGGACAAGACGAACCGGAGCGCCGCCTCCACTCACGGCCTCACGTCGCCCGCTCTCGCCACCTCGCTCGTCACCAAGTCGCCCGATGGAAGCGGCCGCGCGGTCTTCTTCGCCGCCCTCGCCGACGGCAGCGTGGTGCAGGTGCACGTGCAGAAGGGGGTCGACGCGATGGCCCCTCCGGGCTCGTTCACCCCCATCACCGGCATCAACACCGCGGCCGCGGAGTCGGCCGCTCCCGACGTGATCACCCGCGTCGGCATGGTCTTCAACTGGGTGCCGAACAAAGTGATCTACGTGACGGATCCCGCCGCCAACCGGATCCTCGCCCTCGACCTGGCGGACGACGGCACCCTCTTCACTTCGAGCCCGCGCTACCTCAGCTCCCCGTGGCTCGACAGGCCGGTCGACATCGCCCCGACCTCGGTGGAGGTGGCGGCCCGCAACTTTGCCAGCAACACCACCCTCGGTGGTGGCTCCGACCTCTACGTCCTGAACCGCGGCAACAACACGATCGTGCGAATGACCCAGGGCGGGCAGGTGATCGCGATCCGTCGCATCGAGGCGGACCTGACCGGCCTGCGCGTGGCCGGGCTGGCCGTGTCCGACGACGGACGCCGGATCTGGGTGACCGCGACCACGCCCGGCGGCCAGGGCACCGTCCTCCAGATGCCGGCGTTCGCCGCCGGCGAGGTCACGCCGTCGCTGATGGCGGACGCCGCCGCCGCGGGCGCCGAGGGAGCGATCGCGCAGGGCACCTTCCTCTTCTCGTACGCGCTCGAGCCGGATCAGCGGCTCGGGCCGCTCTTCAACGCCCGGTCGTGCAACGGCTGCCACGCCGGGGGGAGCCAGGGAACCAGCGCCGACAGCTTTGTCGTCCGCGTCGGGCGAGTCGACGGCGGAACGGGTCGAACGGTGCGCCAGCATTCGATCGCCGAGCTGGGCGTCACCTGTGACCTGCCCACCGGTGCCCCGCCCAGCGCCAACGCCACCTTCGTCCGCAGCGCGATGACCCTGCACGGCACCTCTCTCATCGACAACATCCTGGACCGCGAGATCCTCAAGGTGCAGGCGGCGCAGCCCCCAGCGGTGCGGGGCCGCGCGAACGTGCTGCCGGATGGCCGCATCGGCCGCTTCGGCTGGAAGGCGCAGACCGCGACGCTCGTCGAGTTCATGGCCGAGGCGCAGAGGGACGAGCTGGGTCTGACGAACCCGCTCCAACCACACGACCTCGTGAACGGCTGCGGCGGGAGGAAGGGTTCGCCCGAGGCCGACGGCGTGCCGCTCACTTCGCTCGTCGCCTTCCTCGACACGATCGACCCCGCGGCGCCTAGCGCCGCCTGCCTCGGCTCGGCGGGAGCGGCGATGTTCGCGGCGGTCGGCTGCGCGGCGTGCCACACGCCCTCGATGCCGGGTCCCGGGTCGCCCGCGGCCTCGCAGCGGCCCGTGCGGCTCTACTCGGACCTGCTTCTGCACGACATGGGCGCCGGCCTGGCCGAGTTCGGGCAGGGATCGACGACGGGCAGCGAGTTCCGGACCATGCCGCTGTGGCGGGTGTCGGAGCGCGCGCACTTCCTGCACGACGGCCGCGCCCACACGATCGGGGAGGCGATCCTGGCGCACGGCGGCCAGGCGGCGAGCGCCGTCGACGCGTTCCAGGCGCTGAGTCCTGCGGACCAGCAGGCGCTCCTCGATTTCCTGGGCTGCATCTGAAGATACGAATGCGGATCGTAGTCCGAATGCGGCGCGCTTCGCTCCGCGCTCGTCGTCACCAAACGTCTCGCGTCGGAATGAATCCGCCGCGAGACGGCTGAGGAGACGCTGCGCTTCGCGCGCCGGACACTGGCGCCGGAGGAGATCGTCGACGCACCCCGTCGAACGGTGGCTCGCGTCACAATGCGGCAAGTGGCTGATCCCTGACGTCTTCGGCGGCGGAGGAGGAAGTCCGTGGACGCCGCATCGTCTAGGGTGAGCGCGCGCACGCGGGAACTTGCGCTATCGGTCTAGTCTCTTGCACTTTTTTCGGCACCCACCCTGCGGGGGGCGCGCCCTCGCCGCCGAAAGAAGAGGGGCCATGAAAGGCTCGTTAGGAATGAAAGGAGCCCGCAGATGGGCCAGCGCGTCGTGTTCGGGGTGCTGCACCGGGGGGCGTCGTACTTCAAGGTGAGCAAGTGAGCGGCGCCAGGGATCCGCGCCGGCAGGAATCGGTCGCGGCCGCAATCCCGGTCGCCACGCTGGGAGCCGAAGCCCGCTCCGGCTTCCTCGTCCGCACCTACCTTCACCTGTACGCCGCGATCGTGGCCTTCACGCTCATCGAGGCCTTCCTGTTCGTCACCGGCCTCGCCCGGGTCATCGCCATCGGGATGCTCGGCACGTCGTGGCTGCTGGTGCTGGGCAGCTTCGTGATCGTGAGCTGGCTCGCCAGCCACGTGGCCCATCGCACCACCTCGCTCCCCGCCCAATACATGGCGCTCGGCGTGTACGTCGTCGCCGAGGCGATCGTGTTCGTGCCCCTGCTGTTCATCGCCGAGTACTACGCGCCGGGGGCGATCGGCAGCGCGGCCCTGCTCACGCTGGTGGGCTTCGGCCTGCTCACGGGGATGGTGTTCTGGACGCGGCAGGACCTCTCGTTCCTGGGCGGCATCCTGCGGTGGGCCTTCGCGGTCGTGCTGATCCTGATCGTGGCCGCCACCGTGTTCGGCTTCACGCTGGGATCGGTCTTCTCGGTGATGATGGTCGGTCTGGCCGGCGCAGCGATCCTCTACGACACCTCGAAGGTGCTGCATCACTACCCCGAGGACCGTTACGTGGCCGCCGCCCTCGAGCTGTTCGCCTCGGTGGCGCTGATGTTCTGGTACGTGCTCCGGCTGTTCCTGTCCGCCCGGCGTTAGAGCACCGTCGTTCTACGGCAAGGGGGCGCGGTCGCGCCCCCTTGCCCCCGTCGGCCCCTTCCGCGGTGCTACGCTCCGGGTCGATGCTCCTCTCCTTCCTCGTCGAGGGCGTGGGCCGCGTCCGTGCCACGACGCGAAAGACCGAGAAGGTCGCGCGGCTCGCCGACATCCTGCGGGCGACGCACGGCCGCGAGACGGAGCTGGCCGCGCTCTACCTGACCGGCACGCTCCCGCAGGGGCGCATCGGCCTCGGGTGGAGGACGCTGCAGTCGGCGGTGCCGGAAGCGCCCGCCGCGGATGCCGGCGAACGGCTCACGCTCGCCGACGTCGACGGGCTGTGCGAGGCCGTCGCGGGCGAGCGCGGCGCCGGATCGGGCGAGCGGAGGATGCAGGCCCTGCGCGCCCTCTTCGCCCGCGCCGACGCCGAGGAGCGGCGCTTCCTCATCGAGCTGCTGACGGGCGAGCTGCGGCAGGGCGCGCTCGAGGGCCTGCTGCTCGAGGCGATCGCGCGAGCCTCGGGACTGCCGGCGTCGAGCGTGCGGCAGGCCGCGATGTACTCCGGCAGCGTCGGCGAGGTGGCGCGGGCCGCGCTCGAGGACGGCGCGGCCGGCCTCGGCCGCTTCTCGCTCCGGCTGCTCTCACCCGTCGCGCCCATGCTGGCGAGCACCGCCGACGACGTCGAGGCCGCGCTCGAGCGGCTGGGGCCGGCGGCCTTCGAGTACAAGCTCGACGGCGCGCGCATCCAGCTCCACAAGGCCGGCGACGAGGTGCGCGTGTTCACCCGCCATCTCCAGGACGTGACCGCGCGGGTGCCCGAGGTCGTCGACTTCGCGCGGGCGCTGCCCGCCCGCGAGGCGGTGCTGGAGGGAGAAACGATCGCGCTGCGCCCGGACGGCCGGCCGCACCCGTTCCAGCTCACGATGAGCCGCATCGGACGGTCGAGGGACGTCGAGGCCGGCCGGATCGCGGTGCCGCTGTCGTCGTTCTTCTTCGATTGCCTCTTCCTCGAAGGAGAAGGATCGCTCGTCGCGGTGCCCTACGCGGAGCGGATCGAGCGCCTGGCGCGCACCGTGCCCGCGGGCGCGGTGCTGCCCCGGATCCACACCGGCGCCGCCGACGAAGCCGCACGCTTTTTCGGCCAGGCGCTGGCGGAGGGACACGAGGGCCTGATGGCCAAGTCGCTCACCGCGCCCTACGCCGCGGGCCATCGCGGCTTCCACTGGCTGAAGCTCAAGTCGGCCCACACCCTCGATCTCGTCGTCCTGGCCGTGGAGCACGGCAGCGGGCGGCGCCGGGGCTGGCTCTCCAACCTCCACCTCGGCGCCCGTGATCCGGAGACCGGGCAGTTCGTGATGCTCGGCAAGACGTTCAAGGGGCTCACCGACGAGATGCTGCGCTGGCAGACGGAGAAGCTCCTCTCGCTCGAGGTTTCGCGCGACGAGTTCACCGTGTACGTCCGGCCCGAGCTGGTGGCCGAGATCGCCTTCAGCGACGTGCAGGAGTCGCCGCGTTATCCGGCCGGCCTCGCCCTGCGCTTCGCGCGCGTGAAGGCCTACCGCCCCGACAAGCCCGCGAGCGAGGCGGACACGATCCAGGCGGTGCAGGAGATCTTCCGCCGGCAGAGAGCCTGAGCGCGCTCAGCGCGCGGGGGGGCGCCGTCAGCCGCTGGACGAGCAGCTCCGCGAACCGCGGCCAGTCGAGGTCGTACTGGACCGGCATCCGGCGCGCGGCCTCCGCGCCCGGCCAGCGCTCGTCGCCGCCGACCGAGACGCCGTAGTCGATCCCGTGGTGGACGTCGACGTCCACGTACAGCTCGCGGGTCTTGACCAGGGTCGGGTCGATCAGGCTGCCGATCGCGACCTCGTCGTACATGCTCACCCGCCGCCGGGCGTCCGCCGCGAACTGCGGACCGAGGATGTCGCGGACGAGGCCCGTCACCGGCGTCTCGACAGACACGATGCGCTCGTACCACGACTGCGTGAGGTTCGTCTTGCGGCACGGGTTCAGCGGAGTGAGCTGGATCGCGGCCGCGGATCGCAGCACGATCTGCGCGGCTTCGGGATCCACCCAGAAGTTGAACTCCGCGTTCGGCGTCTGGTTGCCGGCGCCGTCGGGCAACGCCGCGACGGCGCCGCCCATGATCACGAGCCGCTTCACCCCCGCGGCAAAGCCGGGGTCCTGCCGCATCGCGAGGGCGAGGTTGGTGAGGGGCCCGATGGCGGCGATCGTCAGCTCGCGCGGCCGCGCCCTCACGGCCCGAACCAGGAAGTCGGCGGCGGTGCCGGCTTCGGCCTTCTTCCGGGCGAAGCCGCCCGGAGGAGGCGGGGGCGCCTCACCGTCCGCGTGCCATCGGCCGTAGCTCGCCCGCTCCCAGGCCCCGGCGACGTGCGCCAGCGGCCGGCCGGCGCCGCGGTAGACGGGAATGTCCGAGCGGCCCACGATCTCCAGCACGCGCAGCACGTCCGAGGTCGCGCGCGCCACGGTCTCGTTCCCCGCCACCGTGGTGATGCCGACCACGTCCAGCTCGGGCGATTGCAGCGCGAGCAGCAGCGCCAGCGCGTCGTCCGACGGGGAGGAGAGCTGGAAATCCGTGTCGAGGAGGATCGGCTCGCGCGACCGCGGCGGCGCGGCCCCGGCCGTCCCGCCCCCCAGCAGGGCGGCGCTCAGCCCGGCGACCACCGCCCGCGTCGTCCGCGAGGTCACCCTACGTCGGCTCCTCCCCCGCGTACTCCTGCTGCAGCGTATTGCCCTTGTACTCCATCTCCTGGTGGATGCCGATCTCCGACGTGTAGTAGCCGAGGATCGTGGTTGCCTTGAGCTCGCGGAAGAACTTCTCCTCGGCGGTCTGGGGATCCTTCTCGCTCGCGGCCATGCGCGTCAGGACCGCGACGCGCTTCTCCGAAGACGCGGCCAGGAATGCCGCCCCGTTCATCTCCTGCGAAAGCACGTCCACGCGCCGCAGGCCGTCGCGCCAGCGCTGCTGCACGTCCGCCTCCACGGGCAGGTACGCTTCCGCGAGCCGGCCGTCGATGTAGCCGGCGACCTTGGCCGCGCGCGCGCCGGGGGAGTGGCCGTCGGCGGGGATGATCGTCTCGGCCAGCTCGTCGAGGAGCGCGAGCTCCTCCTTGGTGAAGAAGCGCGGCGCGGACGCCGCCGCCGCCGGGGCGGTCGCCGACGCGGCCATCGCCCTCGTGAACAGCGCCGGCACCGAGAGCGCGGCGCCGGCCGCGATCTTGAGCGCGTCGCGGCGGGTGAGACCGGCCGGATCTTCGCGCTTCACAGGTTCCCCTTCCCCAGCTCGTCGGCCAGGTGATCGCAGGAGCGCCAGGCCAGGGCCATGATCGTCCACGTCGGGTTCTGGCACGAGGCGCTGACGTGGCTGCTGCCGTCCACCACGAACAGGTTCTTCACGTCGTGCGACTGCTGGAACTGGTTCAGGACCGACGTCTTGGGATCGCTCCCCATGCGCGCGGTCCCCAGCTCGTGGATGGACCAGCCCTCGGTGAGAACGTCCGCGTCCGCGTGGAGGACCTCGATCCCGGCGGCCTCGAACATCTCCTTGCCCGTGACCGCCATGTCGAGCGCCATCTGCTTCTCGTTGTCGCCGAACGCGTAGTTGAACTTCAGCACCGGGATCCCCCACCGGTCCTTCACCGCGGGATCGATCGACACCGAGCTCTCGTAGCGCGGCAGCACCTCGCCGAAGCCGCCCATGTGGACGAAGGCTCCCGCCTCGTCGCGCACGGTCTTCTTGAAGTCCGCCCCGAAGCCGGGGGTGGACAGCGCGCGGCCGGGGATCATGCCCGTCCCTCCGCCGCCCTCGAAGCCGTAGCCGCGGAGGAACTTCGGCTGGCGGTCCTCGAGGTTGCGATAGCGCGGGATGTAGAAGCCGCCGGGGCGGCCGTCGTCGAGCGTGCGCGGCTTGCCCACGAGGTCCTTCACCCGGCCGAGGATGCTCGGCCCCATCACGTGCTCGCAGAAGTTGTGGCCGACGTGGCCCGACGAGTTGCCGATGCCGTTGGGGTGGGCGTTCGACTTCGACAGCAGCAGGAGCCGCGCCGACTCCAGCGTCGACGCGGCCACGACGACCGCCTTGCCTCTCGCCTCGTAGTGCTTGCCGCTCTGGCTGTCGGCGAAGGCGACGCCGCGCGCCTTGCCGGTGGCCGGATCCACGGTCACCTCGTAGGCCGTGGAGTTGGTGCGCAGCGTGAGGTGGCCGGTGTCCATGGCGGGATAGATGAGGCCCGTCGGCGAGTCGAAGGCGGCGTGGATGTCGCATCCTCCCGCCCGCCGGTTGCACGCGCCGCGGCCGTAGCACTTGCTCCGGTACTTGTTGTGCTTGAGGCCGTCGGTGGTCACGCCCGCGCGGTACGGCGTGAGCACGCGGTTCATCTTCTTGAGGCTCTGCCGCAGCATCACCTCCGACGGGTTGAGCCGCGTGGTGCGCTGGAAGAGGCTGTCGGGCAGGTGGGGCAGGTTCTCCTTGTGGCCGGCGATGCCGAGGTACAGGTCGACCTTGTCGTAGTAGGGCTGGATGTCGGCGTAGGAGATGGGCCAATCCTCGCCGTAGCCGTCGTGGGTCTTGGCCTTGAAGTCGTAGTCGGAGAGCCGCAGGGCGAGCCGGCCCCAGATGGCGGTCTTGCCGCCGAGCAGCCGCGCGCGCACCCACGCGTACTTCGTGCCCGTGTAGGGGTGGTCCTTCTCGTCGACCACGATGTTCTTGCTGTAGTCGGACCCGCCCCAGCCCTGGACGTACGAATAGACGTGCTTGTACGGCGTGTCCTTCGCGTACGGCGGCTGCCGCACCGTGTACTCGTTGAGGGTGATCGCGTGCCCGTCGCGGGGCATCTCGCCCCGGCGCGGGTGGTCGTAGGGCCACTCCATCGACTTCAGCTCGGACTCCATGTCGAGCTTGCGGCCCGCTTCCAGCAGCAGGACGTTCAGGCCGTGCGACGTGAGGACGTGCGCGGCCATGCCGCCGGCGGCACCGGAGCCGACGACGATGGCGTCGTAGACGGTGGTGAGATCGGCCTCTTTCGGGGCCGGGGGTCGAATCTGCAAGAGCATGGATTGGAGCCTCGAGATTGCGAAAACCGGAGTCTACTCTAGAATCTCCGCGACGCCGATGGGCCTGATGCGCTCGCTGCTGCTGGCCGGGTCCGAGAGCCGCTGGCTGCGCACTCAGGCCACGCGCCGCGCCTTCGTCCGCCGGGCGGTCTCCCGGTTCATGCCGGGCGAGAGCCTGGAGGATGCGCTCGGCACCGCCCCCGCGCTGAAGGAGGACGGCATCGGTCTCGTCCTCACGCGCCTGGGCGAGAGCGTCTCGGACGCCGCCGAAGCGGATGCGGTCGCCGCCCACTACCTCGACGCGCTCGAGCGCATACGGGCAACGAACGTCGCCGCGGAGATCTCGGTCAAGCCCACCCAGCTCGGCCTCGACATCGAGCCGGAGCGCTGTCTCGCGCACCTGCGCGCGCTCGCCGGCCGGGCGGCGGCCCTCGGCAACTTCCTGTGGATCGACATGGAGCAGTCGCGCTACGTCGACGCGACGCTCGACCTGACCCGGCGCGTGCGCGCCGAGCACGCCAACGTCGGCGTCTGCGTGCAGGCGTACCTGTTCCGCACCGCGCCGGACGTGGAACGGCTGCTTCCCACCGGCGCCGGCATCCGCCTCGTGAAAGGGGCCTACCGCGAGCCGCCCGAGATCGCGTTCCCGCGCAAGCGCGACGTCGACGCCAATTACCTCGCGCTCGCGTACCGTCTGCTGGCCGACGATGCCCGGAAGGCCGGCGTGCGGGCCGTCTTCGGGACCCACGACCCGCGGATCCTGCGTGCGATCGTGGACCACGCCGCCGCCATCGGCCGTCCGGCTCGCGCCGCGGAGTTCCACCTGCTCTACGGCATCCAGCGGGCCCAGCAGCAGCGCCTCGCGCGGGCGGGCCACACGGTGCGCGTGCTGGTCAGCTACGGGTCGTACTGGTTCCCGTGGTACATGCGGCGGCTGGCCGAGCGGCCGGCCAACGTGTTGTTCGTGGCCAGGAGCCTGGTTCGCTCCTGAGCCTTTGCGGGAGGCAACGATGATCGATGTGGTCCTGTTCGCGGCGGCGCTCTCGGTGCCGGCCGATTTCCATCGGCTCCTCGACGAGGAATGGGAAGCGAGGCTGCGGGAGGAGCCGCTGCTCGCTTCTGCTGTCGGCGACCACCGATACGACGACCGGCTCCCCTTGGCGGCGCCGGCCGACCTCCAGCGCGCGGCGGACCGCCGCCGGTCGACGTTGCAGCGTCTCCAGGCGATCGACCGCGCCGGCCTCGACGTTGCGGACCGCATCAGCTACGACATGCTCGCCCGCGAGCTGAAGGACGACGTCGCGGACCACGAGTTCGGCGACTGGCAGCTTCCGATCAACGCCGACACCGGTTTTCATACCGGGTTCGCGGAGCTGCCCCGCTCCACGACGTTCGCCAATACCCTCGATTACCGGAACTACATCGGCCGCCTCCGGGCGTTCCCCGCCTACGTCGCGCAGCAGATCGCGAACATGCGCGAGGGCCTCCGGACCGGCTTCACGCTCCCGCGGGTGGTGCTCGACGGCTACGACGTGACCATCCGCACCCACGTCGTCGACGATCCCGACCAGAGCGTGTTCTACGCGCCCTTCCGCAGCTTTCCCCCCGGCGTGCCGGAGGCCGATCGGGCGCGGCTCATGGCCGACGGCCGCTCCGCCGTGATGGACGGTGCCGTCGCGGGGTACCGCGCCTTCCTCGACTTCATGATGGGCGAGTATGTGCCCAGGACCCGTACCACGACCGCCGCCGCCGACCTTCCCCGCGGGCGCGAGTACTACGCGCACCGCGTGCGTCACTTCACCACCCTCGACGTCACGCCGGAGGAGGTCCACAAGATCGGCCTCGCCGAGGTGGAGCGGATCCACGGCGAGATGCAGGAGGTCATGCGCAAGACCGGGTTCGCGGGCGACTTCCCTGCGTTCCTCCAGTTCCTGCGCACGGACCCCCGCTTCTACGCGCGCACGCCGGAGGAGCTGCTGAAGGACGCTTCGTTCATCGCCAAGAAGATGGATGGCAAGCTACCCTCGCTGTTCGGCCACTTGCCGCGCCTGCCCTATGGCGTCGAGCCCGTGCCCGCGCACCTCGCCCCCAAGTACACGGGCGGCCGCTACGTGGAAGCCCCCGTCGGCGGCACTCGGGCGGGCACCTACTGGGTCAACACCTACGCGCTCGAGAGTCGTCCGCTCTACGTGCTGGAGGCCCTCACGCTGCACGAGGCCGTCCCCGGCCACCACCTCCAGATCGCGCTCCAGCAGGAGATGGAGGGCGTGCCGCCGTTCCGCCGCGCCGCGGGAGTGGGCGCGTTCGTCGAGGGCTGGGGCCTCTACTCGGAGCACCTCGGCCTCGAGGCGGGCTTCTATCAGGACCCCTACAGCAATTTCGGCCGCCTCACCTATGAGATGTGGCGGGCGTGCCGGCTCGTCGTCGACACGGGCCTGCACGCCCTCGGCTGGTCACGCGAGAAGGCGATGGACTTCCTGGCCGCCAACACCGCCCTCTCGCTCCACGAGGTCCGCACCGAGACCGACCGCTACATCTCGTGGCCGGGCCAGGCGCTCGGCTACAAGATGGGCGAGCTGAAGATCCGCGAGCTGCGGCGCATCGCTGAGAAAGATCTGGGCGAGCGGTTCGACGTGCGCGGCTTCCACGATGCGATCCTGGCGAACGGGCCCGTTCCGCTGCCCGTGCTGGAGGAGCAGGTCCGCGGTTACATCTCTCACGAGAAGGAAAGGAGGCCGTGAACGACGTTCACCTGGCCTGAAGCGGCCCCGGGCGCGCAGGCAGGCGGGGATCGAGCCGGAAGTAGCGGGCCTGCTGGGGGGCAAAGCTCACCTCGCCCTGCCCGTGGCGCGGGTCCTTCATCAGCGACAGCGTCGCGTCGGCCAGGCTGGCGGTGGCCTCGACCTCCGTCCACGTCCGGTTGTCGATCGACACCGACACGCGCGGCCGCGGGACCCAGTCCGCCTCGCTCACCTCGAAAGCGATACGCTCCACGGGTCGCGCCGCGCCCAGATCGAGCGTGATGCCGTCCGCGGACCAGAGCGTGGGCGCGGCGGGGCCGGGCGAGACCGCCGTCGCCGCCGGGCCCGCCGGCACCGCGTAGATCCGCTCCTCGGCGAAGCGGGCCTGGAGCGGGAGCGCCTCGTCCGACCGCGCGACGACGTCGCGGACGCCCACGGCCCTGAGCAACCGCAGCGCGTCCTCGGCCAGCGGCTCCTGCAGCAGCTCCATCGTGCGCGTGTAGGGCCGGGGCACGAAGCCGGAATCGCCGTTGACGAGGGGCCGGAAGTGGGCGGTGCCGTCGAGCATCGCCTGCGTGTCGCCTTCGCCGAGCGGCAGCACGGCCACGGCGCCGGGCCGGCCGGCGAGCCATCGCTCCCACTCCGGCGGGCCTGCGTACGCCGCGTACCGGATCGGGACGTTGGTCGATTCGATCAGCAGCAAGGCCAGCGCGGCCACGGCCAGCACGTGGCGACGGCCCGAGAGGGCGATGCCCGCGAGCACGTCCAGACACAGCACGGGCAGCAACGAGAAGCGTGACAGCGCGCGCAAGCCGCGCACGAAGACGAGGTTCTCATGGAGGAAACGGTAGACCGGGGTCTGGGGACCGAGCGAGACGAGGATGGCGAGCGCCGAGCCCACGACGGCGACGGCCCGGTACCGCGGTGGCGCTACGGCGAGGCCCGCCAGGCCCAGCACCACGACCGTGAGCCCCGGAAACAGCGTGTCCTGCACGCGCTCGGGGTCGAGGTGCCGCTGCCCGATCGGGCCGTAGAGTCGCGTTCCGGACGCCGCGTACGACTCCAGGGTCGTGGCGTAGGTCGCCACGTCGGCCACCGACCACTCCACGCCGTAGAACGAGCGCATCCTCATGTATGGGCGGGCCACGGGCCAGAGGATCAGCGCGGCGAGCGCGCCGCCGGCGGCGAGGGGAAGCAGGTCGCGCGCCCTCAGGCCCGCGAACAGGCCGGCGACGACCGCGGAGGCCAGCGCGAGGGCGGTGACCGCGCCGAGATAGATCGACGACAGCGCCTGCAACGCGAGCATCAGGCCCACGAGGAGCGCGCGCGGCGCCGTCCGCTTCGCCCAGAAGCGGTCGAAGGCGAGCAGCGCGAACGGAAGGAAGAGCGTCACCTGGGCATGAAGATGCGCGAGACGGATCCACCGGTGGGCTCCCACCGCGAACATTGCACCGGCGACGAACGCGGCGAAGCGGTCGCCGCTCACACGCCGGACGAGGAGCTGGGCGCCGAGGCCGGAGACGATCATGCTCAGGAGCAGGATCAGGTTGTAGCCGAGAACGGGGCCGCCCAGGATCTGGAAGGGCGCCGACAGCGCCGCGGGCAGGACGAGGTTCTCGGAGAACGCGAGCGTGTCGGGCAGCGGATGGAAGATCGGCGCCTGGAAGAGGCGCATCGGCTCGTGCCGCAGCGCGTGGACGTCCCAGGCGAGGATCCACGCGTTGAGACGGCCGTCCGGCCTGTCCATCACCCCGGTGTGGGCGAGGTCGAGGACGAGAGGCCAGCTCATCAGCGCCACGAGAACGGCGTGGCCGGCGAGCGAGAGGACGACCTCACGCCGCGTGACCGGCGCCGGCGCGGGCAGCGCGCGGGGCCGCTCCCACGGCGCGATGAAGACGACCGCACCGGCCAGCGCGGCGACCGCGAGCGCGAGCAGGTCGGTGAGGCGCCAGCCGATCCTGAACGTTCGCGCGCCGAGACGCCTCGGTGGGATCAGCTCGTCGCTGCCACCGTGCGACCAGCCGAGGCGCAGGCGCGGCCCGGGCCCCGTCCGGTGGAGGACCACCTCGAGCGGATGCTCCCCCGCCGAGAGGCCGAGCTCCGCCCCGGCCTTCAGCGGATCGCCCTCCGCGACGAGCGCGGGCCGTCCGTCGAGGCTCACCTCCACGCGCCCGCGGCCCGCCACCCACAGGCGGTACCTTCCCGCCTCGTCCACACGCAGCGGCCCCGCCCACCGGAACGTCCAGCGCCGCACCGGAGGCAGCTCCCGCAACCGCGGTCCGCTCACCTCGACGGGTCCCGCAGGCAGGCGGCCGACGACCGTCGAGGAATCGGACACCTCGGCCGGCAGGCCCGCCGCGGGCCGCAAAGCGACGAGCAGGACGAGCGCGGCCGAGCACGCGAGGAGCGCGATGAGGAAAGGGCGCAGCGGACGCGAGGGCCGCTCACGCGCCGTGAGCGCGACGAGCACGGCGAGGACGACCGCCGGCCCCGCCAGCGGCAGCGCGCGTACCGGAAACGGTGGCTCGGCGTAGACGGGCGCCCAGCGCAGGACGGCGAGGACGAGGAGGGCCACGACGAGGGCGAGCGCGGCCCGGAAGAGGAGGGAGAGCCGGGAGCCTCGCACTACGGCGCCGCGCGGATCCAGGGCATCGGCGTATGCAACAACCGCGGGCGGCGGAGTGTCAAGCGCCGGTCCGGGCCCCGATCTGTTCGCTTGACACCGCGCGCCCGACCGTGATACTACCGACCGCTCGGTAGGTCATACATTCCACGTTCGAAACCCAGGGGAACAAGCATGGACAAGGCACAGATGTCTGCGCGACGGCCGGGACGCGAGGCGCGGAAGGGCTCGGACGACCCGAGGGACCGCCACCGCGCGATCCTCGAGACGGCGGCGCGCGTCATCTGCGAGCGCGGGTACGAGGGCGCGTCGATCCAGGACATCGCCGAGGCCTGCGGGCTCACGAAAGCGGGCCTCTACCACCACATCCGCAGCAAGGAGCACCTGCTCCTCGAGATCCAGAACTACGGGATGGACGTCTTCGAGGAGCAGGTCCTGAACCAGGTCCTGCCCATCGCCGATCCCCTGGAGCGGCTGAAGGCGTGCATGGAGAAGAACATCCTGCTCGTGACCCACGGCTGGAGCAAGGAGGTCACGATCATCCTCCACGAGCACGCCACCCTCACCGGCGACGCCCGCGCGCAGATCAACGCGCGCAAGAAGCGATACGTGAAGTTCCTCGAGACGTCGTTCGCGGAGGCGATGCGCGACGGCCAGATCCGCCCCGCGAACCCCACGGTGGCGGCGTTCGCCTTCCTCGGCATGGTGCTCTGGATCTACAAGTGGTTCCGCCCCGACGGCGCCATCGACGCCCCCACCCTCGTGCGCGAGATGCAGGACCTGCTCTTCGGCCCCCTCCAGGCGTCGCCTCCGCCGCCACTGCGGAAGCCGGCGCGGGCAGGGGGCAAGCGGAAACCCGCGTGAGGTCGGCCCAGCCCGTCGGCATCGCCGGCTACGGCGCCTACGTGCCCCGCCTCCGCGTGCGCACGTCCGACATCTCGAACGCGTGGCGTCCCCGCGGCGCGATCGCGCCCGCGGTGGCCGAGAAGTCGGTTCCCGGGCCCGACGAAGACGTGGTGACGATGTCGATCGAGGCCGCCCGCACCGCCCTCGACCGCGCGGGCACCGAGCTCGAGCGCATCGGCGCGGTGTGGGTCGGCACCGAGTCGAAGCCCTACGCGGTGAAGCCCTCGGCGACGATCGTGGCCGAGGCGCTCGGCATCACTCCCCACGTCGTCGCCGCGGACATGGAGTTCGCGTGCAAGGCGGGGAGCGAGGCGATGCAGGCGGCGGTGGCGTTCGTGGGCTCGGGCATGGTCGAGGCCGCCCTCGCCATCGGCATGGACACCGCCCAGAGCAAGCCGGGAGACGCGCTCGAGTACACGGCCGGCTGTGGCGGCGCCGCGTACCTCTTCGCCGCGGCCGAGGACGCGCTCGCGGTGGTCGAGGCCTCCGTCTCCCACGTCACCGACACGCCCGATTTCTTCCGCCGCGAGGGCGCCGCCTATCCCGAGCACGGTGGACGCTTCACCGGCGAGCCCTCGTACTTCCGCCACACGCGGGCCGCTTCGCGCCGCCTCCTCGAAGACGTGGGCGCGGGCCCGGAGGACTTTGCCCACGCCGTCTTCCATCAGCCGGTGCCGAAGTTCGTGGAGAAGGTCGCCTCCGAGCTGGGCTTCACGCCCGCGCAGATCGACACGGGCCTCGTGGCGCGGCGGATGGGCAACGCGTACGCGGGCTCGTCGCTCCTCGGCCTCGCCGCGGTGCTCGACGTCGCGCGGCCCGGCGACCGCATCTTCTTCTGCTCCTACGGCTCGGGCGCGGGCAGCGACGCCTTCGCCTTCCGCGTGACCGGCCGCATCGAGGCGCGGCGCGCGGGGGCGGCGGTCGCCGACTATCTCGACCGTCGCCAGGTGGTGGACGGCTACGGTCGCTACCTTCAGCTGCGGGGAAAGGTGCGCCGGGGATGAGGGACGCCTTCATCGTCGGCGTGGGCCAGACCCCGGTGGGCGAGCACTGGGACCGGGGCCTGCGCGAGCTGGGCGCGGAGGCCGTCCGGGCGGCACTCGACGACGCCGGGTTCGAGACGGCGGGCGCGCTCTACGTCGGCAACATGCTCGGCGGGTGCGTCAACGGCCAGGAGAACGTGGCCACCCTCGTCGCCGACGCCGCCGGCCTGCTTCCCGTGGAGGCGTTGAAGATCGAAGCCGCGTGCGCCTCGGGCGGCGCGGCGGTGCGGGCGGCGGCGCTCGCCGTGGCTGCGGGCGCCTGCGACGTGGCGGTGGCGGCGGGCGTCGAGAAGATGACCGACGGCGCCCCCGACGGGATCATCGCCGGCCTCGCCACCGCGGCCGACCAGGACTACGAGGCCAGCCACGGCATGAGCTTCGTGGCGCTCTCCGCCCTCCTCATGCGCCGTTACATGCACGAGACGGGCGCCCCGCGCGAAGCCTTCGCGCCCTTCGCGGTCGTGGCCCACGCCAACGCCGCCACCAACGGCAACGCGATGTTCCGCGAGCCGATCAGCGCCGAGCAGTTCGGGCGCTCCGCGCTCGTCGCTTCCCCCATCGGGATCTTCGACGCGGCCCCGGTGTGCGACGGGGCGGCGGCGGTCGTCGTCTGCAGCCAAGAGGCGTTGCGCGCGCACCACAAGCCCGTGCGCATCGCGGCGGCGTCGGTGGCCACCGACACGATCGCGCTCGCGGCCCGCTCCGACGTGCTGACGCTGAGCGCGGCTGCGGTGTCGGCCCAGAAGGCCTACGCCGCCGCCGGCCGCGGCCCGAAGGACATGGACCTCTTCGAGGCGCACGACGCGTTCACCATCATCACCGCGCTCTCGCTCGAGGCGTGCGGCTTCGCCAAGCGAGGCGAAGCGCTGCGCCTGGCCGCCGAAGGCTGCATCGCCCCCGGCGGCTGCATCCCCATCTCGACCTTCGGCGGGCTGAAGGCCCGGGGCCACCCGGTGGGGGCGAGCGGCGCGTACCAGATCGTCGAAGCCGCCCTCCAGCTTCGAGGCGAGGGGGGAGAGAACCAGGTCAAGGGCGCGCGCCGCGCCCTCGCGCAGTCCGTCGGCGGGCACGGCTCGGTGGCCGTGACCCACATTCTCGAGGCTTGAGACAAATGGATCTCGCCCGCTATCACCGCCTGCGATCGGCCTACTACCGGCTCGAAGGACAGCGCTGCACCTCGTGCCAGGCCGTGCAGTTCCCCGCGCGCACCACGTGCCGCATCTGCCGCGCGCGGACGCTCGAGCCGCACCGTCTCTCCGGCCGCGGTACGGTCTACTCGCACGCGGAGGTGGGTCCGGCCCCGCGCGGCTTCGCCTCGCCCTACCTCGTCGCGCTCGTCCAGCTCGAGGAAGGCCTCCTCCTCACCGCCCAGCTCACCGACGTCGACCCCGAGGACGTGATGATCGGCCTGCCCGTGGAGATGGTGACGCGGCGCATCCAGGAGCACGGCGCCCAGGGCTACCTCGTCTACGGCTACAAGTTCCGTCCCATCCTGCCGCGGAGGAAGGCGTCGTGAGCCGCGCCCGCTGGACGAGCCTGGAGGAGGCGGCCGCCTCCGTCCCCGACGGCGCCTCCATCGTGCCCGGCGGCTTCATGCTCGGCCGGGCTCCGATGGCTCTCGTCTTCGCGCTCGTACGGGCGGGACGGAAGAACCTGCACGTCCTGTCGCTGCCCAACCCGCTTCCCTCCGAGCTGCTGGTGGCGGCCGGGGCCGCGTCGCGCGTGGACTTCCTGTTCACCGCGATCACCCTCGACGGGCGCGTGCGCTCCATGCCGTGCCTGAAGCGCGCGGTCGAGGCGGGCACGATCGCGTGGGGCGAGCACGACGGCTACCGGCTCGTGCAGCGCTTCCGCGCCGCGTCGATGGGCCTTCCCTTCCTGCCCGTTCCCGACTTCGACTGCTCCGCGCTCGGCGCGCGCGATCCCCTGCCGCAGGTCACCGACCCGTTCACGGGCGAGGCCGTCCACGTGGAGCGCGCCTTCCATCCCGACGTGGCGCTCGTCCACGCCCGCGCCGCGGACGAGGACGGCAACCTGTGGATCGAGGACCCGACGACCGACGTGCTGGTCGCGGGGGCCGCGAAGCGCGTCATCGCCACCGCCGAGGAGCGGGTTGCGCGCGTGCCGCGGGCCACGATCCCCGGCTTCATGGTGGACCTCGTGGTCGACGAGCCGTGCGGCGCGTGGCCCAGTGGTTGCGCGGGGCTCTATCCCGCGGACGAGGCCCACCTCGGCCGCTACCTGGACCTGGCCGAGGACTCGCGCGAGGGCGAGTACCTCGACACCACGGTCCGCGTGCCGCGGCGCCAGGCCGACTTGGCCCGGGCGGCGGCGAAGGAGGTGGCGTAATGCTGGCCGAGTCCATGCCCACCCGGGCGGAGACGGTGGTGGCGGCCATGGCCCGCGAGATCGCGGACGGCGCGGTCGTCGCCACCGGCGTCGCCTCGCCGCTGGCCATCCTCGCCATCGCGGTGGCGCGCTCCACCCACGCCCCCAACCTTCGCTATCTCGCCTGCGTCGGCGCGCTCGATCCGGAGATCACGCGCCTGCGGCTCTCCTCGGAGGACCTCGCGTACCTCGACGGGCGCGCGGGCGAGGTGACGATCCCCGACCTGTTCGATCACGCGCGTCGCGGGCGCGTGGACCTGATGTTCTTCGGCGCGGCGGAGGTGGACGGCCGTGGCGACACCAACCTCACCGCCGCCGGCACGCTCGACCGGCCGAAGGTGAAGTTCCCCGGGGTCGCGGGCGCGGCCACGCTCCGGCGGTGGGTGCAGCGGCCGGTGCTGGTGGTGGGCAAGCAGTCGCGTCGCAACCTCGTGGACAGGGTCCAGGTGGCCTCGACCACCGATCCCGGGCGCCGGACGCGGCTCATCACGGACCTCGGCGTGTTCGAGCTGGGCGTCGAAGGCGCGCGGCTCGTCGCCCGCCATCCGTGGGCGAGCGAGGAAACGATCTCCGACCGCACCGGCTTCGAGCACGCGGTCGCGGACCCGCTGCCGGTGACACCGGCCCCCTCCGCGGAGTACGTGCGGGCGATCCGGACCATCGACGCCGACGGCCTCCGCGAAAGGCTGGTCGGCTAGCTTGCTTTTCCACGCAGAGGCCGCAGAGGGTCCGCCGAGGCCGCAGAGGACATGAGAAGCCAACGAATACTTCGTCGTCCGTTCTGGTCTCCGCGGTCTCTGCGTGTTCTCTGCGGCCTCTGCGTTGAATCCGTTGCCGTTTCTAGGGAGGACTGATGCAGGCGGTGGTGTTGAGGGCGTTCGGCGATCCCGACAACCTGAAGCCGGAGGTCGTCCCCGACCCGACACCCGGCCACGGCGAGGTGCTGCTACAGGTCAAGGCCTGCGGCGTGTGCTTCCACGACGTCATCAACCGGCGCGGCAACCTCCCCCGGACGAAGGTGCCGGCGATCCTCGGCCACGAGGCGGCCGGCGAGGTCGTCGCGGTCGGTGACGGCGTGACGGGATGGGTGATCGGCGACCGCGCGGCCACGCTGCAGCGCCTCTCCTGCGGTGAATGCTCGTATTGCCAGGCCGGCCGGCGCAGCCTCTGCAAGCGCGATGCGCGCTTCTTCGGCGAGGAGATTCCCGGCGGCTACGCCGCTTACATGACGGCGCCGGTGGCCGGCCTCGGCCGGGTGCCCCACGGCCTGCCCTGGGAAGTGGCGGCGACCACCTGCTGCACCACCGGCACCGCCGTGCACTGCGTGCGCACCCGCGGCCGCATTACCGCGGGCGAGACGGTCCTCATCACGGGCGCCACCGGCGGCGTGGGCCTGCAGGCCGTGCAGCTCGCCCGCCACGACGGTGCCCGCGTGCTCGCGGTCACGTCGACCGCGGAGAAAGCGGCGGCGCTGCAGGCGGCGGGCGCGCACGAGGTGATCGTCTCCCCCGATCTGCGCTTCGCCTCCGAGGCCCGCCGGCGTACCGGCGGCGAGGGAGCGCAGGTGGCCATCGAGATCGTCGGCAGCCTGACCTTCGCGGAAACGCTGAAGGCCCTCGCCCCCGGTGGCCGGCTGGTGGTCGTCGGCAACCTGAAGACGGCCTCCGTCGAGATCAACCCCGGGCTCGTGATCGTCAAGGAGCTGGAGATCCTCGGCGCCTACGCGACCACGTTCTCGGAGCTGGAGGAGGCGTTCCGTCTGGTGGCGAGCCGCACCATCCGCCCGTGGGTTTCCGAGGTGCTGCCGCTGAGCGATGCCGCGCGCGCCCACGACCGCCTGGAGAAGCGGCGCGTGGCCGGGCGCCTGGTGCTATCTCCCTCGCACTGAAGGCAGCTCCACCTCGAAGCAGCTTCCGCCGCCCTCGCGCGCGACGTAGCGCGCCTCGCCGCCGTGCCGGCGCGCGATCTGACGCACGAGGGCGAGGCCGAGCCCGGAGCCGGCCGCCCCGGGCGGGCGCGAGGACGGCCGGTAGAAGGGCGCGAAGATGCGCTCGCGCTCGGGCTCCGGGACGCCCGGGCCGCGGTCGCAGACGCGCAGCCGCGCCCCGCCGCCGGCGGCCTCCACGAAGGCCTCCACCGGCGCCGCGCCGTGCCGGACCGCGTTCTCGAGCAGGTTGCGCACGAGACGGCGCAGCAGCTTGGCGTCGCCCCGAATGACCACCGCCTGGCCCGACACCGCCGCCTGCGCGCGCGCCGCCTCCTCGGCCACCAGGCCGAGCAGGTCCACTTCCTCGCTGTGCTCGAGCTGCTCCACCGTCTCCAGGCGGCTGGCGAGCAGCAGCTCGCCGATCAGGTCGTCGAGCTCCGCGATGTCGCGCGCGACAGGGTCGCGGAGGTCGGGTCTCCCCGCCCCCATGAGCTCGAGCGCCACCCGGATGCGGGCCAGCGGCGAGCGCAGCTCGTGCGACGCGCTCGCGAGCAGGGTACGCTGCGCGCCCACCAGGGCCTCGATCCGGTCGGCCGCGCGATTGAAGGTCTGGGCCAGGACCGCCACCTCGTCGCGGCCTTCCACGGGCACGCGGGCGTGGAAGTCGCCCGCCCCCAGGCCCTCCACCCCCGCCCGCAGCCGCTCCAGCCGGCGCGTCAGCCGCCGGGCGACGGGATAGGCGCCGATGGCCACCGCCACCGCCAGGGCGGCGAGAACGGCCAGCAACCCGACGTGCTCCACCCGCCGATGCTTCTGGCGCGCGACGAGCCAGCGGCCGTCGGGCAGGCGCAGGAACCCGACCGGACCGCCGCGGGCGGACATCCACCCGCTCTCGTCCCGGTTGCGGCCCGGAAAGGGAAGCGGCTCGCCGGCGGAGGCCAGGGGCTGCCCGTCGGCGCTCCACAGAGAGAGGTTCAGCCGAAGCGGAGCGGCCAGCCCGCGCAGCGACGCCTCCTGCTCGGCGCGGGAGCCGGACGGCAGCCGTTCCGCGACGACCGCCGCCGCCCCCTCGAGCAACTGCTGATCCTGGGGGCTGGGTCCCCGCAAGTGCCACAAGGTGGCGGTCAGGGCCGCGAACACCGCGAGGATGGCCACGAAGGCGACGTAGACCTGGAGATAGAGGCGCCGCATCAGCGTCTCGCCACGCTACTCGTCCTGCGCGCGGGCGAATACGTAACCCGCGCCGCGCACGGTGACGATCCGCCGCGGGTGGCGCACGTCGTCCTCGATGGCCACCCGGATCCGCGAGATGTGGACGTCGATGCTCCGGTCGTAGGCTTCGAGGGCGTCGCCCCGCACGCGCTCCATGAGCGAATCGCGGGAGAGGACGCGGCCGGCGCTCTCCGCCAGCGCCACCAGGAGGTCGAACTGGTGGCTGGTCAGCGAGCGGTCGCGCCCGTCGAGGCGGACCCGGCGCGCTTCGCGGTCGATCTCCAGGCGGCCGAAGCGAAGGACGGCCCGGCGCTCGGGACCGGCGGCGCGCCGCCGCAGGATCGCCCGCAGGCGCGCGAGCAGCTCGCGCGGGTTGAAGGGCTTGGGCAGATAGTCGTCGGCGCCCAGCTCGAGGCCGACGATGCGGTCCGTGTCGTCGCCGCGCGCGGTGAGCATGAGCACGGGCACGTCCGAGCCGGCCCGGATGCGGCGGCAGACCTCGAAGCCGTCGGCGTCGGGCAGCATGACGTCGAGGAGCACGGCCTCGAAGCCGCCCTTGGCGAGGAGCGAGAGGCCGCGATCGGCCCGCGGCGCCACCGTCACCTGGAGACCGCTCGTCGCGAGGTACTCCGACACCATCGCGGCCAGCCGCTCGTCGTCTTCGATCATCAGGATGCGCGGCGCCATCGTCAGGATGGTACTGCGCCCGGCGGAGAAATCCTCCGCCGGGGTCTTCGCTCACGCGGGAATGAATCCCGCGTGAGCACATCAAGCTGGGGGGCTCACGCGGGAATGAATCCCGCGTGAGCACATCAAGCTGGGGGGCACTCCGCGCCCCCCAGACCCCCCCTTCGCCGCGCGGGATCAGCGTCCGTGCCGGTGCACGTGGTCGAGCAGTTGCTGGCGCTGCTCGGGCGTGAGGACCTCGGCCACGTCGGCCAGCGCCTGCACGAAGCGCCGCGAGGCCTCGTCGGCCAGGGCCATCTCCGACTTGCGGATCTCCTCCAGCGCGGCGCGGTCGATCGAAGCCCCTCCGAGCTGGGCCGCGAAGGCCTCCCGGTTGGCCTGATGCTGCTCCTTGAGACGGAACAGGTCATCGATGGCGCCGCCCAGGACCTTGTTCACCTTCTCCTGCTGCACCTCGTTCGCGTCGATCCCACGCAGCGCCCACTTCGCCGCGATCTGCGCGTGCTCCTTGGCCACCTCCGGCGTCATGCGGTGATGGCTCCAGCCGCCTCTCCACGGGCGGTGGAAGCCTCCCCCTTCCTGGATGGCGGCCCGCAGCGGCTGGGCGCCCACGGCGACGGCCACGGCCGCGGCCAGCGCGGCCGATCCCATCAGCGCGTACAGGATTCGTCGCCGCCGCGCGGACTTCTGGCCCTCGCCGTCTTGTTTCTGGTCTTCCATCTCGTCCTCCACCTCCGGCCGTGGCCCCGGCCCGGCCTCATGAAAGACAAAGTAGGCCGCGCCCATTTCGCGCCTGTGTCCGGCACATGAAGTTTTGTGAAGCTACTCGTCGCGCAGGGCGACCGCGGCGTCGATGCGCGCGGCGCGGAGGGCCGGCACCGCGCACGCCAGCGCGGCCCCGTGGTTGGCAGCGAGTCCAGCCCGGATTAGAGTGAAGCCATGAGGCGGTGGGCGCCGGCGGCCATGACGCTCGCGATCGTGTTCGCCGGGCTCGCAGGCGCGGCCGCGGGCGAGGATCCCAAGCCGGCGCCGACTCCCGCCCCCGCCGTGCCGGAGAGCCAGCTCAAGCTGGGGCCGTACGCCGGCTTCAGCCTGCCCCGCAACGAGTTCGTCGTCCCCGCCCTGCCGCACTTCGAGGCCCACGTCGACGTCCACGGCCGCGAGCCCAACGTCGCGATGTTCGATTGGTGGGAGCACTTCCACTTCGAGCAGTCGATCTACGGCCGCGGCATCAACATCCAGAACCCGATGCCGGGCGGGGGCTACAACATCCTCCCCATCATCGACTGGCTCAAGAAGAAGAAGCACAAGGGCATGCCCGAGCCGGAGCCGCCGCCTCAACCCTAGCGCCAGGTGGGCTTCGGGCTGGGTGTTCTGAGGTGGACGCCACGGGGGGGAAGTCCGGCCGGCCGGGGAAGGGAACCCCGGCCGGCCTGCACCGTCACTCGAGAACGCTGATCACCACTCGTCGGTTCACGGCCCGGTTGGCCCGTGTCTTGTTGTCCTCCACCGGCTTTGCGGCGCCGTAGGAGATCACCGCCATCCGGTTCAAGGCGATCTGATAGTGGTCGTGCAGGTAGTCCCTCACCGCCAGCGCGCGGTCTTCGCCCAACCTGCGGTTGTAGGACGTGGACCCCGTGGAGTCGGTGTGGCCCTCGATCTCGAGGTAGGCGCCGCGGTTGTCGGATACGACCGGGCCGACGGTCTCGTCGACCAGCTTCTTGGCGTCATCGCTGAGCTTGGCGCGGTTTCTGGGGAAGGTGACCTTGTCGTTGGAGAGGGTCACCTGGTAGACCAGCTTGCCCTTGGCCAACCTCTCTGCTTCCTCGGCGCGGCGGAAAGCC